>CAZMNP010000203.1:0-13390 GCA_964567675.1 uncultured Actinomycetes bacterium
GGGCGATCAAGCGCTCGAGGTCACGTGGGCGTTCGCCCCCGGCAACCGCTTCGACTGGTTCGGGGTCTTCCGCGCCGGGTTGACCGCCAAGACCGGCACGATCAAAGCGTGGCGCTACCTGGAAGGCCGGGTCGGTGGCTCCCTCGATCTCGGCGCCGGCGTTCGTGGCGCGGCCGACTGGCCGCTGCCCGCGGGCGACTACGAGCTGCACCTGTGCCTCGACGACAGCTATCGCTGCCGGGTTTCGGTGCCGTTCAGCGTGCTCGCGTAGTTCTCAGGCGAGGGCGACCAGGTCGAGCAGCCCGTCGTCCCAGTAGCCGAGCTCACCGTCGGGCATCATCAGGACGCGCTGCGGGGCAAGGCTGCGCACGAACGCGACGTCGTGGCTGACGAGGACCATCGAGCCCGTCCACGTCGCGAGCGCTTCCGCGACCGCCGTCCGCGACGGCGGATCGAGGTTGTTCGTCGGCTCGTCGAGCAGGATCAGGTTCCGCCGACCCGCGACGAGCTGCGCGATGGCGAGCTTGGTCTTCTCACCACCCGAGAGCGTCCCGGCATCCTGGAACGCGACCTCTCCGCTCAGACCGAACATGCCGAGGAGCGCGCGCAGGTCCTGGTCGGAGGCGTCGGTCGATTCCCCTCGTACGTGCGCCAAGACCGGAACTCCATCATGGATCCCTTCGTGCTCCTGCGCGTAGTACCCGAGCCGCACGCCGTGGCCCAGCTCGAGCGTGCCGACGTCTGCGTTCGTCACTCCGGCGAGGATCTTCAGCAGGCTCGTCTTGCCGGCGCCGTTCAGCCCCATGACCAGCAGGCGCTCCCCGCGGCCGAGGTCGAAGCTCACGTCCTGGAAGACGGGCGGTCCTCCGTAGCCCTTCGTGAGCCGGTCGGCTTTCAGGACGACCCTGCCGCTGTGCGGAGGCGGCGGGAACCGGTACTGCACCACGCGCTCGCGCTTGGGCGCAGCCACCGCCTTCGCGCGCAGGTGCGCTACCCGCGAGTCGAGGCTCCTCGCCTTGCGGGCCCGCTTGACCGTCTGGCCGCGCATGGAGTTCGCGAGCGTCTTGAGCCGGTCGATCTCAGAGTGCTGGCGCTCGGCGAGCGCCCTGCGGCGCACCTCGTCCTGGGTTCGAGCCGTCCGGTACTCGGAGTACGTCCCGCGATACTGCACGAGTCCGTCGCGATCCAGATGCAGGATCCGGGTGATCGACGAGTCGAGCAGCGCGAGGTCGTGGCTGACGACGACGAGCGCGCCGGGGTACGCCGCGAGGAACTTCATCAGCCACTGCTTCGCGTCGTTGTCGAGGTGGTTCGTCGGCTCGTCCAGGAGCACGACATCCGATCCTCCGAACAAGATCCGCGTGAGCTCGAGACGCCGCCGCTCCCCTCCCGACAGTGCGGGCACGGGAAGGTCGAGCCGGTCACCGGGAAGCCCGAGTCCGGCGGCGATCCTGCGTGCCTCCGCTTCGCCCGAGTACCCGCCTGCGGCCCGGTAGCGCTCCTCGAGACGTGCGAAGCGTCCGACGTTGGCGTCGGTCGGACGTTCCTCGATCGCGAGCCGCGACTTCTCGAGGCGCTCCGCCATCTCCTGCAGCCCGCGAGCCTGCAGGACGTGCACCAGGCCGGTGTGGTCTTCGTCGGCACGGTGCTGTCGCGGATCCTGCCGCAGGTAGCCGACACGCCCTCGAACCGTGACTCGCCCGGCGAGCGCGGTGGCCTCTCCCGCGATCACCTGGAGCAGGCTCGTCTTGCCCGCCCCGTTGCGACCGACGACACCGACCTTGTCCCCGGGACGGAGCGAGAGCGTGAGGCCCTCCAGGACCGGCCGCCCGGCGACCTCGACCGCGAGGTCTCTGATCTCGAGCACGCTCATGCCGGGACTCCCTGGAGCGAGATGCGGAACGGATGGAGGTGGACGAGGGACACGACGGAAGGCTCCCTTTCGATGCGGGTGGTTGCGCCGCTATCGGGTCGGAGCCGTCACATGCAAGCAGGGTACCGCGCCGCTCAGGAGGAGAACAGCCTCCGGACACGAGATCGTGGCGCTGAGAACCGTCAGCGGAGGAGCGCGAGCGAGCCCACGACCCCGAGCAGCAAGACGCCGACCGTGGCGAGCAGCAAGGCGCCGCTGGCCAGGGCCTCTTTCACGATGGGGTCGTCTCGTGAGGGCAGCATGGTCTCGGGATACCCATCGGCTCGGATCCCTAATCGCCGAAGCCTTCCGCCGGCGATCGGCCGATTCCCCGCTCCGCGGGCCGGGGACTCGGGGCTGACTAGGATGCACGAGGTGGATCGCGAACAGGCCCTCATCTTCGACCTCGACGGGACGCTGATCGACAGCGTCTACCAGCACGTTCTCGCGTGGCGAGAGGCGCTCGAGAAGGTCGGGATCGAGCTCGCGGTCTGGAGGATCCACCGCAAGATCGGCATGAGCGGTGGCCTGTTCGCCAATGCGCTGCTGCGCGAGACCGGCCGGCCGGTGACCGTCGAGGATGCGGACCGCCTCCGGAAGCTCCACGCCGAAGCCTACGCGGCTCGCTCCGGGCAGATCCGGCCCCTCCCCGGAGCCATCGAGCTCCTCCACACGCTCACGGAAAGCGGCACGCCGTGGGCCATCGCGACGAGCGGCTACCGGCAGTCGGCCGGACCCACGATCGAGCTCCTGGAGGTTCCCGACGGGGTGCCGATCATCACGCGTGATCTCGTCGAGCGGGCCAAGCCCGATCCGGACCTGTTCCTCGCGGCCGCCGAGAAGCTCGGCGTGAACATCGAGAACAGCATCGTCGTCGGCGACAGCGTGTGGGATCTGCTCGCCGCGCGCCGGGCGCGAGCGCTCGGCGTCGGTTTCCTCTCCGGCGGTTACGGCCTCGACGAACTCGAGCGCGCCGGCGCGTACCGCGTGTACGCGGATCCGGCGGATCTCCTCGCACACCTCGACGAGGTCGGCGTCCGCTAGGAGCCCGGAAGCTACCGGACGACGAGGCCTTCGTAGCCACGCAGATCGAGGCGGCCGGCTGGTGGAGCTACGCCTCGGCCCGTGGTGGAGAGCAAGACCTCTGCGCCCTCCGGCACCTCCACCTCGCGAGGCGCATCGCCGAAGTTGAGGTGCACCTGCACCCTTCCGCCAGGGTGGTAGCGCTCGAACGAGAAGACACCATCCGGAGCCGGCAGGGTTCGATAGGCGCCGACCGCCAGCGCGGGGGTCTCCTTCCGCAGCTGAACCAGCGAGCGGAACAGGTTCAGCACGCTGTCGGGATCCTCTCGCTGCACCTCGACGGTCATCGCCGGGTCGTCCGACGCGAGCGGGAGCCATGGTTCCGACTCGGAGAAGCCGGCATTCGGCCCGGGCGACCATTGCATCGGCGATCGAACGGGGAGGCGGTCGAGAGCGGTTCCCAAGGCGGCTTGGGGGTCCGGCATCGTCACCTTCGAGGCGGGGACGACGGCGTTCGGGAGGCCGAGCTCGTCCCCGTAGTACCAGGTCGGGGTTCCGCGGAGCGTCAGCAGGAGCATGTGCAGGAGCCGGACCCGTTCCGGTCCCACGCGGCTAGCGATGCGCGGGAAGTCGTGATCCCCGAGCAACCAGTTCGGCCACGCGCCTTCGGGCAATGCCGCTTCGTACGCCTCGACCTCGGCTCGCACTCCATCGGCGGTCCACTCGGGGAGTTCGGTCAGCGCGAAGTTGTGCGGCATGTGCGCCTCGTCCAGATCCGCACCGTGGTACGCCACCGCCCGGGCGGGTGGGAGCACCACCTCGGCGATCATGACCCGGTCCGGATACTCGTCGATGACCGCTCGGAGCGAACGCGCCCGGTCGTGCGCATCGGGGCCGTCCTCGGAATGGACGCGGCGCAACTTGACTCGGGACGGCAGCGCTTCGTGCCAATCGGGGTTCGGTGGGTTGTCGCGGAGCGCAGGGTCTTTCCCGAGGAGCCACAGCACGTCGACCCGAAACCCGTCGACGCCCCGATCGAGCCAGAAACGCATCGCGTCGTGGATGGCCTCTCGCACCTGCGGGTTGTCCCAGTTCAGGTCCGGTTGCCCGGGATCGAAGGAGTGCAGGTACCACTTGCCCGGTGGGTCGAGGTAGCGCCACGCCGGGTCGCCGAAGTAGCTCACCCAGTTGTTCGGAGGCGATCCGTCGGGGCGCCCCTCGCGCCAGACGTACCACTCGTGCCGCTCGCTCGCGGGGTCCCGACTCTCGAGGAACCACGGGTGCTGGTCGGAGGTGTGGTTCGGGACCAGGTCGAGGATGAGCCTGATGCTCCACTCGTGCAGCGCGGCGACGAGCGCGTCGAAGTCCTCGAACGTCCCGAACGCTGGATGGATGCCGCGGAAGTCGGAGATGTCGTAGCCGAGGTCCACGTCCGGCGAGGGATAGATCGGCGAGAGCCAGACGGCATCGATGCCGAGCCACGCAAGGTAATCCGCCTTCTCGCGGATGCCGGCCAGGTCGCCGATGCCATCTCCCGAAGCGTCGCGGAAGCTCCGGGGATAGATCTGATAGACGACGCCCCGCTGCCACCAATACGGCTCGTCCGGAACCCAGAGCGCTCTCCGCTCCCCCGTGTCCGATGTCGACGACACGCCAGCTGCTCCTACGATGAGCCTCTCGGGACCTCCGCTGACGGACCCGATGATTCGTTCCCGCCGTCGGGGTTGTCTTCCACACTACGCCGGCTGCGGTCTCGGCTGCTGCTGTGTGTCGGGGCCGGGAGACTCGGTCGCCTCGTGCTCGGATCGTTGAGGCCGGTCGTCTCTTCCCCTTCAGGAGGAGTCGGCCAACGTCCCGGCGCATACCGCGCGCGTTATAGGTCCTCTTGCCTAGGACACTTCGCGCCATTGACCCCCTTTCGGCCGATGCGCTGATCCCCTTCTACGGGACAACATCTAGCTCTATCGGCCTACGGGCATGTGCAGGTTCGGGGGTGCGCGGGGGTGAACGAGATCTGGGCGATGGTTCCGGCGAGCCCGATCGCGCCAGCTCAGCGCCGACAGGCCTGGACAACTGAGTGATGGGCATCTTCGTCCGGAATCTCCGTAACCGGGGAGTTGATCGTGCTTCTTGATGAGCGAGAGGCCCTCCTGGTCCGGCACCGTCCGCTGGCGCTGTTCCTCTCGCGGAGGTTCACCGGGCGGGGTGAGAGGTTGGAGGATCTCGAGCAGGTGGCCACGATGGCGCTGCTGAAGGCGATCGACCGGCTCGACCCGGCTCGTCCCGAAACCTTCTCGTCCTTCGCGGCGATGACCGTCATCGGTGAGCTCAAGCGTCATTTCCGAGACAATTCGTGGACCATCCGGGTTCCGCGCCGGGTCCAGGATCTTGCGATGCGGATCAGGCGAGCGATCGGAACGCTCACGCAAGAGCTCGCCCATCCACCCACCGTGAGCGAGATCGCGAAGCACCTCGGCGCCTCCGAGGACGAGGTACTCGAGGCCCTCGATGCATCACGGGCCTACACGGTGCATTCCCTCGACGCTCCTGTTGGAGGGGACGACTCCTTCGCTCCGATCAACACTCTCGTGGATCACGATCGTTTCGACGAATTCGAATCCTGGCACAGTGTCGTGCCGCTCATCCGCGCCCTTCCGGAACGGGAGCGAACCATCATCTATCTTCGGTTCTTCGAGGAGCGGTCCCAGAACGAGATCGCCCAAGAGATCGGGATCAGTCAGATGCACGTCTCCCGTCTGCTCGCTCAGAGTCTGTCGGCCCTGCGGGAGGGAGCCATCGCCTAGGCGGGAGCAGCCTTTGGCTTGCAGGAAGGTCGGTCGAGGGCGCGGTCAGGCCGGTTGGAAGAGCTCGACCGCGTTGCCGGCGGGATCCTCTAGCACGATCTGGCTCCCGCCGGGACCGACGACGATGTCGCCGCGGAAGCGGACCCCGGCTGCACGGAGCCTCGTCACCTCGGCCTCGATGTCGTAGACCTCCGGAGGTCCGGTTCCACCCGCCGGGCTCGGGCTTCACCCCGTCGGGCACCGGTCGCGCCGCGGAGCTTGCCGGACCGGAGAGCCAAAGCGGCCTCTCGTCGAGGACGACGATCGCGAAGGCCGGACTTGACTATCGGCAGATATCTTCCTATTCTTCGTCGTCATGAGGCGGCGAGAAGGAGCACTGGTCCCGCTGGAGGTGGCGATCCTCGGTGCGGGTCTCTCCGTACGGAGGAGCACAGGGGAACCGGAGTTCCACGGATTCCGGCTCGCGAGGGAGCTTCGCGACCGGGATGGTGCGCGGGGACTCACCGCCCACGGCACCCTCTACAAGGCGCTCGACCGGATGGAGCGACGGGGGCTGCTGAAGAGCCGCTGGGAGGACCCCGATATCGCTGCCGAGCAGGGGCGACCCCGGCGCCGTATGTACCGAGTCACCGCCGACGGGCAACGCGCGTTCGAGAACGCCGAGATCGCTGCGGCCGGCGCTTGGCTCCTGCGTCGGGGACCGGCGTGAGATCGCCCGAGGAGCTCGCCGCGAGCATCGTCAGCGCTTGGGCCCGGCTGTACACCGTCGGGCTCGAGCCGGCCGTTCGGGACTCGCGGCGTGAAGAGATCGACTCGGACCTGTGGGAGCACGCGCATGCGGGCCGCCGCGTCGGGGCGGAGCCCCCGTCCGTGGCGGGACAGATGCTCGCTCGATGTCTCCTCGGGATCGGAGCGGACGTGTCCTGGCGCGCGCAGATGAGCGTGCACGCCTTGCGTGAGAAGGAGGGAGTTCAGATGAAAGAGCGTCTCAAGAGGGACTGGTGGCTGCCGATCCCCCTCGTGATGATCGCGGCGGGCGCGGTCATGGTCCTCACCCACATCGTCGGCGACGGTGCGGAATCGTGGTGGTCGCGCACCGAGCTTGGGTGGAACCCAACGATCCTGGAGCGCACCGGGGCGGTCCTTGCTCTCGGCACGTTCTTCGTGGTCGTGCCCGCCTGGGCGGTGGCCATGCGGCGAACCCATCCGGGGTGGACCCTCGTGCTGTTGCTCCCGTGGGCGGTCATATGCCTGACGCCGCTCTCCTGGGAAGACGCCGGCTGGCTGTTGCTCCTCCCACTCCTGGGCATCGCGGCCCTCGCCGGTACGGTCTCGAACCTGGCGCAGCATTCGGTCCGGACGGACCTCGACGGCCGCGCCGCAGCAGGAGGATGATCGGACCTCTTGAAGCCCTCGAGCCCTCGCGGAGAGTGGGCGGCACGGTGCCCAGCCAGGTGATCGAGGTCAACGAGATCCGGCCGCTCGCTCGCCCGGAGGCTCTGGCGGTCGCCGGGCAGGAGTACGAGCGTACCTCGACCAGCTTCGCTCGCTCTCGGAGGGTGATTGGCAGCGTGACACCGAATGCCCACCCTGGACGGTCCAGGACATGGCCGCCCACGTCTTGGGCGCAGTTCTGACCGGCTGTTGAGGTGTCGAGGCTCGTTGCCGGCCTTCCGTGCGCGGTGTCGGAGACAGGATTTGAACCTGCACGGGCCGTAAAGCCCACTAGGCCCTCAACCTAGCGCGTCTACCAAGTTCCGCCACTCCGACGGGAGCGAAGGGGATTCTACCAACCGGGTTTGGGGACCCGGTCTACTTCCACTGCCAGGAGAGCCAGAAGGTGCTCAGCCCGAAGATCACGGCCGTGACCACCGTGATCCGGTCCAGTCGCCGCTCGAGGGCGGTGCCGCCGGTCAGTGTCGATGACCCCCCTCCGAACATGTCCGAGAGCCCGCTCCCCTTGCCCGAGTGCAGCAGGATGAACACGATCAAGAACAGGCTGGAAACGATGTTCAGCACGAGCGCGACGACTTCGAGCATCAGCCGACCAGTCTACCGGCCGGTCAGGCCGATGGCTCGAGATCGAGCACGGCGCGGTCCTCGAGCGGATAGTGGCAGGCGGCGACCTGCCCCGGGTGGTGGGGCCGCAGGACCGGCTCCTCCCCGCGGCACTTGGGGAACTGGGCGTTCGGGCACCGCGGGTGGAACCGGCATCCCGAAGGCGGGTCGATCGGGCTCGGCACGTCGCCCTCCAGGACGATCCGCTTCTTGTGGCTGGCCAGGTCGGGGTCCGCGATCGGGACCGCCGACAGGAGCGCGCCGGTATACGGATGCTTCGGGTTCCGGTAGAGCGTGTTCCCCGTGGCCATCTCGACGACCTTGCCGAGGTACATGACCGCGACGCGGTCCGAGACGTGCTTGACGACCGACAGGTCGTGCGCGATGAAGATGTAGGTCAGGCCGAACTCCCGCTGGAGCTTCTCGAGCAGGTTGATGATCTGGGCCTGGATCGAGACGTCGAGTGCCGACACCGGCTCGTCGCACACGATCAGCTTCGGCCGCAGGGCGACGGCCCGGGCGACACCGATCCGCTGCCGCTGCCCGCCGGAGAACTCGTGCGGATACCGGTTGTAGTGCTCGGGGTTCAGGCCGACCAGCTCCATCAGTTCCTGCACGCTCTTCTTCACGTCGCCCTTGGGCACCGTGTGATGGATCCGGAACGGGTCGGCGATGATCGATCCGATCGTCTTGCGGGGGTTGAGCGACGCGTAGGGGTCCTGGAAGATCATCTGCATCTCGCGGCGGAGGGGACGCATCTTCCGCCGGCCGTGGGCCGTGTACTCCTCGCCCTCGAAGAACAGACGGCCCTCGGTCGCGTCGTACACCTTCATGATGAGCCGCGCCAGCGTGGACTTCCCGCAACCGGTCTCCCCCACCAGGCCGAGCGTCTCGCCCGGATAGACCTCGAGGTCGATCCCGTCGACCGCGTGCACCTGTCCGATCTTCTTCTGGAAGATCACACCCCGGGTGATCGGGAAATGCTTCTTCACGCCCTCGAGCCGGAGCAGCGGCGTCGATCCCGGCGATCCGCTCGGCCGTTCCCGCTCCTGCACCGAGATCGTCATGCCTGCTGGAGCACCTCCTCGCGGAAGATGCGCTCCTTCTCCGAGAGCGGGAGGTGGCACGCCGACGCGTGGACGTCGTCGGGCGATTGGAGCTCGGGCTCCTTCGTGCGGCAGATGTCCATCACGTACGGACACCGTGGATGGAACGCGCATCCGGGCGGAACGAAGATCAACGACGGCGGCTGTCCCTTGATCGGCTTGAGGTCCTGGACCTCGCTCTCCAGCCGAGGGATCGACTGCAGGAGCCCCCAGGTGTACGGGTGGTGGGCGCCGTAGTAGATGTCGCGTGTGTTCCCGCTTTCCGCGATCTTCGCGGCGTACATGACGTTGATGTGGTCGCAGTACTCGGCGACCACTCCGAGATCGTGGGTGATGAGCACGACGGCCGTGCGGAACTCCTGCTTCAGACGGTCGATCAACTCGAGGATCTGCGACTGCACGGTCACGTCGAGCGCCGTCGTCGGCTCGTCGGCGATCAACAGGTCCGGGTTCAGCGCGAGCGCCATCGCGATCATCGCCCGCTGGCGCATGCCGCCGGAGAACTCGTGCGGGTACTGCCGGGCGCGCTCCGCGGGCTTGGGGATGCCGACCGTTTGGAGCATGTCGATCGCCCGGTCCCACGCCTCCTTCTTGTGCATCTTCTCGTGCGCACGGATGCCCTCCACGATCTGCTGCCCCACCGTGTAGAAGGGGTGCAGCGACGTCATCGCGTCCTGGAACACCATCCCGATCCGCTTGCCGCGCAGATGCCGCAGCTCCTCGTCGGGCAGGCGGAGCAGGTCCTGTCCGTCGAAGATCACCTCGCCTTCGAGCCGGGCGTCATTCGACCGGATGAGGCCCATGACGGTGAGGAACGTGACGCTCTTGCCCGATCCCGACTCACCCACGACGCCGAGCGTCTCTCCCGGGTAGATGTCGAACGACACGCCGTTCACCGCCTTCACGACGCCGTCCGGCGTGTCGAAGTGCACCTTCAGGTCTCGCACGCGGAGCAGCGGCTCCCCGACCGCGCCCTCCCGGCCGTGCGTCGAGGAGCTCATGCGTACTTCACCCTCGGGTCCAAGAAGGCGTACAGGACGTCGACCACCAGGCTCATGATGGTAACGCCGAGGCCGGCGAACACGACGACCGCCAGGATGACCGGCAGGTCTCCGTTCCCCACCGCCCGGACGACATACGTGCCGAGCCCGGGGAGGTTAAACACCGTCTCGGTGATGATGGCGCCGCCGAGCAGCGTTCCGAAGTCGACCCCGAACAGCGACACGACCGGCGTGAGGCTCGAGCGGAGGGCGTGACGGTAGATGACCTTGCGCTCCGAAAGGCCCTTGGCTCGGGCGGTCCGGATGTAGTCCTCGTTGAGCGTCTCCAACAGATTGCTCCGCACCATGCGCGCGTAGAACGCCGCGAACAGCAGTGCAAGCACGAACCACGGCAGGATGAAGTGCATGAGCCACTGCGGGGGATCCTCGCCGAACGCCACATACCCCGTTCCCGGCAAGATCTCGAGTTGCTGCCAGAAGATCCACAGCGCCATGAGCCCCAGCCAGAACACGGGAGCCGACACGCCGAGCAGCGCGAATCCCATCGCGGCCCGGTCCGCGATCTTCCCGCGGTTCAGCGCGGAGATGATCCCGATCGCGACACCCAGGACCAGCCACAGGACTGCTGCGCCCACCGCGAGCTGGAACGTGATCACCGCCCGCTCCAGGAGCACCGGCTTGATCGGCGAGCGCGTCAGGAACGAGAAGCCGAATCCCGGCCAGCCGTACTCGTCACCCACGAACAGGCGCTTGAGGAACAGCAGGTACTGGACGGGGGCCGGCTGATCGAGGCCAAGGGATTCCTTGACCTGGGCGATGAGCCGCGGGTTCGGCGCCCGGCCGGCGAACAGGATCGACGGATCCGTGGGCGGCATGACGAAGAAGATGATGAACGTGAACAGCGTGATCAGGACGACGAGCAGGAGCACCCACAGCAGCCGTCGGATCAGGTATCTGCCCATCGACTCCTCGCCACGACCTCCGATCGCCAACGGATGGCGACGTCGTCGATCCTAGGTTCGAGCGGAAGAGCCGCCCCCCGGTATGGGGGCGGCTCTCGCGCTTCCTGCTTGGTTCTGACCGCTAGACCTGCTTGGACGGGTCGACCGCCACCTTGGAGAAGGCGGTGGTTCCCGCGAACTGGTCGAAGTCCCAGGCGGTGACCGCCGGCCCGATCGTCGTGATGACAAGCGGCCAGAGGTACGGGACCCAGGGAACGACCTCTTCCATGAGCTTCTGGTCGAGGGCGATCCAGCACTGGTTCGTCGCGTCGAGGTCGCCCTCGAGCGCCACCTGCTTGCAGTTGTCGATGTCCTCGTCCACGCTCGGCACTTCCTCGAACTCGATGCCGCACTCCTCGGCCTTCTCCTCCGTGAGGCCGATCAGCGAGTAGTTGTAGTTCCCCTCGCACGCGATGCCGCGACCGTCATGGAGGAACCCGACGAACGACGACGAATCAGGGAAGTCCTTCCCCCAGCCCGGGTTCATCGAGATGGGCACCTCGTTCGCGACCGTCTGCATGATCGTGTAGTGGTCCTCCGCCTCGCGGACGTCAACCTCGATCCCGATCTGCGCGAGCGAGTCCACGACGACCGCCTCGGACTCTGTCCACGGCGAGGTGTTGCGATTCACCATCACGACGCCGCTGCACTCCGGCGCGTCGCATAGGCCGTCGCCGTCCGTGTCGTACACGGACTGGCGCATCTCGTCCATGGCGGCGTCCACGTCCCCGGCGAAGTTCGGGGTCGCGTACGGGTCGTACTCCTCGTTCGTGGGGCTCCCGCCCGTGAGGGCCGGGGGCTGGATGTGCGTGGCGATCTCTCCGTTGATCTCGCCACCCCACGCCTGGAGGATGCCGGCCTTGTCCATCACCAGGTTCGCGGCCTTGCGAACGTGGATGTCGTCGAACGGTGCGGCCGCCAGGTTCATGGTGATGTACCACGTCCGGTCGTCCTGGCCGGTGACGAGCATCGGCTGCAACGCCTCGTCGGTCGAGTACCGCTGCAGGACGTCCGCGGGCGGGTTCCCCGAGCCCACGTGTCCGTCGAGCTCGCCGCGTTCGATCTTGTCGAAGATGTCGGCGAGGTTGGTGTTCAGGTCGATCTCGATCCTGTCGACGTTGTTCTCTCGGACCTCCGGGCTGTCGGTCGCCGGGTCGTAGTCCGGGTTCCGGACGAAGTACGAGTGGTCCTCGGGGTCGAACCCCGCGATCGGACCGGACGCCTCCAACGAGTCGCAGCTCGAGGCGTCGAGCGCGTCCGTTCCCTCGTACATGTACGGGCCTGAAGAGATGACGTAGCGGCCGTACTCGCCGGCCTCGGTGAAGCATCCCGCGACCTCTTCCGGCATCGGGCCGGCGGCGGGCATCGACACCAGGAACTCGAACTCCGGGGCGATCCTCGTCAGGTGGAAGACGATCGTCTTGTCATCCGGCGTCTCGATCCCGGGGATGCCGCCGGCACCCGGGTCCTCGCCGAGCTCGAGCCCGTCGATCAGCCCGTAGTAGTAGAAGCCGTACTGGGCGACGAGCGACTCCGTCGCCATCCGCCGGAAGGCGAACTCCACGTCCGCCGAGGTGATCTCGCGGCTGAGCGGCGGGCCGAACATGATGCCGTCCTTCAGGTGGAAGGTGTAGGTCAGTCCGTCCGCGCTCACCTCCGGGAAGTCCTCGGCGAGGTCGGGAACGAGCGAGTTCCCGCGCTCGTCACCCGAGTGGTAATAGGTCAACAGGGTTCGGTCCAGCAGGTTCGACAGGATGCCGAACGACAGGCCGAGGTACTCCCCCGTCGGATCGCCACCGCTCGTGTACGCGATGCCGTCGGTCTCGACCCGATAGGTGCCGCCACCCTCCGCGACGGTGTCGCCGGTCGGTCCAGTGGTGCCGCCGTCGTCTCCGTCTCCGCCGCAGGCCGCGCCGATCATGACCAGCACCACCAACAGCACGCTTACCGGAAAGAAGTGTCCTTTCCTCACGCTTTCCCCCTCTCGATCGTCCTCAATGTTCCGATGCCGTTCCGAGCGCGTTCGCTCTCGTCGTCGACCTCACTCCCTCCTCGTCCTCCGATCCCTCCACTTCCTTCTTCTTCGAGGCCTTCGTCGCCATCCGCGGGTCCAGAGCGTCCCGCAACCCGTCGCCGACGAGGTTGAACGACAAGGTCGTCAGGAACAGGAACAACCCCGGGAAGAACATCGCCCACCACGCGATCTCGAAGATCGGGGCCGCCTGGGCGATCTGCCGTCCCCACTCCGGCGTCGATTCCGGCACCCCGAGTCCGAGGTAGGAGAGCGACGCGGCGAAGATGATGTTGCTCGGGATGATCAGCGTGGAGTACACGATGATCGGCGCGACGAGGTTCGGCAGCACCTCCCGGAACATGATCGTGGTGTTGCCCGCTCCGAGGACACGGTTGGCCTCGATGTAGTCGCGCTCGCGGATCGACAGGGTCTGGCCCCGAACCAGCCGGGCGATGTTCGGCCAGCTGAACA
>CAZMNP010000204.1:0-7589 GCA_964567675.1 uncultured Actinomycetes bacterium
TCGTGGCGAGCCCGGCACATGGTCGGAGCGATGGCCCGCGGCGACGCCGAGATCTACGAGATCGGCGCCCTGACCTCGGGGGAGCGCTCCGCGAGCGAGATCGCACGAAAGGCCGGGCTCGACGATCCCGGCGCCGTGCTCGTCCGCCTGCGGCCGCGCCGGTACGTGTGGTGGCGGGGTTGGACGAGCGGGACCGTGGAGGCCGGATGAGTGTCGTCACGGTCTCGGTGGAGGTCGACGCGCCGGCCGAACGGGTGTGGGAGGCCATCTCGGACCCGAGGAACCTCCCGCAGTGGGACCGCCACATCGCTCGCGTGGAAGGGGTGCCGGCAACTGGGCTGCGCGAGGGAACGCGCTACGTGACCGAGATGAAGTTCATGGGTGTTCGAGCCAAGATCCGAGTGCAGGTGCTCGAGTGGGATCCTCCGCACCGCGCGAAGTTCCAGCTGCGTGGGGTGCTCGAAGGGGCGGTGACGTCGACGGTGGAGCCGCTCGGGCCCGGCCGCAGCCGGCTCGAGCACGTCGTCGACTACGGCTTCAAGGGCGGGCCGGTCGGCGCGCTCGCAGCCCGCAGCCTTCGGATGGTCGGGGGCGCGCAGTACGCGCTTCGGCGCGGGACCCTCGCGCAGAAGCGCAAGATCGAGCGGAGTTCCCGAGGCTAGTCCCGGTCCCGGTCGCGGTCCCGGTCCCGGTCGCGGTCCCGGTCGCGGTCCCGGTCCCGGTCGTCGTCCCGCCATTTGCGGAGCCTCTTGCGCTGCTCCCTGGTGGGGCGCCCGACGAAGTAGCCGATCACGAAGCCCAGCGCCGCCGCCACGACGATGACCGTGACCAGGCGGGCACGCGCCTCGAACAGCAGGAAGCTCACGTCGACGTACTCGAAGTTCGCGATCGCGAAGGCGATCAGGACGATCGCGAACAGGACGATGATGACCTGCCGCGGGGTGATCCCCGAACGCGGAGGCGGGGGCGGCCTCCGCGGTTCGAGATCGCGCTCCGGATCCCGCGGCTCCTCCGGTCCGAGGTCGTCCTCGCGTCGCATCCCGTCCTCCCTTCCGTTCCCGGTCCGCCGGGGGCCGGCGATCGATGGTCGCATATCATCGCCCACCGTGAAGACGGGCAACCTGGTCCGCGCTGCGGGCCTCGCCGGGGCGGCGGTCGCCGTGGGCATGTGGACCTCGACGGGCCGCGGGCGCGAGCTCGACGATGCCGCGTTCCGCGCGCTCAACGAAGACCGCGGTCCCTCCGCCGATGGCCTGTTCCACGGCGTCACCGAGCTCGGTTCGATCTGGGCGTCGGTCGGCGCCGCCGGGGTGCTCGCGCTCGCCGGGCGCCGTCGCGCGGCCGCGCGGGGCCTCGCGGCGGCGGGGCTGGCGTGGCTGGCCGGTCAGGGATTGAAGAGGGTGTTCGAGCGCCCTCGCCCGTACCTCGCCGACCGCGAGGGAACCCGACTCATGATCGGTGAGCCGCGCGCGACCTCGTGGCCGAGCAGCCATCCTGCGGTCCTGCTCGCGTTCACGACCGCCGCCGGGCGCGAGCTCGGAGCGGGCCCCCTCGCCCGAGGAGCGCTGGACGGGCTCGGCGTGCTCGTCGGCGCATCGCGCGTCTACGTGGGGGTGCACTATCCGGCCGACGTCGTGGGCGGCCTCCTGCTGGGGCGCGCCGTCGCCACCGCCGTCTCCGACGAAGGGCGCTGAGCGGTCATCGTCTCCGTTCCCGACCCCGCCGTTAGACTCGCCGCGTGACCTCGCTCGTCGCCTCGATCGGCTGGCCCGTGATCGACCGGTTCCACCTGTTCGGCGACCTCGCGATCAGCCCTCACGGGATCGGGATCGCGCTTGGGTATCTGTTCGGCGCGTGGATCCTGTCGCGCGAGGGGCCGAAGCGCGGCGTCTCGGTCGAGCACATCAACTCGATGGTGTTCTGGTCGCTGATCGGCACGATCGTCGGCGCGCGCCTGTTCTACGTGATCGGGCACTTCTCCGAGTTCGACTCGATCGGGGAGATGCTGGCCCTGTGGAACGGCGGTCTGACGCTGCTCGGCGGCATCGCCGGCGGGGTGCTCGTCAACATCCCTATGTTCCGCAAATACGGGTACTCCTTCTTCCAGGTGATGGACGGGGCCGTCATCGGCCTCGCGTTCGGCATCGCGTTCGGCCGGATCGGCGACCTGATCATCGGCGACCACCTCGGTAAGCCGACGAGCTGGCCCCTCGCGTGGCAGTACCAAGGTGGCGACCTCGCCGGGTTCGGATGTGTCGCCGAGACGTGCCGGGCGACGCTCGAGGGCGGTCAGCTCCTCGAGATCACGCGGCAGGGCGCGACGCTCACGTCGGCCACGGGAGAGCTCCTCGGATCGGGGATCGGCGTCCACCAGACGGCCCTGTACGACATGATCAGCGCCACCCTGCTGTTCCTGCTCCTGTACGTGCTCTCCCGGCAGCCGCGACGGCTCGGCGTCCTCACGCTCACGCTCGGGGCGTGGTACGGAACGAGCCGGGTGATCGAGGACTTCCTGCGCGTCGACAAGCGGATCTTCGGGATGACCGGGAGCCAGTGGACGGGTCTCACCGTTGCGGTGATCTCGGCCGTTACCCTGATCGTCTGGGCGATGCGGCCCCGCGATCGAGCCTCGCCGAACGTGCCGGAGGGCGAAGAGCTCCTCGACGTCTAGCGCTCGATCCCGACGTCAGTGCGCGTGACCCGCGTGACCGCCGGCGGCGACCGCTCCAGGCCGTGCCATCAGCGGCAGCGGTTTGCCCACCTTCGAACGCGTCGCGCGGGCCATCTCACGCGCGGCCTCGCGGAGTGCTTCGCCGGCGGGAGAGTCCGGGTCCGTGAGGACGATCGGCATCCCGAGGTCGCCGCCCTCGCGGAGTGCCGCCACGAGCGGGATCTGCGAGAAGAGCGGGACGCCCAGTGTCTCGGCCGCTTCGCGCCCGCCGCCTTGGCCGAAGATCGGTTCGCGCTCGCCGCAGTGCGGGCAGACGAACCACGACATGTTCTCGATGACGCCGATCGGACGCAGGTTCGTCCGTTCGGCCATCTTGCCGGCGCGCTCGGCCACCTTGCGCGC
The DNA here is from genome assembly GCA_964567675.1 of uncultured Actinomycetes bacterium. Lineage (GTDB taxonomy): Bacteria > Actinomycetota > UBA4738 > UBA4738 > HRBIN12 > CALGFI01. The sequence continues at coordinate 3,074 of CAZMNP010000204.1, forward strand.
GGCCTCCTGCGGCGTGGTGACGACGAGCATCGAGGCGCCGGGAAGGAACGACGCCAGGCTGATCGAGACATCGCCGGTGCCCGGAGGAAGGTCGCACAGCAGGAAGTCGAGCTCGCCCCAGTACACGTCGCCGAGGAACTGCTCGATCGCCTTGTGGAGCATGGGGCCCCGCCAGATCACGGGGGTCTCCTCAGGGACGAAGAAGCCCATCGAGATGATCTTCACGCCATGGGCTTCGAGCGGCAGGATCATGTCGTTGAACCCGACCGGCTGGCCCGACACCCCCATCATCCGCGGGATGCTGAACCCCCAGACGTCCGCGTCGAGCACGCCGACCCGGTAGCCGTCGGCGGCGAGCGCGCACGCGAGGTTCACCGTGACGCTCGACTTGCCGACGCCGCCCTTGCCCGACGCGACGGCGATCACGGTGGTGTCTCCCTGCGTGAAGAAGGTCCGCTGCTCCTGGGCTCCGCCTCGGAGCATCCCGACGAGCCCGGCGCGCTGCTCCTCGCTCATCGGGCTCATCCGGACGTCGACGCTCGAGACTCCCAGCGGTTGCAGCGCCGCCGTGACGTCGCTGGTGATGCGCTCCTGGAGGGGGCATCCCGCGATCGTCAGGAGCACGTCCACACGCACGGCGTCGCCCTCGACCTGGATCCCGGCGAGCATGCCGAGATCCTCGATGGGCTTGCCGATCTCGGGATCGTTGACCCCTCGGAGCGCTTCGCGAACCTCGGACTCGGTGACCAGCGCGACCTCCCCGTTGCGTCGGCGGGATTATCCTGATTCCGACCGTGCGAATCGTGCTTACTCCCATGGTACGGCCGGCGCGAGGAGACGTCGATGCCGCCGCTTGAGCCCTCGCCGATCCGGGTCCACAAGGCGCTCGCCGACGACACCCGGTTCCGGCTCTATCGCTACCTCGGGCTCTCCGGCCGCGCCGTCTCCGTCCGTGAGCTCTCGACCCGGCTCTCGCTGCATCCCAACACGCTGCGGCCGCATCTGCGCCGGCTCGAGGAGGCGGGTCTCGTCCGCCAGGAGTCCCGCAGGGGGTCCGGGACCGCCGCGACCGTCGGCCGGCCGCAGACGCTGTACGTCGCGATCGACCAGGACGGCCACGCGGGGCGCGACTACCGCCTGCTCGCCGAGATCCTCTCGGGGCTGGTCACCGGCGTGAAGGGGCGGGAACGCGCCACCGTGCTCGCCCGGGAATGGGGCCAGTACCTCACGGTCCAAGGCGGCCCCAAGCCGGGAACGCGCTTGCCCGCCGGCAGGAACCTCGCCGTCCTGCAGGAGGCGATGGCACAGGCCGGGTTCGATCCGCGGTTCCACCGCGGGGGGAAGGGCACCATCGAGGTCTCGCTCCGCGACTGCCCGTTCCGGGACCTGCTCGACGACCATCGTGAGCTCGTCTGCGCGATCCACAAGGGCCTGATCGAGGGGATGCTGGGCGCGCTCAAGCCCCCGCTCGACCTGGTGTCCTTCGAGCCACTCGCCGAGCGGACGATCTGCCGCCTCGAAGCCCGCGGGGCCGACGCCTGAGGCGGCGTGGGTCCCCGCTCAGGCATCCACTCTGGACGGCCGATAGGGAAGAGGACCAACCACGACCACCGTCCGGTGGGCGTGCACCGTCCACGGGAGGCCCCGATCGAGACCGAGAGCATCGACGCGTCCGAGAACGGGGCCATCGATTCCACCGTTCGCCCGGAGACCCAGAAGACCGACGCAACCCCGACTGCCGACACGCAGAACGGCGCGGCTGCCGTCACGCGCGAGACGGCGTCGGCGAGCGGAGGCGACAAGGACACGCCGGAACCGGCGGCGACGGGGATCCTCGGGGAGTTCCACGGCTGGCTCGCGGAGTTGCTCGCGGGCGACGGATCCGACCTCCACGTGAAGGTCGCGACGGCGCCGAAGCTGCGCATCTCGGGCGAGCTCGTGCCGCTCGACCGCGCGCCGCTCACGAACGCCGAGACCGAGGCGATCGCGGAAGCGATCGTGCCGGAGAACCGTCGCGAGCGTTTCCGGACCGCCGGAGAGGTCGACTTCGCGTACTCGCTTCCGGGCTTCGGGCGCTTCCGCGTGAACGTGTTCCGGCAGCGGGGTTCGGCCTCCGCGGTGCTGCGCAAGCTCCGCTTCGGCGGCCCGACGTTCGAGGAGATGGGACTGCCGGAATCGATCCGCTCGCTCGCCGGCGAGCAGCGTGGTCTCGTCCTGGTGACCGGGCCGACGGGCTCGGGCAAGACGACGACCCTCGCCGCGATGATCGAGCACGTGAACCACCAGCGGCAGTGCCACATCGTGACGATCGAGGACCCGATCGAGGTGCTCTTCCACGACGATCAGGCGTCCATCAATCAGCGCGAGATCGGCAACGACACCGAGGACTTCGCATCGGCGATGCGTGCCGCCCTCCGTCAGGACCCCGACGTGATCCTGATCGGCGAGATGCGCGACACGGAGACGGTGCGTGCGGCGCTGCAGGCGGCCGAGACCGGTCACCTCGTGCTCTCGACGCTGCATACCATCGACGCGACGGAGACGGTCAACCGCATCCTGGACTTCTTCCCGCCACACCAGCAGGGACAGATCCGGTTAACGCTCGCCGGGGCGCTGCGCGGGATCGTGTGCCAGCGGCTCGTCCCGTCGATCGGCGGCGGGCTCGTCCCCTGCCACGAGATCCTGATCAACACCGGGAGGATCGCGGAACGGATCGCCGATCCGGATCGCACGTCCGAGATCCACGAGGTCATCGCGGACGGCGAGTACTACGGCATGGTCACGTTCGACAAGAGCCTCCTGCAGCTCGTCAAGGACGGGAAGGTCTCGGTCGAGGCGGCGCTCGCGGCCTCGACCGACACCCACGACCTCACGTTGCAGCTCCGGCAGGCGAGCATCGTCGTCCCCGACTGAACTTTCCGAGTCGCTACGCGCTCGCGCCGCCGCGGCGCCGCACCAGCAGTCCGCCCCCGAGTCCGACCGCGAAGCCGATGGCCACGCCGGCGATCCAGCCGACCGCGCTCGTGGAGGATCCGTTCGACACCGGCTCCGATGCGAGGATCTGTGCGTCGGGATCGGCGGTTGCCTGGTACGGAGCCACGCCTCCCGACGTGACCGTCTCGCCGTTCCCCCCGCCGGTGCCGTCGCCGACCAAGATCGCGCCGGTCATCCCCGGGTGGTATTGGCAGGCGTACGGGTACACGCCCGCCTTCTCGAACGTCGCGCGGAACGCGTCGCCCTGGTTCATGTCCTCGAACTGACCCCATCCCATAGCCGTGACGTTGTGGGAGATCGCGTCGCGGTTCACGAACGTGACGGTGTCGCCGGGATCGATCTGGAGCGTCGAGGGCCGGAAGCAGGCGTCCTTCATCTCGACGGTATCGCCCGTCCCGGTAGTGGCGCCGTCGTGGCAGCCGCCACCGGCGATCGCCACGGTCGGCAGCGCAAGTGCCGCCAGGAACGTCGCTGCAAGGACGAACAGCGTTCGACGGGCCATGGGTGGCCTCCCTTCGTGCGTGCTCGACCCGTCTACACCGGCCTCGGCCGACCGGTTCCCGTCACCGGACCGACTCGGCGAGGGCGATGGCCTCCGGGAGCGCGAGCGAGGTCTCCAGCCGGTACGTGACGTCCCCACGGGTCCAGATCAGGACGTTGCCGCCCACGCGGAACGTCTCGGAGCCCTCGTGGGTGATCACGTGGAGCTGGTGCGGATCGTCGATCCAGAACGAGGCCCGGCCGTTGACCCGCACCTCCTGGATGTCGTCGAACCCGCCCACGTCCTTCACGAGGCTCCCCTGGTCGGTGCGGAGCTCGACCAGGATCAGGCCCCACGGCGTGCCCGGCAGGGACGGATAGCGCTGGCTCGCCTCCCAGGCGAGGAGCGCACCGTTCCCTCCGGCGGCGACGAACACGTAGGCCTCGTCGGGGAGCGGTCCGGCCGGCACGCGGACGGCGAATCCGATCTCGCGCTCGACACGCTCGACGGGGACGGGGTCGCCCAGCACATCCGGCCCGAGCGGGGGTCCGCTCGGCGTCACGCCGGGCTGCACACGGATCTCGGCGGCCCCGATGACCAGACGAGCCGCGAACGCGAGCGCGAGGAGACCGATCAGGCCGACCGCGACGACCGCCAGGAGGCGCCGGCGGCTCCACAGCGCGACCGCGGGGAACCGTGGCCTGGTCCGTCGGTTGCGCTCGGCCTCGAGGCGTGCGACGACGCCCTGCGAGATCGGCGGCGTCGGCGGATACGCGAGCTCCCGGCCGGCATGCCGGAGCGCCACGGCGAGCGTGTCCTCGGGCGTACGCGACTCAGCCATCGCGCTCCTCGCTCGGTGCGAACCCCTCGGGGAGTTCCCGGCGCAGCCGCGCCAGCCCCCGCGAGAGCCGGGATTTCACCGTTCCCGGACGGATGCCGAGCGTCGTTGCGGTCTCGGCCTCGGAGAGCTCGAGCAGGTACCGGCAGGCGATCACTTCTCGGTCGCGCTCGGGGAGCATCTCGAGCGCCGCGACCAGCGTC
>CAZMNP010000205.1:0-6773 GCA_964567675.1 uncultured Actinomycetes bacterium
ATCGACCTGCGCTCCATGACCGGGGGACGCGCGGCGTTCACGATGCAGTTCTCGCACTACGAGGAGATGCCCTCGCACCTCGCGGACAAGATCATCGCCGAGGCCCAGCACGCGAAGGAAGAGGCGCACAAGAAGTAGCGCCCCACACGCGGATCACATGCGGAACGAGAGGAAGTCCAGGACGAGCCGGTTGAACCGCTCGGCCTTGCCGACGTGAACGAGCTGATCAGCGTCGGCGATCACGCGCTTCATCGCGCCGGGCACCGCGCCGGCGAGCAGGTCGGCGATCGCATGGGTCTCGGCCAGGTCCCGGTCGCCGACGACGATCATCGTCGCCGCCTGCAGGCCGCCGAGGTTCGGGAGCGCGGGCGGTCCCGTCTCCAGGAGCGTGTCGCCTCGTTCGAGGACGTGCGCGTTGTCCATCGCGATCGTGCGGACGTGGCCGTTCGTTGACGGGTCCTCGGCCGAGACCGGTGCCCACACCGCCAGCTCGAGCTCGATCGCCGCGGTCAGGTCGCCCTCGCGAACCGCGCGCGCGACCTCGTCCATGAGCACACCGAGACCGCGGTCTTCCCATGCGTATCCCGACACCGTCGGGGAGACCACGACGATGGCATCGGCCACCTCCGGGAACGCCAGTGCGAAGTCGATCGCGAGCTGGGCGCCGGTGGCGCACCCCACGAGCGCGCACCGCGGCACCTCGAGCTCCTCGAGTAGACGCACGAGGTCGCGGAGGTCGGAGTAGGGCCCGTAGGGGAGGTCCGACCGGCCGTACCCGCGGAGGTCGTAGCGGATCACGTCGTGTTGCTGCGCGAAGTCGTTGAACTGGCCGTCCCAGATCCTCGAGTCCCACAGGCCCGGATGGATCAGGACGACGGGAAATCCCTCGCCGGCGCGCTCGTACCAGAGGCGCCCGCCCTCGACGGGTACATAACCTTCGACCACGCTTCAGTCCTCGACGAAGCGAGGCCGAAGCTTTAGGTAGGTCTCCTGGAGGAGCTCGGGGAGGACGCGTGTCTGGCCCACGACGGGCATGAAGTTCGTATCGCCCTCCCAGCGCGGGACGACGTGCCAGTGCAGGTGGGCCGGGATCCCGGCTCCGGCGGCTCGGCCGAGGTTCAACCCCAGGTTGAAGCCGTCGGGGGCCATCGCCCCCCGGAGCGCCCGCAGGGATCGGTTCGTCAGCCGGGTGATCGCGGCGCTCTCCTCAGGCGACAGCGTCTCGGGATCGTCCGCGTGCCGAACGGGCAGTACGAGCACGTGGCCGGGGTTGTACGGGTACTTCGCCAGCGTGGCGAACGCGAGCTCGTCACGCGCCAGGACGCGGGCGCCACGGGGATCGTCGGACGCCGCCAGCGCGCAGAAGACGCATCCCTCGCCCTCGTCGTCCCGGTCGGACTCGATGTACTCCATCCGCCAGGGCGACCAGAGACGTTCCACCGCTAGCCCTCGAACCGGGACTGCGTGAGACGGCGCGTGCGGACCTCCTCGACGAGCGCGGCGATGAAACCCTCGAGGCCCACGCCCCTGGTCTCGGTTCCCTCCCGGTCTCGGACGGTCACCGCACCCGATTCGATCTCTTTGTCACCGATGACGAGGACGTACGGCGCCTTCATCAGCTGGGCGGCGCGCACCTTCTTGCCGACGGTCTCACCCGAGGCGTCGACGTCGGGCCGGAGGCCGGCCCCGCGGAGCTTCGCGGCAAGCTCGCGTGCATGCTCGAGGTGTCGGTCGGCCACAGGAACGAGGCGCACGTGCTCCGGAGCGAGCCAGAGCGGGAACGCGCCGCCGAAGTGCTCGATCAGCACGGCGCTGAACCGCTCGAGCGTGCCGAGGATGGCGCGGTGGATCATCACGGGACGGTGGCGCTGGTTGTCCTCGCCGACGTACTCCATCTCGAAGCGCTCGGGCAGGCCGAAGTCGCACTGCACGGTGGTGAGCTGCCACAGGCGCCCGATCGCGTCCTTGAAGTCGAAGTCGACCTTCGGCCCGTAGAACGCGCCCTCGCCCTCGGCGACCTGGTACGGCAGCCCGCTCTTCTCCAGTGCGTTCGTGAGCGCCTCGGTGGCCTTGGCCGCCATCTCCGGCGTCACGATCGTCTGTCCCGGCAACGTCGACAGCTTGATGAGGGGCTCGGTGAATCCGAAGGTGCCGAGGATCTCCAGCGTCAGATCGAAGACGGAGAGGATCTCGTCGACGAGCTGGTCGGGCGTGCAGATGATGTGGGAGTCGTCCATGGTCCCGCCGCGGATCCGGAGCAACCCGTGCAGGGTGCCCATGCGCTCGTGCCGGTAGATCGTGCCGAGCTCGGACAGCCGGACCGGCAGCTCTCGGTACGACCGGATCTTTGACTTATACACCAGCACGTGGAACGGGCAGTTCATCGGCTTCACGTAGTAGTCGCCCTGCTCGTCGTGCATAGGCGGGTACATGTTGTCCGCGTACTTGTCGAGGTGCCCGCTGGTCTCCCACAGCACCGAGCGCGCGATGTGCGGCGTCACGATCAGGTCGTAGTCCCGGTCCAGGTGCAGGTTCCGGACGTAGTCCTCGAGTTCCTTGCGGAAGATGCCACCCCTCGGGTGCCAGATCCACAGGCCCGGCCCGAGCTCCTCCGGAGAGCTGAACAGGTCGAGCTCGCGACCGAGCTTGCGATGGTCGCGCTTCTCCGCCTCTTCGAGCCGGTGGAGGTAGTCGTCGAGGTCGGCCTGGGTGGGCCACGCCGTCCCGTAGATGCGCTGCAACATCGGGCGCGTCTCGTCGCCACGCCAGTAGGCGCCGGCGAGCTTCGTGAGCTTGAACGTACCCACCCGGCTCGTGGACGGGACGTGCGGACCGAGGCAGAGATCGGACCACCCGTCGTTGCGGTAGATCGTGACGGTGTCGCCCCCGGAGACCTCTCCCTCCTCGAGGCTCTCGATGATCTCGCGCTTGTACGGCTGATCCGCGAAACGCTCGAGCGCCTCGGCGCGCGAGATTTCCTCGCGCACGAACGGCAGGTCCTCCGCGACGATCTCGCGCATCCGGTCCACGACCTTCTCCAGGTCGGACTCGGAGACCGGGCCGGGAAGCTCGAAGTCGTAGTAGAAGCCGTCGTCGATCGGTGGGCCGATCGCGTACTTGGTCCCGGGCCAGAGGTCACACGCCGCGTGCGCTAGGACGTGCGCGGCCGAGTGCCGCATCACGTGCAGGCCGTCCGGATCCGATACGAGCACCGGTTCGGCCCTCCCGTCACCGCGTGGGACGAAGGAGAGGTCGACGAGCTCCCCCTCGAAGCGCGCCGCGATCGCGTCCGGCGGCAGGACGGAACCGACCGGTTCCCCCTCGGGAAGCTGGGTGGAACGGCCGTCGGCGAGCTCGATCCTCGGCATGGAGCGGCCATGATATCGGCCGCCGGAGGGGCGACCGCCCGCTACTCGTACGAGATCGCTCTGAGCACGTTGAGCTTCGCGGCGCGCCGAGCCGGGAAGATCGCGAAGAACACGCCGAGCACCGCGGCCAGGACGACGTACACGAGGATCTGGCCGCCGGGGATCCCGAGCTCGGTGAACCCCTCGGACGCGAGCGCCTGCTGCAACGCCCAGCCGAAGGCGATGCCGATCACGACGCCGAACAGGGCTCCCATGATCGCGATGATGACCGCCTCCCAGCGGACCATGGAGCGTGTCTGGCGGCGCGTGAGCCCGACGGCGCGGAGCAGTCCGAGCTCGCGCGTGCGCTCGTAGATCGACAGGAACAGCGTGTTCATGACGCCGAACAGCGCGATGATGACCGCGAGGAGCAGGAGCGCCGTCACGAGGTTGAGGACCTGGTTCAGGAACGACGCGTACTTGTCCCGGAACGCGGCTTGGTCCTGCACCTCGATGTTCGGGTACGGCACGAGCGCCTCCTCGAGACCGGACTGCACGACCGCGACGTCGGCGCCCTCTTCGGCCTTCACGAACACGAAGACGTCGAGCTGCTGCGCGACGTTCGCGTCATAGGTCTCGAGCGACACGGTCCAGTCGCCGATCAGCCCGTTCTCCGAATAGACAGCCACGACCTCGAGCTCCGTCTCGCCGGTGGCGGGCCAATCGACCGTGACCGTGTCGCCGATGCCCAGCCCGTTGTCGTCAGCGGTGTCCTCGAAGATGGCGATCGATCCCGCCTGTTCCAGGTCCGGGACCGAGCCGTTGACGACGCCGACGTCGGAGACGGACTCGAAGGTCGCCGGGTCGACCCCCGTGATGAATGAGGTTCCACCGTCGATCTTGACCTCCCCCTGCCGAACCTGCGATACGGTCGCGACCCCGGGGACCGCACGCATGTCGGCGGCCGACGCGGTACTGAAGCCGCTGAAGGTTGGCGAGGTGAGGATGAAGTCGGCCTTCAGCGTACGCTCGAGGATCGCGCTGGTAGAGGCCTTCGCGGACGCCCCGAACACCGCCACGAACACGACGAGTCCCAGCCCGATCATCAGCGACGAGGCCGTTGCGGCGGTCCGGCGCGGGTTTCGCATCGCGTTCTCGCGGCCGAGCTTGCCGGGCACGCCGGTCCGACGGATCGGGGCGCCGAGCGCCGCCGCGACCGGTCGCGCGATCATCGGCGTAAGCATCGCGATGCCGATGAACGTGAACGCGACCCCGACCCCGACCAGCTGCAGCGCGTTGTCGGCATTGCCGAAGAGCCCGTAGAGCAGTGGGATCACACCCAGTGCCAGAACGATCCCGCCCGCGATCAGCCGGAAGCGGAGCGAGCGCCCGGGTCGATCCTGCGCCTCCCGGAGCGCTTCGATCGGGGCGACCCGCGCCGCACGACGGGCCGGCAGGATCGCGGCGACCACGGTGACGACCGTCCCCACGACGATCGACACGATGATCGTGCGCGGCAGGATCACCGTGCCCGAGGCCGGGATGTCGAAACCGGTCGCGTTGAGGAGACCCTTCAGGACGCTCGCGAGCCCGATCCCAACCACGACGCCGAGTGCCGAGGCGACCACCCCGACCACCAGTGCCTCGACGATGACGGAGGTCATCACCTGCCGGGGGCTCGCGCCGAGCGCTCGGAACAGCGCGAGCTCGCGGGTGCGCTGCGCGACGATGATCGCGAACGTGTTGAAGATGATGAACGCGCCGACGAACAAGGCGACGAAGGCGAACACCAGGAACGCCGTCCGCAGGAACCCGAGTCCGGTGCTGACCTGATCTTGCGCCTCCGCGGTGACCGTGGCCGCGGTGACGGCCTCGACGCCCTCGGGCAGCACCGCCGCGATCTCGCGCTGGAGCTCGGCACCCGGGGTTCCCTCCTCGGCCACGACGGAGACCGAGTCGAGCTCGCCCTCCTTGCCGAGGACGGCCTGCGCCGTCGGAAGGTCGAAGAGCGCCCACGTGGCGCCGAAGAGACTGTCCTCCTCGCCGTAGCCGGCGAGACCGACGACGTCGAACTCGCCCGGCGGCCCCTCGAACAAGATCTTGACCCGGTCGCCGACCTGGATGTCGTGGGACTCGGCCGTGCTGGCGTCGATCACGACCTGACCGGCACCCTGGGGCGTCGATCCCCCGGGTTTCAGCGTGAAGCCGTTGAGGTCGTTCCACGACGAGGCGGCGGTGGGCGGCCCGAACGTCCCGATCACCTTGCCCGTCACGGGGTCCACGATCTGCGCGTAGCCGATCACGTCCCCGACCGCCTGCGCGACGCCGGGAACCGCGGAGACCTCGTCGAGCACGGAGGCGGGCATGGGGTCCCGCTCTTCCAGGCTGCTCGTCTGCGCGGTGAAGGAGTTCGAGCCGCGTACGAGGACATCGATCGAGGAGTACCCGGTGTTGACGAGGTCGTTGAAGGCCCGCGTCATCGTGTCGGTAAGGACGTAGGTCCCGGCCATGAAGCTCACGCCGAGGACGATCGAGATCACGGTGAGGAGCAGGCGGACCTTGTGCGCGAGTAGGCTCCGCAGCGCCGCTCGCAGCACGTCAGCTCTCCAGGGACTTCAGGCGATCAAGGATGCGTTCGGTCGTCGGTTCGCGCATCTCGTCCACGATCCGTCCGTCGGCCAGGAACACGATGCGATCGGCGAACGACGCCGCGCTCGCGTCGTGCGTGACCATCACGATCGTCTGCCCGTGGTCCTTCACGGCCGAGCGGAGGAACGTTAGGAGCTCGTTCCCCGACCGGGAGTCAAGGTTGCCGGTCGGCTCGTCCGCGTAGACGATCTCGGGCTTGCTGAGGAGCGCCCGCGCTCCGGCGACGCGCTGCTGCTGACCACCGGAGAGCTCGGTCGGACGATGCGAGAGCCGGTCCCGGATGCCGATCGTGTCGACGACGGTGTCGAACCACGCCGCGTCGGGCTTATCGCCGGCGATGTCCAGCGGAAGGGTGATGTTCTCCTCGGCGGTCAACGTCGGGACCAGGTTGTACGCCTGGAAGACGAAACCCACCTTCTCGCGCCGGAGCAGCGTCAGCTGCTTCTCGGAGAGCGTCGTCAGGTCGACGCCGCCGATGAACACGTTCCCACCGGTCGGCGAGTCGAGACCCGCCATGCAGTGCAGCAGCGTCGACTTGCCCGAGCCCGATGGCCCCATGATCGCGGTGAACCCGCCCCGTTCGAACTGGACCGATACGCCGTCCAGCGCTCGAACGGCGGCGTCGCCCTCGCCGTAGACCTTCGTGAGGTCGACGGCTTTCGCAGCGGCGGTGGTGGCGGGCGACAACGGCCCCTGGTCGATCGCGGACATCTCGGTTCCCCCTCGGCGTCGACGGCCACGCTACCGAATGACGAGTGAAGCGTCGACGGCCGGACC
>CAZMNP010000206.1:0-3275 GCA_964567675.1 uncultured Actinomycetes bacterium
GCCCAGTTGCCGGGGCCGCTCGTCCGGCGTGAGGCGAAGGTCGCGACCGAGGCGCGTGAGCTCCTCGCCGACGCGGTCGACCGGCACGCGTTGACGGGGCGTGGGTTCGACCGGGCCGTGAAGGTCGCGCGAACGATCGCCGACCTGGCCGGGGACGACCACGTGGGTTCCGAACACGTCGTCGAGGCGCTCGCGTACCGCGAGACGGATCCGAGCCACGGGCTGGCGCATGCCGGCTGAGCGACTGCCGCCGGTCGAGGACGACGAGATGCCGCCGCGTCCGATGTGGCCCGACGCGTTCGTGGACACGACCGCAGACCTCCGTGCGGTGTTGGTGTTGTCCGGGCTCCGTGGGATCACCCCGCGCAAGCTGATCGCGGTGGCGGCCGAACGCGGGTCCGCGGCGGCCACGCTCGCGGCGATCCGTCGGGGGAGCGCCGGGAGCGAGAACGACCGCGCGTTCGCGAGGACTGTGGACGGCGAGGAGATCTCGGCTGCGGTCGACTCCTGTGGGGCGAGGATCGTGCCGTGGGGATCGGCCGAGTACCCGGCGCAGCTGGTGAACATCCACGATCCCCCGGCGGTGCTGTACGTGATCGGACGTCCGGCGCCCGATCCCACGCGGGCGGTTGCCGTCGTCGGTGCGCGCCGCTGCACCGAGCTCGGTCGCGAGCTCGGTGCCTCGATCGGACGCGCGCTCGCACTCGCGGGAGTCGTCGTCGTGAGCGGCGCGGCTCGGGGCATCGACGCGGCCGCGCACGAGGGCGCGCTCAACGCCGGCGGGACGACGCTCGCGGTGATGGGATGCGGCATCGACGCCGTGTACCCGGCGGGAAGTCGCGCTCTCGTTCGGAGGATCGGCGCGACCGGCACGGTGCTGAGCGAGTATCCGCCGGGTACCCCGCCGGTCCAGCGCAACTTCCCCGCTCGCAACCGGATCGTCGCGGGACTGTGCGGAGCAACGGTCGTCGTCGAGGGCGCGAAGGGCAGTGGCTCGATGATCAGCGCGGAGCATGCGATGGAATTCGGCCGGGACGTGTACGCGGTGCCCGGAGCCGTGACGAACCCGCTCGCGGAGGTCCCACTCCAGCTCATCCGCGACGGCGCGACGATGATCCGAGGCGCCGAGGACCTGTTGCACGAACTCGGCCTCGAGCTCGTCGCGGAACAGGTGGCGGAGCGGCTGGAGATCTCCGAAGACGAACGCAGAGCGCTCGCCGAGCTCACGGGACCGACCTTGCCGGACCGCGTCGCCGCCGCGCTCGGCATCACGATCCCGCACGCCGTCTCGCTCCTCATGCGACTCGAGCTTCGCGGGCTCGTCCGAGGCGTCGGCGGCCGCTACGAGTCGACCCTCAAGGCCGGCGCGGCATCAGGCTGAGGGTCGCAGCATCCTGAGCGCGCGCGGGACGCCGCTCCGGGCGACGAGACGCACGGGGATCCCTGCGCCGTCGAGGACGCTCGCCGCCATCGCCGAGCGGTAACCGCTCGCACAGACGACCGTCGTCGTCCTCTTCGTGTCGAACTCGTCGATCCGCCCGGGGACGTCGCCGACGAACACGTGCCGCGACGCCTCGAGGTGACCCTCGTCCCATTCGGACATCTGCCGTACGTCGACCACGTCGACGGCCTCGCCGCGAGCGAGCTCCGCGACGAGCTCGGAGAGCTCGACGGTCGTGTACGACGCGACATCCAGGCCGGCGGCGCGCCACGCGTCCATCCCTCCTTCGAGGTGACCCTCCAGGCGCTCGTACCCGATCCGGAAGAGTTGCGTGGACGCCTCGACGAGCGCGCCGTGATCGGGCACGAGCAGGACCACGGGTGCTCCGAACGGGACGAGCCACCCGACGTAGCTCGCGAACGACTCTTCGAGCGGGACGTTCAGCGATCCGGGGACGTGCGCGGCCGCGAACGACGCGCCATCGCGCGCGTCGACGAGCCACGCGCCCGATGCGAGGAGCGCCGCGACGTGCTCCCCCGATCGCGCCGCCGGCAACGGCACCTCGCCGTACACGTGGGGACCCGCGCGATTGATCGGCGCCATGTGGGCGTAGTAGTCGGGATAGGCGGGCAGGCCCTCCATCTGCTGGGCCACGAACAGGGTCTCGTCCACTGCGGTGAGTGCCGGGTTCGCGAGTCGCTCGGCACCGACCGACGACGTGCGCTGTTCGCCCGGCGGCGACGTCGCGCAGAAGCTGCCGGCTCCGTGGGTCGGCAGCAACAGCACGTCGTCGGGAAGCTCGGCGAGCGTTCGCATCGTGCGGAACTGGAGCCGCGTGAGCTCGTCCGTGTGCTCGTGTCCCAGGAGATCGGTTCGGCCCGCGCTCCCGACGATGAGGCTGCCACCCGAGAACAGCGCGGAGGGCCGGTCCGAGCCCACAACACGAACCAGGTACGCCGTGTGCTCGAAGGTGTGCCCGGGCGTCGCGAGGGCGATGAGCTTCGTGTCGCCCACCTCGAGCTCAGCGCCCTCGTCCATCGGCCTGAAGCCGAAGGCGTAGTTCGCCGTCGCCGGCCCCACGATCTCGGCGCCGGTGGCCGCCCGCAGCTCGGCGGCGCCCGAGACATAGTCGTTGTGCACGTGGGTCTCCACGGCGTAGCGGATCCGCGCGCCTCGAGCCTTCGCGGTCTCCACGAGGCGGGCGATGTCGCGCTGCGGGTCGACCGCCGCGGCCTCGTCGCCCGAGGTCAGCAGGTAGGCGGTGTCGCCCAGGCCCGGAGTCACGAACAGGTCCAGCTCCACGAGAGGAATCGTAGGTCGACCGGCCGTCCTGCGCCGGGACGCTTGAACCGCCCCTCGGTGGTTGGTACAAGAGAGCGACTCCATGGCCCGCCAGCAGGACCTTCACGCGCCCGACGCCGCCCTGATCCAGGGCTTCTGCGACCATCTCGCCCTCGAGCGCCATCTGGCCGACAGCACCGTCATCGCGTATCGGCGCGACCTCGAGCAGCTGGCGGCCTTCCTCGCGCGCGGGCGTCGCTCCCTGGTGCGCGCGACCCTTCACGACCTTCGTCGCTTCCTGGCGCAGCTGTCTACGCTCGGATACGCGCGAGCATCCATGGCGCGCCGCGTCGGCACGATCCACACCTTCTATCGGTGGGCCGCGTCGAACCAGCACCTCGAGGCCGACCCAGCGGCCCTGCTCGGGCGGCCGAAGGTCGCGTCCCGGCTCCCGACCGTCTTGCGGGTGCCCGAGGCGGCGGCGCTCGTCGAGGCACCGGAAGCGGCGGCGAGCGATCGCGAGCTCGATCGCGCGGTGGCGCTGCGCGACCGG
>CAZMNP010000207.1:0-10160 GCA_964567675.1 uncultured Actinomycetes bacterium
TCGACGATCGCGGCCTGGCTCCAGGACGCCGGCTATCACACGGGGCTCGTCGGCAAGTACCTGAACCAGTACCCGTTCGGCCGGCGGCCGTTCGTCCCGCAGGGATGGGACCGATGGTGGGGCAAGGAGCACGGAACGGTCGCGCATCTCTACTACGGGTACACGCTGATCCAGCAGGGCGTGGCGACGCGATACGGCACCTCGGAGGCCGATTACGCGACCGACGTGTTCGCCGACAAAGCGGTTGAGTTCGTCCGGCGGGCGCCGGTGGAGCGACCGTTCTTCCTGTGGTTCGCGCCCACGGCGCCGCACCCGCCGTGGGTTCCGGCAGCCCGACACATCGGTGCGTACGAGGACATGCCGCTGTCGAAGCCGCCGAGTCTCGGCGAGGCCGACGTGAGCGACAAGCCGGCGTGGGTCCAGGAACTGCCGCCGCTCGGCCCGGACGCGCGCGCGGGCCTGCGCCAGGCGCATCGGCGGTCGTTCGAGTCGCTCCTTGCCGTCGACGAGGCGGTTCGCTCGATCATGGAGGCCGTCGACGCCCGCGGCGATCTCGACCACACCGTCATCGTCTTCGTCTCGGACAACGGGTTCGCGTTCGGCGAGCACCGCTGGGTCAAGAAGACGTGTCCGTACGAGGAGTGCGTGAACGTGCCGTTCCTGATCCGGTATCCGCTCTCCTCGCGCCGCGTGGAGAAGCTGCCGGTCTCCACGGTCGACCTCGCTCCCACGCTGGCGGAGCTCGCGGGACTCGAGCCGCCGGTGGGACTCGACGGGACGAGCCTCGCACCCCTCATCGTCGATGAGGATGCCGCCGGCATCTCGGGCACGGTCTTCTCGGAGTGGATCGGCGACGAGAAGGTCCCGGGATGGTGGCAGGTGCGCACCGATACCTTCGCCTACATCGAGCTCGCGACCGGTGAGCGCGAGCTCTACGACCTTGCGAGCGATCC
Organism: uncultured Actinomycetes bacterium; assembly: GCA_964567675.1. GTDB lineage: Bacteria > Actinomycetota > UBA4738 > UBA4738 > HRBIN12 > CALGFI01. The sequence goes on from CAZMNP010000207.1 coordinate 954, forward strand.
CTTCCAGCTGACGAACGTGGTGTCTCGGTCCGAGTACGCGGACGTGCTCGCCCGGCTCTCGGCGGCGATGAACACGTTCCGCGCCTCTTGATCGCCTCGCGGGCGTCGTCCGGGCCCGACGGTACCCTGACGCGATGAGCTACACGCCCGGGCCCGGCTCTCGCGTCCCGGTTCCACGCAGCCGCCGCCGGTTCGAACGCCGGCGGGCCAGGCGCCGGCGCGGCTTCGTCGCGTTCCTCGGTGCGCTCGTGATCTTCATGGGCGTGATGGCGTGGGCGAACGGTCGCGACGACGGTCGAGATGGCGTCGACGCCACGCCTTCGCCGACCGGAGCGACCGATGGGACGGGTGAGTCCGGAGGCAACGGCGGCAACGGGGACGGAACGATCGTGCCCGGCGAGACGCCCATCGAGCACGTGGTGTTCATCATCAAGGAGAACCGGTCGTTCAACAATTATTTCGCGACCTACCCAGGAGCCGAGGGCGCGACCGAAGGCGGCACGATCGTCTGCACCGAGGATGGCTGCCGAGACGGCCCCGTCGTCTCGCTGAAGGAGGGGCAGGACGTGCAGCCGCACGACCTCACCCACTGCTTCCGGTGTGGGCTGGTCGCGATCAACAACGGGAAGATGAACGGGTTCAACCTGATGAACGGCGTGATCCCGATCGGAGGCGACCGAGCCGATCTCTACGGCAGGGACTTGACCGGGTACACCTACCTCGACCGCGACGGGGTCCCCGGCTACTGGGCGTACGCCGACCGGTTCGTGCTCGCCGACCACTTCTTCACGTCGATGTACGGTCCCACGCTGCCCGAGCACCTGTACACCGTGGCGGCGCAGGCGAACTTCATCGTGGACAACAAGGGTCAGGCCGACACGCCGGGAAGCTACTGCGACGATGAGAACGAGACCGCCACCCGGTTCACCCCTCGCGCAGCACGCGAGGAGGAGGAACGGATCCTCGAGCTCGAGCGCGAGATCACGGCGAACGGCTCGAACACCTACGAGCTCGGGCAGTACTGGAGCCAGCTCCGGCTTTGCTTCGACATCGAGGTCCTGCCGGACCAGCTGGAAGAGGCCGGGATCACATGGAAGTACTACGCGAACGAGAACGCGTGGATGAACGCCCTCCAGATGATCCGCCACGTCCGCTACGGCCCGATGTGGGACAAGGTCCAGGCGCCGGAGAACTTCGTCACCGACGTCCGGGCTGGCGAGATGCCGCAGGTCTCCTGGGTCGTCCCGTCCGAGTCCTACAACGAGCATCCCGGCGGCGGGAAGAGCGTGTGCGCGGGAGAGAACTGGACCGTCCACCAGATCAACACGATCATGAAGAGTGAATACTGGCCGACGACGGCGATCGTGATCGTCTGGGACGACTTCGGTGGCTTCTACGACTCCGTCGCGCCGCCGCAGACCGACATCATGGGCCTGGGGCCGCGGACGCCGGCGTTGATCATCAGCCCCTACACGCGAGGGGGCGAGAACCCCAACGGCGGATACGTCGACGACACCGAGTACGAGTTCAGCTCGGTGCTTGCCTTCATCGAGCAGCTGTTCGGGCTCGAGCCGATGACGCGGCGCGACGCCGAAGCGAACCCGCTGCTCGGGGCGTTCGACTTCGAGAACCCGAGGTTCAAGAAGATGGTGCTTCCGCTCCGCGACGAATGCCCCTACGGGACCTCGGAGACCCAGTTCGCCGCGGGGTGGCCGTTCCTGCGCACGATCGGCACCCTGAAGGGCTGAGCCGGAAGGATCAGTCCTCGTACCGGCGCGGGTCCGGGAAGCTGTCGCCGACGCAGTCGGTGCGGAGCGGGAGCGGGTCGGGAGGACGAGGCGGCTGCTCGAAGTCGAATGCCGACAGGAGCGGCGTGGCCTCCCGATCTCGGTGCGTGAGCTGGGTGAGCCCCCAGTTGTCCTCGACGAACCGCAGGACGCTCGAGAACTCGCCAAGTTCGTGGGTTAAGACACCCCGCTTCGCGTAGGGCGAGATGATCAACAGCGGAACGCGGATGCCGAAACCGAAGTCGTCCACCTGCGGCGGAGGCACGTGATCGTAGAAGCCCCCGTAGTCGTCCCACGTGATGAAGATCGCCGTGTCCTCCCAGTGCGGGCTCTCCATCACGGTGTTGACGATCTCGGTCGTCCAGTTCTCACCGTGGCACATGCTGTACTCCGGATGCTCCGACAGCTCGAACCGGGGGGTCACCCACGTGACCGGGGGGAGCAGTCCATCCTTGGCCTGGCGAGCGAAGTCGTCGACCGGGAAGATGTGGCTCTGCCAGATCTCCTCGTCCTCCCGGATGTGCCGGACGGCGTCATACGCGGACCACAGGTACCCGTTCTGTTCCTGTGTCGCGGCGTAGTAGGCCCAGGGGATCCCTTGCTCCATGAGCAGGTCGGCCTCGGTGAGGAAGTCGAAGCAGGGGGAAACCTTCTTCGTGACCCCTTCGCTGTCCACGACGTTCACGAAGGCGGTTTCGAGAGCGTCGCAGCCCCAGGACTTGAACAGACCCGTTTCCTGATGCCGCTCCCGGAGCAGCTGTTGATCCTGGGCCGGGTTCTCGTGCGCGCCACCCGACTGCGCCGCGATGGTGTAGAGGTGGTTGGGGAACGAGGGCCCGTGGGCGCTCGCGAAGAAGTTGTCGCCGAGCACGAACTCCTCGGCCCAGTGCCAATAGTTCGGAAGGTCCCCGGGAAGGTACTGCGTGTACGCGTAGGCGTCGGCCGCTTCGCTGATGGTGGCGAAGCCATCCATCTCCCCTTCGTTCCACGCGTCGAGCGCGCACCGGTAGCAGTGCTTGATGTCCGTCGGAAGCCGGTCCGGAGACCGCGTGAGTGCGCGTGGCTCGCCCTGGTCGAGCCCGACGCTCACGCCGTTCGCGCCCGGAAACATGCCGAACATGTTGTCGAAGGTCCGGTTCTCCTTGATGAGGAAGACCACGTGCTTGATCGGCGTCATCGTCTCGAACGCGCTCGCGTCGACGGGCTCCGGCGCGACGCCGTAGTCGAGAGGGGGTACGGGGTCCCAAGTGAACGGCTCGTCTTCTCCGCAGGATGCGGCCGCGACGAGCGCGACCAACGGGAGCGCCGCGAGGCAGCGCATGAGGATCTTCCGCACGGGCGAGGACACTATCGGACGCCGGCGCAAGAGGTTGTGCGGGCGAGAGTGGCGGTGGGTCGAGATCTGTGGGCAGGATACGCAGCCGAATGGCCACGGGTAGGGGGATGGGGACATGATCGACGGTGACCTGGACCGCTGGATGCAACGGCCGATCTCCCGGCGCCAGGTTCTGCGGGGCGCGGGCCGCGGCGCGCTCGGGGCGGGAACGCTCGCGGCGCTGCTCGCCGCCTGTGGTTCGGAGGAGCCGGTTGTTCCGCGCGCAACCCTGCCCCCGAAGGCCGGTGAGCTCTCCGTCGCGCAGTGGCCGCTGTACATCGACCGGGCCCGAGGGGGGCACCGGCCCACGCTGGAGGCGTTCGAGGAAGAGAACGACATCGCGGTCAAGTATCGAGAGGTCATATCGGATAACCAGCAGTTCTTCGCAAGCCTCGTTCCCTTCTTCGACCAGGGGCGCGACACGGGCTGGGACCTCGTTGCCCTTTCGGACTGGGTGGTCGGTCTGATGCGCGAGGCCGGATGGCTCGAGACCATGCACCACGACCGGCTGCCGAACGTCGAGCAGAACCTGCTTCCGGCGTTCGGCAACCCCCTCTACGACCCCGAGAACGCGCACAGCGTCCCGTGGCAGGGGGGCGTCACCGGCATCGCGTACGACCCTACTCTCACGGGGTTCGAGATCCGGAGCTTCGCGGACCTGTGGGACGAGCGCCTTGCCGGACACGTCGGGATGCTCACCGAGATGGTGGACACGATGAGCCTGACGTTGCTGATGCTCGGTGTGGAGCCCAAGGACGCCACACTCGACGACGTCGCCCGGGCGCAGGAACGCTTGATCGAGCAGCGCGATGCCGGGATCGTCCGGGGGTACTACGGGCAGGGCTACGCGGACGAGATGGCCGCGGGCAACACGTGGGCGACGATGGCGTGGTCCGGCGACGTCTTCTTCTACAAGTTCCTCGGTGGCAAGCCCGACCTCGAGTTCGTCGTTCCCGAGGAGGGCGGCATGTTGTGGGCCACGCCGCTCGAGATCCCTCTCGGCGCGCAGCACCCGACCGACGCCCACCTGTTCGTCGACTGGTTCTACCGGCCGGAGATCGCGGTCCAAGTGACCGACTGGGTCCTGTACATGACACCGGTGGACGGCGTGCGGGACCTCATGCGCGAGAAGGCACAGGAGAGCAAAGGAGGGACGGCGAGGTACTACGAGACGCTCGCCGAGAGCCCGCTGCTGTTCCCGCCGGCCGACCCGCTCGAGGCGAACCTGCACGAGTACTACACGTACGACGCTCAGACGTTCGAGGCTTGGGCGGAGCTTTTCGGAGAGGTGGTCAGCTCCTAGGAGCTAGACGGGCTGGAGCTCGAGTCCCTGCTCCTTCGCCATGAACTCCCGCCAGTACCGCTGTCCCTCCTCGGGCAAGGTGTAGATCGGGTCGTAGTACGGGTACTCCCGGGAGAGCGCCTCCGGATCGTCGTACTCGATGCCGGTTCGGTAGTTCTTCTTCCAGTAAGTGATGCCCTTCACGTGGTCGTAGCTGCTCACCATGTGGACCCAGCGCTTGCCGACGAACGGCACGTCGCAGACGAAGCGTGGCGTCGCGAATCCGGGCAAGTAACCCATGATCGCGAACTGGAGATCCTGCGCCTCCGACACGGCGAGCCGCCAGTGCTCGCTGTTCGGGATCATGTCGCACATGTAGAAGTAGTAGGGCATGATCTTCGCATGATCCAGGAGCGTGAAGCACAGCTCCAGGATCTGCTTCGGTGTCGTGTTCACCCCGCGCAGCAATACCCCTTGGTTCCTCACGTCGCGATATCCCATGTCGAGCAGCTTGCGCACCGCGTTGCCGACGAGCGGCGTGATCTGCTGCGCGGCGTTCACGTGCGTGTGGATCGCGACCTCGACGCCTCGTTCGTGCGCGCGCTTGGCGATCTCGTCGTAGCCGGCGAGCACCTCGTCCTGCAGGAAGTGCTGGGGGATCCCCATGAGGCCCTTCGTCGCGATCCGGATGTCCCGGACGTTCTCGACGTCCATGAGGGCGAGGAGCCAGTCCCGCAGGCGCTTGATCGGCACGTTCGCCATGTCGCCGCCCGACACGACGACGTCGCGCACGGACGGGGTCCGCCGGAGGTAGTCGAGCATGGCGTCCCAGCGCTCGTTCTGCTTCATCTCGAACCTGTACTTGAGGATCTGTGTCGTGTCGTTCCCGACGAGGTCCATCCTCGTGCAGTGCCCGCAGTACTGCGGGCACGTGGGGATGAGCTCGGCGAGGACCTTCGTTGGGTAGCGGTGCGTGAGGCCCTCGACCGCCCACATGTCGGCCTCGTGCAGGGAGTCGCGTGAGGCCATCGGGTGGGAGGGGAACTCCTGCTCGCGGTCGGTGAAGGCCGGCGCCATGTAGGTCCGGACCGGGTCCGCCCGCAGATCGGTCTCGTCCATCGTGTTGATCATCTGCGGGGGAAGCAGCATCGACATCGTGGCGCGCTCCTGCTGGTCGCGCTCGATGTCTGCGTAGAGGTCGTCGGTGAGATGTTCTCCGAGCGCCCGCTTGAGCTCCGTCAGGTTCTTGATGGTATGTGCGCGCTGCCACTGCGCGGACTCCCACTCCTGCACGGTGACGTCGCGGAAGCCCGGCAGCCGCGTCCAGTCGGGTTCGCGGTACTGGCGCCGAAGCGGGTAGTCGAACGGTTGGTCCGCCGCATGGGCGCGACCGGACTCGTGCTTGGGCCGGGCCGGGTTCGGGTTCTCCTGAGCCATCGGGTCCTCCACGGATCGCACGCTTGCCTCTTCATTCGTCAATCGTCGGACAGGCCGTAGGAACCTGCCTAGAGCGACATGGTACCTGCGATTCATTCCGCGGGAACGGCTTTTTGCCGAAGATCCTTCGGATGCCAGCCGGTGGACGTTGACCCTTCCGGGAAACGACCGGGACCGAGGGCTACCTGCGGCCGCGCGGGCCGCCGCGGCCGAAGTCCCGTCCTCGTGGGCGGCGCTCGAAGCGGCCCTGGTCCTTGTCCGGACGCGGGAGCCGGAGTCTCAGCGGGGTCGGTCCCATCCGCTCGTACCGGACCCAGACGTGGTCGATCTCCTGCCTGCGTTCGACCTCACGCCATCCGGCGGCTAGAAGGTGGCGATGGCGACCCGAGGCGTTCTTGCGAAGCTTGTCGGTGTTCGGGACCTTCACGTAGAGACGCTCGACCCGAACTTCCTTGTGGTCCGCCATGCGCCTCAGGGTAGCAGGCGGCCGAACACGACCCGGTCGCACTATCCTGGCCGCGGACGCGGGCGGGTCCGCGGATCGGAGGACGTGGTGCGCGAAACCGACTGGAACGAGCTGGCCGCGCAACTGGCGGTCGACTCGATCCGATCCTCGACGGCTGCGGGCTCGGGACACCCGACGTCGTCCCTTTCGGCCGCCCACCTCCTCGCGGTGCTCTACGCGGAACATCTTCGAACCGACGTCGCCGACCCGAAGTCGCTCGCGAACGACCGGTTCGTCCTGTCGAAGGGCCACGCGTCCCCCTTGATGTTCTCGGTGCTGAAGGCGATCGGCGCGATCGGCGACGATCAGCTCCTGTCCTTCCGCAAGTTCGGTTCCCCGCTCCAGGGCCACCCGGTTCCCCTGTCCGAGATGCCGTGGATCGACGTCGCGACCGGTTCCTTGGGCCAGGGGCTCCCGATCGGCCTCGGGATGGCGCTCGCGATGAAGATGGACGCGATCCCGGCGCACGTCTGGGTGCTGACGGGCGACTCGGAATCCGCGGAGGGTTCGGTCTGGGAAGCCATGGAGAATGCCTCGTTCCACCGGGCTGACAACCTGATCGCGATCCTCGACATGAACCGGCTGGGACAGCGGGGCCCGACGATGCTCGAGTGGAACGGCGACGTCTACGTGGACCGTGCTCGCTCGTTCGGCTGGCACGCGATCTCAGTGGACGGCCACGACGTCGCCGCGATCGACGCGGCGTACCGAGAAGCCGAGAGCGCCGACCGTCCCGCGATGATCGTCGCGAAGACCGTCAAGGGCTTCGGCGTCTCCTTCCTCGCCGACCAGGAGGGTTGGCACGGCAAAGCGCTCTCGCCCGAGGAAGCCGAGAAGGCCATCGCCGAGCTCGGCGGAGCGCGCGACGTCCGCATCAGCCCGCGCAAGCCCGATGCCGGCGTCTCGCCGCCGGCGAACGGCGCCCAGGTCACGCTTCCCACGTACGCCGACGGGATCGCCACGCGGAAGGCGTTCGGCGACGCGCTCGCCGCGCTCGCGGTCCGTCCCGATGTGGTCGCCGTGGATGCTGAGGTGGCCAACTCCACGCACACCGACGAGGTCCTGAAGGTCGCACCAGAGCGCTTCGTGGAGAGCTACATCGCCGAGCAGAACATGATCGGCGTCGCCGTCGGACTCCAGGTGCTCGGCAAGAAGGCGTTCGCGGCGACGTTCGGGGCGTTCCACACGCGCGCCTACGACTTCATCCGGATGGCTGCGGTGAGCCGGGCGAGCCTCCGGCTCGCCGGCTCGCACGCGGGCGTCTCGATCGGCGAGGACGGACCGTCGCAGATGGCGCTCGAGGACCTGGCGATGATGCGCGCGGTCCACGGGTCGACCGTGTTGTATCCGGCGGACGGGAACTCCACGGCTAACCTCGTTGCCACCATGGCGGAGCTCCCGGGGATCTCGTTCATGCGGACGACGCGCGAGAAGACCCCAAAGCTGTACGACACGGCCGAGCCGTTCCCGGTCGGCGGCAGTAAGACGCTGCGATCGAGCGCGGCCGATCGCGTGACGCTCGTGGGTGCCGGCATCACCTTGTTCGAGTCCCTGAGGGCGGCCGACGCGCTGGCCGCCGAGGGGATCGGCGCCCGGGTGATCGATTGCTACTCGGTGAAGCCGATCGACGCCGACACGCTTCGGCTCGCCCTGGCCGAGACCGGCCTGGTCGTGACCGTCGAGGACCACTGGGTGCAGGGCGGTCTCGGCGATGCCGTCCTGGAGGCGCTGGCCGCAGGCGGCGTCCTGTCCGGGCGCGTGCACAAGATCGCCGTCACCGAGATGCCGGGCTCCGGCACGCCGGAGGAGCTCCGCGACTGGGCGGGCATCTCGGCAGATCGGATCGAGCAGACGGTACGTTCGCTGCTCGAGCCGAGCGGCGCCGAGTAGCGCCTCAGCCGACCTCGAGCGGGACGAGCTCGCAGCGGTTCACGTCCACCAGACCCCGGTCCGTGAGCTTCAGCTCCGGCACCACCGAGAGCGCCATGAACGACATGGCCATGAACGGAGAGGGCAGTGTCGCACCGAGCGCTTCGCGCGCGACCTGCTCCATGCGCCCGACGGAGGCCGCCACCTCCTCGACGGGAAGGTCCGAGAGCAGACCGCCGATCGGGCAGGGGACCTCGGCGAGGACCTCTCCGTCCGCGACGGCCACCTGGCCGCCACCGATCTCGCGGAGACGGTTCGCCGCGGCGGCGAGGTCCCCGTCGTCCACGCCCACGACCACGACGTTGTGCGCGTCGTGCGCGTGCGTGGATGCGAGGGCACCCCTTCGCAGACCGAACCCCCGAACGAACCCGAGACCGATGCGACCGGTTCCCTTGTGCCGCTCGATGACCGCCATCTTCGCGAGATCGCGTCCCGGATCGGCGACGGCGAACCCATCGCGCAACGCAGGCTCGTCCTCGAGGGCCTTGGTCACGATCTGACCGGGCTCGACGCCGATCACGCGTACCCGCCCGTTCCCGGGGATCGCGAAGGCCTCGGCGCCGAGCTCGGGCACGTGCACGCTTCCTCGCATCCAGTCGGGGGGCAGAACCCGTGGAACGCCGATCGCCGTGCCCTCCCGCGCGACCAGACGTCCACGTTTCCAGACCCGGATCGGGTGGAACGACACCAGATCAGGGACCGCGACCACGTCGGCGACGTAGCCGGGAGCGATCGCTCCGTGCTCGTAGAGCCGGTGGTACCGAGCCGCGTTCAGCGTTCCCATCACGACGGCGTCGACCGCAGGGCAACCGAGCTCGACCGCCCGCCGCATCACGTCGTTGACGTGGCCCTTCTCGAGCAGGTGATCGGGTTCGAGGTCGTCCGTGCACAG
>CAZMNP010000208.1:0-6935 GCA_964567675.1 uncultured Actinomycetes bacterium
GGCGATCACGTCACCGGGCGCATCGGGCGGAAGCGTGTCGGCCGGCAGCGTCGGGCCGGGAGCCTCGAACCCGCCGACGACGAGGCCCGGATGCACGCCCGCCTCCGGGAGGTCCGAGGTGAGCCACGGAGCGATCCGAACGCCGAGGTTCGTCCGGTCCGCCACGATCGGGACCGCGGTGTCCACGATCTCGACGGGACCGTCGACCGCGATCTGCCAGAGCGCGTGATCTCCTCGCTCGGCCAGGAGCGTGGCCTCGACCGGCGGCTCTTGGCCGGCCGGTTGGATCAGGTAGCGCACGTCGAACACGTCGTAATGCGCCGGATCGGTGTCGCGGAACCGGAACTCGGCCGGCGAGGAGAGCGACCACGTCGGGCGCGTGAACCCGACGGCGTCGACGTCCAGGTTCAGCAACATCGCGTAGACGGGGACCTGCCCCACCCGGTACCGGGATCCCCAGTTCGAGCGCATCCCCGCGTAGATCCGGCCCGGCCCCGAACTTCGGGCGATGTCGACGAGCTCGGCGACGTCTGCACCTTCGGTTCCGTCGAAGACCTCCTGTTCGCCGATCCACCTGGCACCCGCGGCCGCCCACCCGGCCCGCTCGGTCCAGGCGGGCGCGAGGGCCAGCACGGCCACCACGACCACCGCCGCCATCGCGGGGAGAGGCCGAGCGAATCGCCGGTGAGGGAAGCGGCGACGACCGCGCGCGATGACCGCTCGACCGAGCCACGCGAGGCCGAACCCCGCGAGGTACAGCCCGGCGAGGTGCACCCCGAACACGTACCGGCGCAGGAAGAGGTCGTCGGAACCCGGAAGGAGTCGAAGGACCGGCCCGAGCGTCGAGCGGCCGAAGAACAGGAACAAGGAAAGCAACCCGAGCGCGACCACCGCGCGAGCGCGTTCGTCCCGTCGCCATCGGAGCAGGCAGATTGCCAGCCCGATCCCCGCGGCGATCGTCAGCACGGGGAACCGGTCCCGGTCGAACAGTTCGCCGGAGACCATCCACGACAGGATCCGGCGCGCACCGAACGAGTCGTAGAAGACCTTGTTCCGCGAGAACTCGTCCTGGATCGTGAACGCGCGGTCGAGCAGGAGCGGCACCACGACCCACGCGGCGATGAGCAACGCGCCCGCGCCGACCATGGCGGCCCGGCCCACCCGCCGGACCAACCGCGTCGGACGGAGGAGGACGAGCGCGCCGAGCGAGAGCAGCGCGAGGTACCCGGTGAGCAGATGCACGGCGATCGTCATCGCGATCACGAGCGCCGCCGGCGCGTACGAGCGGCCACGCTCGACGGCCCGGTATCCGAACCCCCACGCGAACGGGAGCAGCCACATCCCCCAGAGCTGCGTCCAGGTCCCGTAGCCCCGCCACGTGTAGCTCCCCCACTCGAAGCCGAGGGTCGGGGCGCTGACGACGAGGGGCGACACGAGCGCCGCCGCGGCCGAACGCCATCGCCCCAACCCCAGGACGCGGCCGCCACCGAACACCGCGACGGGCCACAGGGCGAGACCGAGATACAACGTCCACGTGTACGCGCGCTCGGAGCCGGCCGGGAGTGCGAGCAATCCCGTCACCACGTGCGGCAGACTCTGGTAGCGGTGGAAGCGTGACGAGCCGAGCGCGAGCTCCGGGTACCAGCCGTCGAGCGGCAGGTGGCCCGAGGACCAACGCTCCTCGGCCCATCCGATCATCGAACGATGGACGGCGCCGTCGTTCAGGTTCTGGACGGGGTTGAGCTCTGCGCGCAGGACCCAGAAATTGAACGCGACGGCGATCCCGACGATCGCCCAGGGAGCCAGCCGGTGGAGCGAGGCGCGCCGCACGGCGAGACGCTACACCGTGGTCGGTTGCGTCTCGGTGTCCTTGATCCGGCCGGCGTCGATCGCGATGCCCGGCCCCATCGTCGTCGAGATCGTCAGCGTCTTGATGTACTTGCCCTTGGCCGCCGACGGCCTTGCCCGAAGGATCTCGTCCACGACGGAGAGATAGTTCTCCAAGAGCTGCTTCTCGGAGAACGACTTCTTCCCGACGATCATATGGACGTTCCCCGTCCGATCGGTCTTGTACTCCACCTTGCCGCCCTTGATCTCCTGCACGGCTTTGCCGATGTCGTTCGTCACCGTTCCGGTCTTCGGATTCGGCATGAGCCCGCGGGGACCGAGGACCCGCCCGGCCTTGCCGACGGTGGCCATCATGTCCGGCGTCGCGACCGCCGCGTCGAAGTCGATGTTGCCCGCGATCACCTGCTCGACGAGCTCCTCGCCGCCCACGATGTCGGCTCCGGCCTCCTTGGCCTCGGTTGCCTTGGGTCCCTGCGCGAACGCGGCGACCCGTACCGTCTTGCCCGATCCGTTCGGCAGCGAGACCGTTCCACGCACCATCTGGTCGGCCTTCCGCGGATCGACACCCAGGCGGAAGGCGATCTCGACGGTCTCGTCGAACTTCGCGTCCGGGAACCCCTTGAGGACGGCGATCGCCTCTTTGGGCAGGTACTCGCGCTCGGGGTCACGTGCTTCCGCGGCCTTGGCGTAGCGCTTCCCGTTGCCGCTCACGGAGCCACCTCCACACCCATGCTCCGGGCGGTGCCGGCGACGATCTTCATCGCGGCCTCGACGTCGTTCGCGTTCAGGTCCACCATCTTCTGCTCGGCGATCCGCCGCACCTGGTCCTGCGTGATCCGTCCGACCTTGTTGCGGTTGGGCTCCCCCGAGCCCTTCTCCAGACCGGTCGCCTGCTTGATCAGCTCCGCGGCCGGCGGCTGCTTCGTGATGAACGTGAAGGAACGGTCCTCGTAGATCGTGAGCTCGGCCGGGATCACCTGACCGGCGAACTGCTGTGTCTGCTCGTTGTACTGCCGGCAGAACTCCATGATGTTCACGCCGTGCTGTCCGAGCGCCGTCCCCACGGGCGGGGCCGGAGTCGCTTGACCGGCGCGGATCTGAAGCTTGACGACGGCGAGCGTCTTCTTCTTCGCCATCTGTTCGTTCTCCTCCCTGCGGTTCCAGCGGTCGCGGTGGCGCGACCTCCCGCGTCGTAGGGGTTTGCCTCTCCTAGACCTTGGCCACCTGGTCGAAGGAGAGCTCGACCGGCGTCTCCCGGTCGAAGATGTTCACGAGCACCTTGAGCTTGCTCTGGTCGATGTTGATCTCGCTGATCGTGCCGTTGAAGTCCGCGAAGGGCCCCGAGATGATGCGTACCACGTCGCCCTCCTCGAATCCGAGGCGGAACTGGGGCTTCACCTCTTCCTTCTTCACCGCGAGGATCTTCTCGACCTCGCGCTTGGAAAGCGGCGTGGGCTTGCTGCCCGTTCCGGCGGCCACGAACCCGGTGACACCGGGCGTGTTGCGCACGACGTACCACGAGTCGTTGTCGTAGATCATCTTCACGAGCAGGTAGCCGGGGAAGACCTTGCGCTGGACGACCTGCTTCTTGCCTCCCTTGATCTCCATCACGTCCTCCATCGGGATGTGGACGTCGAAGATCTTCTCCTCCATCTGCATGGTGTGGATCCGCGACTCGAGGTTCGTCTTCACCTTGTTCTCGTACCCGGCGTAGGTGTGCACGACGTACCACTCGCCGGGTCCACGGAACGGATCGCGGACGACGGTCTCGGGCTCCTCGGCCTCCTCCGCCTCCTTCTCCTTGACGGGCTCGGTCGCAGCGGGCTCATCCGCAGCTTCGACCGGTTCCTCGACGGGCTCGGTCTCAGCGGGCTCGGCCGCGGCGGTCTCGGCGACGGGCGCCTCGTCCTCGATCGGCTCGGCCGGCGCTTGCGCGGTCTCGGCGGGGGTATCGACCTCGTCGTCGATGTCGGCCTCGCCGACGACGACCGGTTCGGCTTCGCCGGTGTCACCCTCGTCGCGCGCCAGATCGGTTCCGCGGTCGTCAACCGGAGCGTCCTGCGCCAGATCAGCCGGGGCGTCGTCGGGCCGCCGCTCGCCGTCGATGGGGGCGAACGTCTCGGATGTATCGGTGTGGGGATCGTTCATGGGATGCGTGGCCTCTGGATCGGGTCGGGGATCAGTTCGTGAAGACGTCGAGAACGAAGCGCGAGAACAGAACGTCGAGCCCGAACACCAACGACATCATCACGACCACCGTTACGAGCACGACGATCGTGTATGTGACGAGCTCCTGCCGCGTCGGCCAGATGACCTTCTTGAGCTCCTGTCGAACTTCCTTCAGGAACTCACGGATGCTGGTGCGCTCCTTCTTCTGTTGGAGCTGCGCCCGGCGAGCCGACGCCGCGGCCTGGGCGCGTTCGACTTGCGTGCCCTGGCGACGCTGCGCCCGCTTCATCTGCCTGTTCATCGTGCTGCTCCCTTGCAGGGGCGGAGGGACTTGAACCCCCAACCGCCGGTTTTGGAGACCGGTGCTCTACCAGATTGAGCTACGCCCCTCCGTGGATCGGCTCGTCCGGAAGTCGGGGACACCGAAAGCCCAGTATAGGGGTGCCCCGAAGGCTCGGCAAAGGATGTGCACCTCACCGCCTCCTCAGATTCCCGCAGGTCACCGCCGATAATCGCGACGTGGAATCCTCCCGCCCGCAGGCCCTCGAGGTCGGCCTGTTCCTGATCGTCGTCGCCCTCCCCCTTGCCTTCTTCCCGTTGTCGGAAGCGGCGTTCATCGACGTGAAGTTGCTCGTCCTGGCGCTCGGCACCCTGCTCATCTGGGTTTCGGGAGTGCCGGTCGACCGGCAGCTCGCCGCTCCGGCACTCGCGCTCGGCGTCGCGGTCGCCCTCGCGACCGTCTTCGGGGTCGACCCGGCCGAGAGCCTCGTCGGAACGATCCGGCTGACCGGCGTCGTCACGCTGGTGTCCACGCTCGTCCTCGTGGTGGTCGCGCCCTGCCTCCCCGAACCGCTCCTGGCCCGGGCCCGCACGTGGATGGTCCGTGTCGCGGTAGTCCTCGCCGCGATCGCCGTGATGGAACACCTCGCGCCGGAGTTGCTCGACCTCGTCGCGAAACGGGAAAGCTTCCTCGGAGCCACCTTCGGCAACCCCGTCCTGCTGGCGGGGTTCCTCGCCGCCTCGATCCCTGCAGCCTTGGCGGAGGGTAGCGGCTCGCGGTGGCGGACCATCGTGGTGTTCGCGGCCCTGGGCAGCGGGTTCGCCGTGATCGGTGAACGGAGCGCCTACCTCCTCCCGCCGGCCGCGTTCGTGGCGACCTGGTGGTTCCTCCGGCCGCCGGCTCGCCGGATCGCTGTGGCCGGAGCCGCGCTCGTTGTCGCGGTCGCGGTGTTGACCCTGCTTCCGACGCCGGGCTCGGACAACGCGGGCCCATCCCGGGTCGCGGGTCAGTTCGGAACGCTCAGAGCCGAACGCCAGCGTTTCGCCGTTTGGGGCGCGCAGATCCGCGCCGTCGCCGACCGGCCCGTCCTCGGCTGGGGACCATCGAACGAGTGGAGCGCGTTCGTCTCCTCGGGCACTCCCGCCCAGCTCCGAACGGCCGGCCGCTTCTGGGGCGACGCGCACAACCTCCTGATCGAGGTGGGGGTGATCTCGGGCCTGGTCGGGATCGCGGCCTTCCTGTGGCTCCTGTTCCGGCTGGTGCCGAGGGTGGCGCGCGCGCCGCGGTCCCGAGGATGGGCCGCCGCGTCCGCCGTCACGCTCGCCGTGTACTTCCTCTATGAACCGCTCGACGTCACGCTGATCCCGATGCTGTTCCTCCTCGCGGGTGCCGCGGCGGGCGGGCGGGCGAGGGTCGCGTCACCGGCCGCGGCGCGGCGGCGACCCGCGCTGGTGGCCACGTCGCTCGTCCTGGTCGCGGCGACTGGCGTGGCTGCGCTGAGCTTCGCCTCGGCCTCGATCGAGCAGTGGGGCCGGACACACTCCGGCTCGAGCTGGGCGTTCGAGCGCGCGTGGGCGATCGCGCCTTGGAGGGTCTCCCCCGCCGAGGCCCTGGCGGTCGAGCTCGCGATCGACGCGCGGGCCGGCGACCCGACGGCCGGAGACGAGGCGCGCGAGGTGGTCGACCGGCTCGTCGACGCCCATCCGTTGAACCCCGGGCTCCGACTCCTGGCCGCCGACGTCGAGCTCCTGCTGATGAACTTCCCCGGAACGCAGGCGTGGATCCGGGAGCACCTGGAGGTCTTCCCGAGCGACGTCGTCCGCGTCCCCGAGGAGGACCCGGGGACGACGCTGCCCTGATCGACCCCGGGATCCGGGCCGAACGGTTCGTGCCTGAATGTGCGTGATGTTGCACTCCACCTCTCCTACACTTCACGGAACGCGCCGCGCGGGCCCCGGAATGCGAGCGCCGAGATGCCCCAATCGGACCGTTCTCCGTCGCCTGGTGAAGACCAGGCAGGCCGCCGCGGCCTCTTCTCCGGCCGTGGCCGCGCCGTGCCGGATGCGGTGACCGCCGACGACGCGGCCCTCATCCAGCAGCTGATGGGCGCGTACCAGGCCACGATCCAGCGCCAGCTCGAAGAGGGGCTGACCGAGATCCGGCGCACGGCGAACTCGCTGATGCACGAGATCGCGAGCGAGGTCTGGCGCGCCGCCGGGGGCGACAAGGACGAGGTCCGCTCGAAGATCCTTCAGGAGCTCTCGCGGGATCAGGCGATCCGAAGCCTCATCGCGCACTCGGACGATCGATTCCAGGCCCTCTCGGTCCGCACGGCCAGGGTCGAGGAGACGTTGAACCTCGTCGCGACGTCCCTGCGCGGAGCGCAAGATCGGCTCGCCTCGACCATCGAGGACGTCAACCCCGGGAGCGCCGAGGATGCCGCGGCGCTTCGAGCGCAGCTGACGGAGGTCACCAGGCAGGTCGGCGAAGCACTCGCGACGCTGGCCGAGCGCGACCAGGCGATCGTCGATGCCGTCCGCACCCGCGTTCGGGAACACGGCGAGCTGATCACCCAGGAGACGACGCGCATCGCGCATGCGATGGAGGGCTACGTCCAGCACGGCGTCGAGGCGATCGG
>CAZMNP010000209.1:0-3004 GCA_964567675.1 uncultured Actinomycetes bacterium
CCGAGCGCGAGCCGCACGAGCTCGCCCCCCGTGTATCCCGAGGCGCCGAGCACCCCCACCCGCAGACCGGCCATCCGAGTATTTATGCAGTCGATGCATGGAACTGTCAACCCGCAGGCGGCCGGACGTTTAGGCTTCCGACCGGATGGACTTCGAGGAAGCGCTCTCGCGGCTCGGGTTCTCACGGAGTTCAGAGCGATCCCCGCGCGGGGTTCGAACCTTCACGGCGCAGCCCGATCCCTACCTCACCTACACCGTGCAGGCGTTCGAGGACGGCACCGCGCTCTTCACGTGGGAGTTCGCCGTCGGCGAGTACCTCTTGACGAAGGGCATCCAGTTCGGCTCGGACGAGACGCTGAATCAGTTCGCGTACCCGCGGCAAGACACCCGCGGACCCCAGGATGGCGCATGGCTCGCCGGTGCCGTCGAGCAAGCGGAAGCGTTACTTGCCGACGTCCGCTTCGATCGTCCCGAAGGCTGAGACTTCCTAGGGAACCGCCTTCAGGATCCCTTCCGCTAGCGGCGGATCGGCGACCGCGGCGACCGCCCGGCCGCGAGCGACGGACCCTCGCGCCTTGCCGAGGCCCGAGCGCAGCTCGTCGGCGCCGTTCGCGACCATCGTGGCGGCGCGCGCGATCTTGTTCTCGATCACCGACTCCATCCCGTCGAGGAGCGCCGCGACCTGCTCGAGCGCGGCGCGCGAATCGTCGGCGTCGCCGAACCGATGGACGAGGCTGTAGAGGAACAGAAGGACCGGTAACGCCATCGAGTAGGGGACGATGACGACGCCGCGCGAGAACGCGTCGGCGTGTGCGCGCTTGAGCACCATGTAGGCGGCGTCGGGGACCGCCGCGACGGCGACCGGCGCCGTGAGCGCAGGGTCCAGGTACTGCGCCACCTCGCGCACGCGGCTCGTCACCTGCCGCTCGACGTCGCGCGCCCGGAGCTCGCGCTCGGCGGCGTCCTCGCACGCCTCGAGCGCCTCGAGCTCGGCCACCGCGGTCCACTTCGAGTCGACCGGGAGCCGTCGTCCATCGGGAAGCGACAGCCCGAACTCCACGACCTTGCCGTTCACGCGGAAATCGGTCACGAGCATCCCCGGCGGCAGCTGCGCGAGATGGTCGCGCAGGACGTTCTCGCCCGCGCGTCCCTTCGAGGCGCCGCCGGCGAGGACGGTCGAGAGCCGGCGCACGACCTCCCACGACTCGCGTTCGCGCTCGCGACGTTCCTCCTCGCTCTCGGCGAGGCGCTCGAGCGCGCCTCGGGCGGCGGCGACCTCCCGGCGGACCTCGTCGGCTCCCCCGCCCTGGGCGGCCGACCCGTCGGCGAGCCTGCGGAGCTCGGCCGCCTGGACCTCGAGGCGAGCCTCGATCCGGGCGGTCGCGGGGGCTGGACCGCTCGCTCGGCGTTGCGCGAGCGTGAGACCGGTGCCGATGGCGGCACCGACGGCGAGCGCGAGCACGATGAACCAGAAGGTCTCCATGGCTCGACCGTAGACACCCGGTCTGACACGCCCCCAGGGGGGCCCCCGACACACGCCCCCCGGACCCGGCTCCGGCGCCCGGTGCGACGGGTAGCATCTCGCCAGTGAGCGCTCCACCGCAGCTTCAGGTCCTCAGGGTCGGCGGGACACACCGCGAGACCGGCGCCCAGATCGGCCGCGCGTGCGCCGAGACGATCCGCTACGCCGCGTCCTTCGAAGGCCAGACGATCCCCGAGGGCCGGAGCCGTCGCGAACAGATGGATCTCGCCGATCGCTATCGCGAGGTCACCGTCGCCGCGTACCCCTGGTACGAGGAGGAGCTCGAGGGCGCCGCGGAGGCAGCGGACGTCGATCCTCGCGCGCTGTTCGCCTGCGTGATCGAGGAGATCTGGTACGTGCCCTACGCCCGGCAGATCCAGGGCCGGTGCACGGACCTGGTCGCGGTCCCTCCGGCGACGCGTGAGGACCACGTGCTCGTCGCGCACAACAACGACATGCCGAGGAGCTACCAGGACGAGCTCGTCGCGATCGAGTACGCGGTGGACGGAGAGCCGACGATCTTCGCGATCGGCAACGGCGTGTGGATCAGCTGCGGCTGGAACGACGCGGGCATCTCGATGTCGGGCAACGAGCTCGCGCCGCTCGACGAGCGGGTCGGGGTCCCTCGCGAGGTCCAGTACCGGTCGATGCTCCGCCAGCCGACGCTCGAGCGCGCGCTCGGCGAAGCGCTGCGACACGATCGCGCATCCAGCTACAACCAGGTGTTGGTGACGGCCGGAGCCGAGGTCGTGAACGTGGAGGGCTCGGCGACCGACGCCGAGCTGACCTCCTCGGACGACCGAGGCCATCTCGTGCACACGAACCACTACGTCTGCCCACGGATGGTCCGCTACGAGGGAGACCCGAGCTACGTCGCGCACTCGAGCGCGCGCTATGCGCGCGGCGCCGAGCTCCTCGCGTCGACCGAGCCGGGGTCGGTCACGGTCGAGATACTCCGGGGATTCCTCGCCGATCACGAGGGCGAGCCGGACTGCCTGTGTCGGCACCCCGAGCGCAACCCGGGGCCGAGCCGATCGGGAACGAGCTTCTGGTGGGTCGCGGACCTCACCGAGATGCGACTGCAGTTCGGCCGGGGCAATCCCTGCGACTCCGTCGCGCAGGAGTACCGCTTCCCGGCGGCACGCGCATCCGCCGCCTGAGCCCTCCGGGGTAGTCTTTCCCGCGCCCGGCCCGGTCGGACGTCGACCGAGCCAACTTCGGAGAGAGGGCAGGATGCTCGACGTCGCGAAGATGGCGGTCGAGGCGGCACGCGCCGCCGGCGCCGACTACGCCGACGCTCGGGTCGTCACCGACGAATCCGAATCGATCACGGTCCGCAACCAGGAGATGGAGGGGATCGACCGATCGCGCTCCGAGGGGATCGGGATCCGCGTCCTGGTGAACGGGTACTGGGGGTTCGCCGCGACGGCGCGCCTCGAGCCCGCCGAGCTCGACCGCACGGCCAAGCTCGCCGTCGAGATC
>CAZMNP010000210.1:0-14802 GCA_964567675.1 uncultured Actinomycetes bacterium
GCATACACCGCTCCGCCGATCCCGAGCGCGACGAGGATCGCGGCGGCGAGCGCCTGCAACCGTCTCACGCGGACACCGGCTTCCTCGTGATCCACAGCGCCGCCAGCCAGAGCAGCCCGAGCAGGGCCATCTCGAGGGTGCGCATCCACTGCTCGGTGAAGATGAACGAGATGCTTCCCGGCTCGACCTCGGACGAGATGGCCCAGCCGAACGCTGGTCGCGGAGCCAGCCGCTGTCCGTGGTTCTCGATCCGCCATCCCGGATCGAACTGGTCCGCGACGACGACCTCTCCTGCGGAGGCTGCACCCGAGGTCTCACCGGACTCGGGCGGAGCGATCCGCTGGACGTCCACGATCGGACGCCCGGCTATCTCGAGGAGGCTCGTGGCGTCGGCGGCCGAGGTCCAGTCCGGGTCGGACGCGACGTACGCGGTCGGGAGTGCTGCGGCGTTCCGGAAGATCTCAAGGCCGCCGGCCGGCACCCGGTCCAGATCGGCCTGCACGTCGAACCGGGCCGCGGCGGACGCGGGGAGATCGCCCTGGTCGGCGACCACGTAGCGCACCCCCAACGGAGCGAGCAACATCCCGGCGTGCGCGGTCTCGCCGGCCAGCAGCTCCAGGAGCACCGTTCGCAGGTAGTCATAGCCCGGACCGAACGCCGGGCGGCCGGTGTCGAGGGCGCTCGCGCCCAGGCGATCGGTCAATCCGAACCGGAGACTGGAGCCGGATGACTCGACGATACCGATCGGGTCGCCGCCGGGAGCCGGGAACCGTTCCCCTGCCGGCGACCCGACCCACAGGATGCGGAACTCCCCCGGCGCGGCGGCGTCCACGACCGGCCATGCAGGAGGCAGGCCGTTGGGCCGCACCTCCCACTCGGCGACGGTGACCTGCAACGACTGCGCCCCGATCCCCACCGCCAGCACCAACGTGAGGAGCGCCGCCCCGAACTGGCGCACCCCGAACGCCCGCTGCTCCAGCCCGGACACGAGCCCGGAGGCCCCGTAGGCAACCGCGGCGGCCGCGGCGAACGCGGCCGTGAGCAGGTACACGGGCGGGTTCGCGAGGGCGTCGGGCAGATACCCGGCGGCCGAGAGCCATGCGAGCGCGATCCCGGCGACCATGACCGCCATCGCCCGGGCGACCCGTCCGAATTCCGCGCGCTCGGCGGCGGCGAAACAAAGGACTGCGGCGGCGGGAAGGAACCCCGCGAGCACCCAGGTGCCGGGTCCGCCGCCAGGCGCCAGGCGCAGGACCGACCAGGGGTCGTCGGTGCCCACGAAGGAGGACAGGGAAGCCGCCGGATCGCTGACGATGTCGGCGATGATCGGGAACGCGAGGAGCCCGCCCGACGCCGCTCCTAGCAGCGTGAGTCCCAGGCCCCGGCCGCGCCGGCGGCCACCGAGGACGTGAACGAGGACCAGCAGGGCGATGCCCAGCGCGAGACCGGGAAGGAAGGACATCGCGATCGCCGTCGCCGCACCGAGTCCCACCCCGAACCGGAAAGGCCGCTCGATGCGCCGCCGGGAGAAGGCCCCGTCGAGCCGGTCCCAGACGATCGGAAGGGTCGCGAGGCCGACCAGGAGCGGGATCCTGCCCTCGGAGAACGCCCAGAGCGCGGCCCCAGACAGCACGTAGGCGCCCGCCGCGACCACGGCCGTGCCCGGGCGGGCGGTCTGACGGGCGAACGAGCGATAGGCGAACACCGCGGCGAGGACGGGGAGCGCGCCGAGCATCAGCTTCTCGGCGAGATCGGCGCTCCCGAACGAGACCCAGGAGACCGCTCCCATGGCTCCGAGCGCGGGGCTCGACGGCTGCGCCCCGCCCAGGATGGTCGTCCGGACCCCGGAAAGGAGCTCGCCGAAGAACTCCGTCGGCGATCCGGCGAAGGCGGCGAGCGCCCCGCCCTCGATCGCCTCGGGGCCGACGAAGTGACGGACGGCCACCGCCACGAGCACGATGCCGATCGTCGTGCCGAGCAGAACGGGGTGACCCACCGCCATGGACGCCGCACGGCGACCCATCGGCCGGATCGGCTCGTCCTCGGCGATGCTCTCGAAGTCCTCTTCGAGGAACTCCTCCGCACGCTCGAACCAGCGCGGCACCCGGAAGGTCGCCGCCATGAACCGCCGGACGGCGCGGTCCCGGACCGAGCGCACCGATTGCGCTCGGACCCGCCGGCGAAGGGTGCCAGGCAGATGGACGAAGTTCCATCCCCACGCCGCCACCAGGTCGAAGGCATCCTCGAACCGGCGGCCCAGCGCGAGGAAGACGAGCCGGGCGACCCCGAGCACCGTGTACACGGGAAGGACCCATAAGAGGGTGAGGACCCCGTAGTCCTTCAACATCGAGACGAGGGCCGCCCGCTCCGCGTAGTACCGCGAGCTCCGGTGGCGGTGCTCCGTCGGCCGTTCCCCGCGGGCGCCCGCGGACTTATGCCGCGCGACAGCGAGGGGCGTCATCAGGACCCGGAACCCCGCAAGTCGCGCCCGCCAGCAGAAGTCGAGGTCGTCGTGTCGCCCGGCGTAGCGCTCGTCGAACATCCCGGTCCGCTGCCAGGCCTCGCGCGAGATCAGCATCGCGCAGCTCGAGACGAACAAGACCTCCAGGACCCGGTCGTACTGCCCCTGATCCAGCTCGCCGTCCTGGAGCGGGGTGTACGCGTGACCGAACCGGTCCGTGGACCTCCCCACCTCACGGAGGAGGCGGGGGTTCTCCCAGTCCACCACCTTGGGGCCGACGATCCCCACGCGCTCGACGCCGCGTATCCCCTCGGCCGCCTCGATCATCCGCGCGACCGCGTCCGCTCCTAGTGCCGTGTCGTCGTGAAGGACCAAGAGGTAGTCCGCCGCCTGCGCGGCGGGGAGCTGGATCGCGGCCTGCACCGCGCCGGCCAGGCCTCGGTTCTCCTGCATGTGGATGACCCGCTGTTGCCCGAGCGCCTGGACGAGGAGATCGCTGGTCCCGTCCGTCGACGCGTTGTCCACGGCCACGACACCCATCCGGGCATGCGTCTGCGAAGCGAGCGACTGGAGGCACTCGCGAAGCCAACCGGCGGCGTCTCTCGCGACGAGCACGACGAGGACGCTGGGGTCCCGGACGGCGTCGGCGGCGGCTGGGCGTTCTCCTAGCGTGGTGGCCATGAGATGCGCGGGCGCGCGGCGGGGAGCCTAGCACGCGCCCGCAGACAGAACGCGGAAGGGGGGCGAGTCGCCCCCCTTCCGAACTTGGATCGGTCGGCTACCGCTTCTTCGCGGTCCGCCTCTTCGCCGTCGACTTGCGCCTGGTGGACTTCCTCGCCGCAGGCTTGCGCGCGGACGTCCTCTTCTTGGCCGTCGACTTGCGGGCCGCGGGCTTCCGCGCCGCGGTCTTCCGCTTCCTCGTCGACTTGCGCTTCGCGGTCGACTTCTTCGCCGTCGACTTCTTCGCCGCTGACTTACGGCGAGTCGTCTTCCTGGCCGCGGTCTTCCGCTTCGCCGTCGTCCGCTTCCTCGTCGCGGCCCCCTTCTTGGCGGCGGCGGAGCGCTTCGCGCTCTTCCGCTTCCTCGTGGCGGCCGCCTTCTTAGCGGCTGTCGACTTCTTTCTCGCTGGAGACATCGGTCACCCCCTTCCTCTGCTCAGGACGCCATGCGCTTCAGGCGTCGCCGTTCCCGTTCGCTCATCCCGCCCCACACGCCGTATCGCTCGTCGCGACGAAGCGCGTAGTTCAGGCATTCGATGCGGACGGGACAGTCTGCGCAGATCCGCTTGGCCTCCCTCGATGAGCCTCCCTTCTCGGGGAAGAAGACCTCCGGATCGTGTTCTCGGCATCGAGCCCGTTCTTGCCAAGGGATGTAGTGATGCACCGCTCTCTCCCCCCAGAATCACACGTGTGTGATTCTGGGCCATCGTTCCCCTCCTTGACAAGGGGAAAAGTCGAGTTCCGGAGCATCTCTTCATACGTCCCCAAGTGAATCGAATACAGCCTGGAGGCGATGTGCAAGGGTTCGGAGGCAGAAATCTTGCAGTCAATCACCTTGACGGTGTCCGTCAATAAGGTTGACGGAAAGGCCCGTCACCGGGTCTGCGGGCGCGCGTCAGTCGCGTTTGGACGCGACGAGAGACCCGGTGCCGCCCTTCGGGGACCGTTGCGCGTCGTTGCGGTGCAATTGTTCGTACGTAGTCGATCGCTCCACGGGGACACGCCCGATCGCACGGATGGCGTCGACGAACTCCTCGGGCTCCTTGCGGATCCCCCACTCCGAACCCGCCATACGGCTGATGGTCTCCTCCATCAAAGTTCCGCCGAAATCGTTCGCGCCACCGTTCAAGATCACCTGCGAGGCCTCGATGCCGAGCTTGACCCAGGAGACCTGAACATTGTGGATAACTCCGTCGAGCAAGATCCGCGCGACGGCGTGCATCCTCCGGTTCTCATCGAAGGTCGGACCCGGCCGAGCCTTGCCCGCGAGGTAGATCGGCGCGTTCTGATGGACGAACGGCAGGGGAACGAACTCCGTGAACCCACCCGTGTCGCGTTGGATATCTGCCAGGCGCCGGATGTGGAAAACCCAGTGCGGGGGCGCGTCGACGTGCCCGTACATGATCGTCGACGAGCTCCGGATCCCGAGACCATGGGCCGTTCGCACGATCTCCTCCCACGTGTCGGCGGGTAGCTTCCCCTTGGTGAGCATCCAGCGGACATCGTCGTCCAAGATCTCCGCCGCGGTTCCGGGGATCGTCCCGAGGCCGTGCCGGCGGCACTCGGCGAGGAACTCGGCGAACGAGATGCCGAGCTTGGTCGCGCCGTTGAGCACCTCCATCGGGCTGAAGGCGTGGATGTGGATATCGGGGGCGGCGTCCTTCACCGCGTCGAGCAGGTCGAAGTAGAAGGACCCCGGCAGGTCCGGATGGATGCCGCCCTGCATGCAGATCTCGGTCGCGCCCCACGAGCGCGCTTCGCGCACGCGCTCGGCGACCTCGTGAAGTGTCAGCGTGTAGCTCTCGGCGTCCACCTCCCGCTGGGCGAACGCACAGAAGCGGCACCCCACGTAGCACACGTTCGTGAAGTTGATGTTGCGGTTCACGACGTACGTGACGGCCTCTCCCACCGCTTCCCGCCGGAGCTCGTCGGCGACGTCGCAGAGCGCATCCAACGCCGGACCCTCGGCGCGGAACAGCGCGAGGGCCTGGTCGTCGGTGATCGCACGATGCCGCGTCGCCATCCGGAGCGCCGTCTTGATCTCCGCGTCGAGCCTCTCGGGCGCGATCGCAGCCTCCGCCCAGGAACGCGTAACCGGCAACGCCTCCATGTCCCCGTACACGGCCTCGGCGTCGGCGCGAAGTCCCGCCCCTTCCAACTTCGCGAAGGTGAGGTCGATCGTGCGCGGCTTCCACTGCACGTCCGGGTCCTGCCAGGGGATCGCCTCGGGGACCTTGCCGGCGACGGCGAGGCCGTCGGGGCCCGCGAGGGCCGACACCGGCGCCCGCATCTTCCCGGTCAGGTAGGGATCCGGTCGGAGCGCGAACGCGGGATGGATCGTCAGCCGCTCGCGCAGCTCGAGGCCGCGCACGGCGGTCCGGGCACGCAAGGCCTCGATCGCGGGCCACGGGCGCTCGGGGTTCACGTGGTCCGGGGTGAGGGGCGAGACGCCCCCCCAGTCGTCGATCCCCGCATCCAGCAGGGCGAGCTGCCCGGCCGGGTCCGACAGGTTGGGCGGCGCCTGGACGGTGATCCGCGGCCCGAGCAGGACCCGCGTCGTCGCGACGGCCGCGAGGTACTCCTCTTGTTGGGGGGCGGGCGAGGCGTGCATCGCCGTTCCGGGCTTGGGCAGGAAGTTCTGGACGATGACCTCCTGGACGTGCCCGTAGCGCCGTTGGAGGTCGCGGATCGCGAAGATGGATCCGGCGCGCTCTCGGTGGGTCTCGCCGATCCCGACGAGGATCCCGGTCGTGAACGGGATCGCCAGGCGCCCCGCGTCCGAGATCGTGCGCAGCCGGACGGCGGGGACCTTGTCCGGCGAGCCGAAGTGCGGCCCGCCGCGCTCGGTCAGGCGGTCGGAGGAGGTTTCGAGCATCAGGCCCATCGAGGCGCTCACCTGCTTCAGGCGGGCGAGCTCCTCGTAGGACATGACGCCGGGATTCAGGTGGGGCAGCAGGCCGGTCCGCTCGATCACCTGGATGGCGACGGCACGAACGTAGTCCAGGGTGGAACCGTAACCGCGGGCGGCGAGCCAGTCGCGAGCGACGTCGTACCGATCCTCGGGGCGGTCGCCGAGGGTGAACAACGCCTCCTTGCACCCGAGCTTGCGACCGGCCTCGGCGATCGCCACCGCTTCCTCCGGCGTGAGGTAGGGAGCGTCCAGGCGCGCCGGGGGCTTGGCGAACGTGCAGTAGTGGCAATGGTCGCGACAGAGCATCGTCAGCGGGACGAACACCTTCCGCGAATACGTCACCGTGGTTCCGTGACCGAGATCGCGCAATCGGGCCGCGACGCTCATGAGCTCGGCGAGGGCCTCGCCCCGCGCCTGCATCAAGGCCGTCGCCTCGTCCACCGACAACGACTTGCCGGCGTGCGCCCTCGCGACCGCGCGGGCGACGGCGTGGGCGGTGGCCTCGGGCATCCGACGGCGAGCGTACTACGCTCCTCGCCATGCGCATCACCGCGCTCGCGGGTGGGATCGGCGCCGGGAAGTTCCTCCGCGGCCTCGTGCGGGAGGTCGAGGAGTCCGACGTCACCGCGATCGTGAACACCGGCGACGACATCTCGATGCACGGGCTGCACGTCTCCCCCGACCTGGATTCCGTCACCTACTGGCTCGGCGACGCGTTCGACCGCGAGCGCGGGTGGGGGCGTCGAGACGAGACCTTCCGGGCGACGGAGGAACTGCGCCGGTTCGATCCGGACCTCGCGTGGTTCAACCTGGGGGATCTGGACCTCGCCACGCACCTGTTCCGGACGAACCTGCTCGCATCAGGCGTGGGGCTCTCGGAGGTCTCGGCCCGCGTCGCGGCGCGCTTCGGCGTCCGGGCGTGGCTGCTACCGATGACGGAGGACCCGGTGACGACCCGCATCGACGTCGCCGCCGAGGGGCGCGAGCTCGACCTCCACTTCCAGGAGTACTGGGTTCGTCGCGGCGCGCGCGACGAGGTGAAGTCCGTGCGGTACGAGGGAGCGACGTCCGCGCGGCCGGGGCCGGGCGTGCTCGAAGCGATCGCGGAGGCCGATGCCGTGGTGATCTGTCCGTCGAACCCGGTCGCCTCGATCGGCCCGATCCTCGCGGTGCCCGGGGTCCGGCAGGCGGTCGGGCGCCGTCGCGAACGCGTGGTCGGGATCAGCGGCATCGTTCGCGGCGCGCCGCTCGCCGGGATGGCCGATCGCTTGATGCCCGTCGCCGGCGTCGAGGTCACCGCCGCCGGCGCCGCCGAGTTCTACCGGGATCTCCTCGGCGCGTGGGTAATCGACGAGGGTGACCGCTCGCTCGCCGCGCGCATCAGGTCGACCGGGATCCGGGTGGCCGTGACGGACACGATCATGACCGACGACACGGCGGCCCGCGCCCTCGCGCGCGTCGCGCTCGACGCGATCGCGTGAGCGGCATCGAGGTCCTGCCCGTCGAAGGCCTCCCCGAGGTCCGCGAAGGCGACGACCTCGCGGATCTGCTCGCGCCGGCCCTGTCCGCGATCGGGGTCCGAGACGGGGACGTCGTCGCCGTGACCCAGAAGGTGGTTTCGAAGGCCGAGGGCCGCGTGGTGCCCGAGGGCGCCGGCCGCGCGGCCTGGGTCGAGCGGGAGACGTCGCGGGTCGTCGCACGGCGCGACGACCTCGTCATCGCCGAGACACGCCACGGCTTCGTCTGCGCGAACGCCGGCGTGGACGCCTCGAACGTGCAGGCGGGCTTCCTCACGCTGCTCCCCGAGGATCCGGACGGCTCGGCCCAGCGACTCCGCAAAGCCCTGAGCGAACGGCTGGGGTCCGAGCTCGCCGTCGTGATCACGGACACGTTCGGCCGCCCATGGCGGCAGGGACTCGTCAACGTCGCGATCGGATGCTCGGGGCTGCCCGCGCTCGTCGACCTCCGCGGCACGTTCGACTCGCAGGGCCGCGAGCTCGAGGCGACGATCGTGGCCCTCGCGGACGAGGTGGCGGCGGCGAGCGGACTGGTGATGGGCAAGGCCGCCGGCGTGCCGGCCGCCGTCGTGCGCGGCGTGGGCCTCGAGGCGCCGGCCGGCAGCGCCCGTGACCTCGTCCGCTCGCACGAGGACGATCTGTTCCGGGAATCCCCGCTCGTGTCGATCTCGGCGCGGCGCACGATCCGTTCGTTCGGCTCGGGGGACGTGTCCGAGGCGGTGGTCCGAGAGGCCGTTGCCGCCGCCTGCACCGCTCCCGCGCCGCACCACACGCGGCCGTGGCTCTTCGTCGCGCTGCGCTCGGCCGCGGCGAAGCGGCGGCTCCTCGGCGCCATGGCCGAGGCGTGGCGCGAGGACCTTGGGGGGGACGACACGCCAGCGGTAACGATCGAACGCCGCCTGGCTGCGAGCGACGCGGTGCTCGGAGCGGCTCCCCTTCTGGTGGTCCCGTTCGTGCGGTTCACCGGCTCGCACCGCTACGCGGACGAGGAACGATCGACGGCCGAACGCGAGATGTTCCTGCTGTCCGGCGGGGCCGCGATCCAGAACCTCCTGCTAGCGTTCCACGCGCAGGGAACCGCGTCGTGTTGGATCAGCTCGACGCTGTTCTGTCAGGAGGAGACGCGGGCGGCGCTCGGGATCCGCGACGAGTGGCACGCGCTCGGGATCGTCGCGGCCGGCCCGACGCCGGCGGGGGCCGCGTCCCCGCGGCCCCCGCTCGACATCGCCGGATACCTTCGCGAGCTCTGACTCAACCGAGGGGCACGAGCCCTTCGACGAAGTACCAGACGAAGATCGCGGACACCAGGTACATGAGCCAGTGGACTTCCTTCCACCGTCCGCGGAGCACCTGGATCACCGTGTAGGAGACGAATCCCGCGCCGACCCCGTTCGTGATGCTGAACGTGAACGGCATGACGATCATCGTCAGCAGCGCGGGGATCCCGATGCCGGGGTCGCGCCAGTCGATGTCCTTGACGATCCCCATCATGAAGTAACCGACGACGACCAGGACCGGCGCCGTCGCCTCCGACGGGACGACGCCCGGCAGCGGAGACAGGAACATCGCGAGCAGGAACAAGATCCCCACCACGACGGCGGTCAGACCCGTCCGTCCGCCCTCGGAGACTCCGGCCGCGCTCTCGATGTACGTCGTGTTCGAGGAGCTCGACGTCGCACCGCCCAGCGCCGCACCGAGCGAGTCCACGAACAGCACCCGCTGGACTCCGGGGAGCTTCCCGTCGGGGGTGAGCAGCTTCGCCTCGCCGCCGACCCCGATCACGGTTCCCATCGTGTCGAAGAAGTCCGACAGCATCACCGAGATGATCAGCGCGAGCGCCGTCGCGAACCCGATCGTCTCCGCAGTGAACACGCCGAACGAGAACTGGCCGATGAGGCCGAAGTCCGGCACCGCCGTGAGCTTATCGGGCAACGTCGCGACCCCGGGCGGCCACGGCGAGACGTCGACGAACGCGTTGATGATGCTCGCGAAGACGGTCGTCCCGATGATCCCGATCAACAGCGCTCCCTTGATCCTCCTGGCCACGAGCGCCGCCGTGAGCGCGAACCCGACGAAGAACGTGAGTCCTCGGAGCGAGGTGATGTACTCGGGATCCAACGCGAGGATGGTCGGGCCTTCGCGGGTCACGATCGGCGCGTCGATCGAAAGGCCGATGAACGCGATGAACAGTCCGATCCCGATCCCGATCGCCCGCTTGAGGTCCAACGGGATGGCGTTGAGGACGGCCTCGCGGAACCCGGTCAGCACCAGCGCGGCGATGACCAGGCCCTCGATCACGATGACGCCCATCGCCTGTTCCCACGTGAGACCCGCGGCTCCCACCAGCGTGAACGCGACGAACGCGTTGAGCCCGAGCCCGGCGGCCATCGCGAACGGGTAGTTCGTGAACACACCCATCGCGATCGTCAGGACCCCGGCGGCGAGCGCCGTCACGGTGACGAGCTGGTCGAACGGCAGGCTGGTCCCGTTCGAGTCCGGCACCGAAGACAGGATCGCCGGGTTCACCACGAGGATGTAGGCCATCGTCAGCCAGGTGGCGAGGCCCGCGATCACCTCGGTCCGGACGTCGGTCCCGCGCTCGCGGAGGTGGAAGTACCCCTCGAGCCCCCCGACCCGGTCCGGCCGGGTGTCCGTTACCGCCATCGCGCCCCCCTTCCCATGGCCCGGAGGGCGCGGCCGTCCCCCGGGCGCCATCGGGGAAGGCGACCGCAGCATAGGGAGGCGCGGGGGCCGAGGCAAGACGTTGCGAGCTCGGAGCCGCCGTTGGGGCCGTTCCCCCCGCCGTGCCGTTATCCTGGTTGGTCCCGCCTTCCGGCGGGATCTGCACACTCATGGCGAATCGACGGACCACCACCGACGGCCGCACGACGAAGGCCGAACGCAGGGAGCAAGCGCGACGAGAGCGCTTCGAGCTCCGTCGGAAGATGGCGCGCTCGAAGCGGAACCGGCGGATCGGGATCGTCGTGTCCGCGCTCCTGGTTGCGGCCGTGGTGGCGTTCGTGGTCACGCGGCCGTCGACGAGCGTCGCGAGCCCCGAGGAGCTCCTCGGCCAGGCCACGCAGGCAAAGGAGGCGGCCGGGTGCGGCCCGGCCGAGGACGTCGGCCTCTTCCAACCAAGGGACCGGGACCGGGCGCACTTCGCCGACCCGTCGGAAGCGCCGGCGCTCTCGGAGTACCCCTCGGTGCCGCCCGCGTCGGGCCCGCACGACCCGATCCCGCTGAGCTTCGGGGTCTACGAGACGCCCCCGCCCATCTTCCGGGTGATCCACTCGCTCGAGCACGGCGCCGCCATCGTCTGGTACTCGCCGGGCGCGACCGGCGCGGAGCTGGACGACCTGAAGGAGTTCTACCGAGACCTCGACGTCGGCGCTCGCGTCATCGTCGCTCCGTACGACTACCCGGCCGAGGGCGCTGCGGGCAGTCTGCCCGCGGGGACCCAGATGGCGCTAACGGCATGGCACCACGTCGAGCGGTGTGCCCGGGTGAGCCTGGCGGCGGCGTTCGACTTCAGCTCCGAGTACGCTGCGCCTCCGTTCGGGTCGCGCCCCTACCTCGGCAACGCGCCCGAGCCGGGCGGAGCCCTCTAACTCCAGGGACGGCGATGGCGAAGAAGCGACGCAGGCAACACAACCGGCCGCGGAGGCCCGCACACGCGACGGTTCGCGCCTCCGGGCGACCCGACGGCGATCCCGAGGAGCGGGCGGCCGATCCCGAGCCGACCCGGGCGCGCACGGCCCGGCCCGGCGGCGGAGCACGCGGGCCTGCCGATCCCGGGGCGCGCTCGCGCGCCGAGAAGAAGGAGATCGCGCGTCGCCAGCGCGACGAGGTCCGCAAGATCGTCCGGCGGCGCCAAGCGATCCGGCGCGCGCTTCAGGTTGGGGTCCTTTCGGCCGTCGCCGTCGGGGCGGTCTGGTTCTTCACGCGGGCACAGGCGCCCACCGACATCCCACAGAGCGCGATCCGTGCCGCCGAGGCGGCGTCGTGCGGAGAGGTGCAGACGCCCGCCGCGAGCGCGCCCGGCGGACTGCATCTCGCGCAAGGCGAGCCGTTCACCTACGACCAGCACCCGGCGACCTCCGGGCGCCACGCCCCCGCCCCGTTGCCGGCGGACTCGCACGTGTTCACGGCGCCGGTTGACGAGACGGCCGCGGTGCACAACCTCGAGCACGCGTACGTCCTGATCTACTACCGCGCGGATGGGCCTGAGGCACTCTCGAACGACGTCGTCGACGGGCTCGCGACGCTGGCGGAGTCCGAGGACAAGGTCATCATGGCTCCGCACGCTTCGCTGGAGGAAGGCACCTCGCTCGCCCTCGCCGCGTGGAACAAGCTGTGGGAGTGCCCCACCGGCGTGACCGCCGATCAGGCGCGAACGATCGCCTCCGGCTTCATCGAGGCCTTCCGGGGATCGAGCAACGCTCCCGAGGCGAACGCGAGCTAGCGCGCTAGTTGACGTTGCACGACGCGTCGTTGCAGGTGATGACGCCGTCCTGGAACCGCGCACGCTGGTTTCCGTTCGACAGGCGCCGGACGTCCGTCGTCGGGAACCCCAGGTTCCCGCCGGGGCCGCCCGCATCCAGGTAGGCGACGAGGACCGGGCCGTGCAGCTCATGGGCGCCCGGGCCTTCCTGGAAGTAGATCGTTGCGTCCTCGAACTTCTGCCGGAGGCCGCCGGCCACCGCCACCTCCCGCGACCTCGGCAGGCCGGGTGAGCAACCAAGGGCGTCGTACTTCAGCCGGATCGCGCCCGTGATGCTTCGGTCGGCGTTGATCCACACGCGGTCGTCGCGCAGGCCGAGGGCCGAGCGCAGCGCGGAACCGGTGACCGGTTTCGAGCCGTTCTCGCCCCGCACGGTGACGGAGACGATCCTTCCCGAGACGCCGCGCTGCGGATCCATGAAGCCGGTGATCGTGCCGATCCCGAGCGAGAGCGACTTCGTCACCCGGCCCGCGGTGTACGTGACCTCCCACGTCGCGCTCGGGTTCGCGGACGTGTAGTCGCCGGGGTCGCACACGCCCCGGAGATACCCGATCGGGGTGCCACCCCAGACGTTCTCGTTGTCCTCGGTGAAGCCGCCCGAGGACGACATGTAGAAGGCCTGGATCGTGTCGCCGGCATCGACGACGACCCGGTCGTCCGTGTCGTCGACGGCCCGAACCCAGCGGTCGCCGTCGAGACCGCCCTCCTTGTCCCAGCCGGCGTAGACCTGGTCGAACGAGCTGGCGTAGAGCGCGCAGTCGCAGACGGAGCGGTGCTGCGTGGCCTTGGCTTTCGTGAACGCGTACGTGCGGGCGGCGATCGCCTGAGCCTTCAACGCCGTCGCCGGCCAGCTGCTCGGCACCTCACCGAGTCCGTAGAGGTACTCCTGGGGCGTGATCACGAGGACGAGGCGCATCGCGCACGAACCCGTGCAGTTGTACAGGCCGAACTCGATCCAGCCGCGGTTGTACGTGTGGAAGGCCTCGGGGATGCGCACGAGGGCCTGCTGCGGTTGGAACACGGCGAAGATCGGCTCGTCCGGACCGCCTACGCGGTCGACCGTGTCGCCGCCCTGGTCGACGATGCGATAGCGGGTGTCGGCGACGCCGACCCGCCACGTCTGCCCGTTCGGGATCGTCGCGACGACGTCGCCCGTGGCCGGATCACCCAGACGGAGCTCGACGTCGCCCGACCGAGCCTCCAACCGGACGGAGTCCCGGCCCTGGACCAGCCCGATCCGGAATCGCTTGGGGTGCTCGTGATCGGTCGCGATCCGCGTCCCCGAGTAGTAGTGGCGCAGGATCCGCGCCGGACTCCATCCTTGCTTCGAGAGACCGTACGCGCCCCACTGCGACATCCCGAGACCGTGCCCGAAGCCGGAGCCGAAGAACGTGAAGTCGTCGTTCCCGCCCTGAGCATGCGCGGGCGGCGCCGCGAGTGCGGCGAGCACGAACACGACGACGGCGATCAGCGTTTTTCGCATCTTGAGTGCATCGGGACGGTCACCGAAGAGGAGCCGCATCCTACCCCATCGGTCCGGAGCGGCCGGGCTTTACGCCGAGCCCGACCCGGAGCCGGCCGTCCGGCCTGCGGAGATGCGGGCGCCCTCCACCTTGGATCCGGCCGGGACCGTCGCACCCTCGGCCAGGACCGAGTCCACCACGACGGCACCGGCGCCCACGTGGGAACGCGCACCGAGCACGGAACCCGTGACGCTCGCACCGGCCTCGACCACGGCGCCGTGATGGAGCACGCTGTCGTCGACCCGAGCCTCGAGACCGATCACCGCTGCCGCGGAAACCACGACCCACCGGCCGACGTGGGAGCGGACGTCGACCTCGGCGCCCTCGGCGATGAAGGGCGCGGTGTAGGACGGCTCGAACGCGACAAGCCCCTCGAGGATGTCGAAGTGCGCCTGGAGGTACGACTCGGGCGTGCCGAGATCGATCCAGTACGCGTCGGAGACGAACCCGTAGACCGGCCGGCCATCCGCGATCAGCGACGGGAAGATGTCGCGCTCGATCGAGGCGTTCACCCCTCGAACCCATCCAGCGAGGATGCCCGGATCCAGGACGTACGTTCCGGCGTTCACGTCGCCGGGAACGAGCTCGGCCGGCTTCTCCCGGAACTCGAGGACGCGCCCGTCGGGTTCCGTCGGCACGAGCCCGTAGGGACGGGCGTCGGCGACGTGGGTGAGCGCGATCGTGGCGGCGGCCCCTCGCTCGGCGTGCATCGCCACCATTGCCGTCAGATCCAGGTCGGTGAGGATGTCGCCGTTCAGCGCGAGGAACGGCTCGTCGCCGCCGAGCGCCTCGAGGGCGTTCACGATCGCGCCGCCGGTGCCGAGCGGTTCGATCTCGGTGATCCACGTGATCGCCGGATCGCCGCGGCGCGCGTCGATGAACGCGCGGAACGTCTCCTCCAGGTACGGGCTCGAGAGCACCACCTCGTGCACGCCGTGTCGCGCGAGATGGTCCAGGACGTGGTCCAGGCTCGCGCGATCCATCAGCGGGACGAGCGGCTTGGGGATCGTCTCGGTCAGCGGCCGGAGGCGGGTCCCCTCGCCCCCGACCAGCACCACGGCCTTCATCAGGCGTGCGGCGTCCGCGAGATCAGGAAGATGCCGATGCCGATGAACGCGACTCCCCCCCAGCGGAGCGGCGGCACCTCGTCCTTCAGCACGAACTGGTCGA
>CAZMNP010000211.1:0-4783 GCA_964567675.1 uncultured Actinomycetes bacterium
GCGCCACATCCCGTCGAGCGCTCCGTCTTGCCGGTCCACGTCGTCGGCGTAGCCGACGAGCGGTGGGAGATCGTTCACGTACGACGGCAGGTCGTAGAAGGGAGCCATGGCCGACGTGAGGTTCCAGCTCACGCTCTCCTCGCCGGCCGTCTCCCCGAACTCCTTCTCGCGGGTGACCGCCAGGTCGCGATCCGCGCCTCCCCAGATCGCGCCGTGGCTCATCATCATGATGTGGGCCGAGAGCGTCGCGATCGCGCCGACCTTCGGCTCGTTGCCGTTCGCGAGGTCGTACAAGTCGGCCAGTGTCGGCTCGAGGAGGAAAGCCGGACCGTTCGCGTTCGGCTTCTGCAGCCGGCCGTTCAAGCGGATGTACTCGTCCACGAAGCCGTGGTGCAGCGGGAACGCGCCGGTACCGATCGTCGCGTGGCCGATCGGGGTGTTCGAGGGCGATGCCCCA
The DNA here is from genome assembly GCA_964567675.1 of uncultured Actinomycetes bacterium. GTDB lineage: Bacteria > Actinomycetota > UBA4738 > UBA4738 > HRBIN12 > CALGFI01. Next base: position 458 of record CAZMNP010000211.1, read on the forward strand.
ACCGTGGCGTTCGTGAACCACGCGCTCTGGGGCCGGATCGACTCGAGGTAGGGCCAGCTGTCCGGCCATCGCTCGAGCACGTCGGTGCCGCCCGAGTCCCAGATCACCGTGACCACGAGACGGGGCAGGCTCCGTTCGGCCTCCGGCACGAGTGCGGGAGTGAGCGCGCGCCCGTCGCGCGCTGAGAACGGGAACTTCAGCAGTGCAGCGGTCGTCGGGGCGAGGTCGGCCAGGGTGACCGGACGCTCGTAGACCCCCGGTCGAACGAACCCGGGGCCGTACAGCAGCAGCGGGACGTCTTGCGTGTAGTCGAATGGCGTGGCGTGCGTGAGGCCCCCGTTCACGAAGTTCGGCTCCACCGGGACGATCTGGATGTCGCCGCTGCGGTCCAGCCGAACACCGCGCCAGGTCCGAAGGAGGACGTCGTGGTCGGTGTTCCGGCAGGCACCCTGGCCGAGCACCGTCGCCGCCACCGGCAGCTGAGCTGTGACCGACGCAGTCCCGCTCGGCGTTCCGGTCCCGCTCGGCGTTCCGGTCCCGCTCGGCGCTCCGGTCCCGCTCGGCGCTCCGGTCCCGCCCGTAGCCGAAGGGCCTGCGTCCCCGCCGGTGCACGCACCCACCAGCACGGCGAGTAGGAGGAGCATCGTGCGCGTATCCCGCCGTATCATGCCCGGGCCTCGGGGAGGCACTCCAGGCCAGCCAGGATGTCGATCGGGAACGCCGCGGCGAAGACCGGGTCCTGGAGGTCGCCCACCGACACCGTCGAGGGGTCCGGCGCGCCCTGCTCCTTCGTGTAGCCGAGCACGAACCGCGCGATCTGCTCGAACGAGTACCCGCTCGCCCGCATCGAGTCCTCGTTCACGTAGATCTGGCTGTTCCGCACCGCCTGGAAGACCGAGCCTTGCCCGGCCGAAGGGAACGCCGCCTCGAGATCCTGCTCCAGCTGACCGGGCGTCACCTGGAACGCACCCGAGACCTCCGGGTCGAACTGGGCGCCGTGATCGGCGGTGAGCACGAGCACCCAGTTCCCATCACCGACCTGCTCGTCGAGGAACCCGATGAATCGGCCCAGATCCTCGTCCTGCCGGCGGAGCGTGTCCTGCATCTCGGGGCTGTTCACGCTCCAGATGTGGCTGACGTGATCGATCGCCTTGAAGTTCACGAACAACAGGTCGGGGACCTCGTCCGCTCCGAAGCCCTCCCCCACGATCACCTCCTCGACCATCCGTCCTTGGTAGGGGATACGGGCCGGCGTTGCCCAGCCCTGCTCGTACTGCTCGATCGAGTTGGTGAGCCACTTGCCGTCGCGCGCCCCGTCCGCACTGTCGACCTCCTCGATGTAGGAAGACAGCGGAGGCAGGTCGCTCACGTACTCGGGGAACTTGAAGAATGGAGAGTGCCGGCCCTGGAGGTTCCACGTCGTCCCTTCGGCGCCTTCGTTGATCGAACGACCCGGGACACGCAGGACGGCGATGTCCCGGTCCCCTCCGCCCCACAGCGCGCCGTGGCTTGCCATGTTGAGATGCCAAGTCACGCTCGCGAGCGCGCCGACGATGGGCTCGTTGCCCATCGCGCGGTCGTAGAGGTCGCCGAGCGTCGGCTCCATCAGCAGGGCCGGACCGAGCTCACCGGCCCGGACGAGGTCGTCGCCGATGCGGAACTCCGCGTCGGTCTGCCCCGTCCGCATCGGGAACGCGCCGGTGCCGATCGTGGCGTGCGTCGCCGGCGTGATCGACGGGCTCGAGCCGACGCTCGCGTGCTCGTACCAGACCCCGCCGTCGATCAGCGACCGAAGGACCGGCCAGTCTTCGGGATACGTATCGAGGACGCTCCGCCCGCCGGCGTCCCACACGAGGGTGACGATCAATCGGGGGGGCTGCTCGGGGGGAGGGATCTCGCGAAGGGCGCTCCCGTCGGGCGCCTCGAAATCGAACCCCAGGAGCGCAGCCTGCGTCGGCGCGATGTCGGCGATGGTCGCCGGGCGGTCGACGCGCCCCAGCGCCGGGATCACTCCCGGGCCGAACCACAGCAGCGGGACGTCCTGCAGGTAATCCCATGGTCCCGAGTGCGGGAAGTTCGATCCCACGAAGTTCGGCTCCTGCGGCACGAACGCGATCTGCCCCGATCTCCCCGGGTCGGTGCCGCGCCAGACGCGGAGCAGCTCCTGATGGGGCATCGCGCACGCCGCCGTCTCGAGGGCGCCGGCCGCCGGAGTGACGCTCGAGGTGACGCTCGGCGAGGAGGCCTCCAGATCGGGCGGGTCACCGCCTTCCCTCGCCTCACCGCCGGAGCTGCACGCCGCGACCAGGAGAGCGGTCGTGAACAGGACCGCCGGGATCTGGATCCTCACGCCCGCGCCTCGGGCAGGCACGACAGCGAGCCCATGATCGAGGACGGGAACGCTGCCTGGAAGACGGGGTCGCCGGCCTCGGCGGCCGGAACGCTCACGCCGGGGAGCGCCGTGTCGGCCTTCGTGAGGCCTATCACCCACTCGCTCACCTCGTCGAGCGTGTGCCCGTTCTGCCGGAGCTCGGTTTCGTTCACGAACACCTGCGTCGGCTGTACGAGCTCGACGATCGGGGTGTCGTCGCCGTCGGTGTCGAACGTCGCGTTGATCCCGGAGACGATGGACGTCGACGAGATCGGGAAAGCGCCGCTGATGTCCGGGTCCGGGAGCGAGCCGTGATCCGCCGTCAGCACGAGCGCCCATTCGCCCTCGCCGACGGTCGCATCGAGGAAGTCGACGAGGACCTCGAGTTGCTCGTCCTGCGACCGGAGGGCGTCCTTCATCTCGGGACTGTTCACGGTCCACACGTGGCTGATGTAGTCGATCATCTTGAAGTTCACGAAGAGCAGGTCCGGCACGTCGTCTGCGCCGAAGCCCTCGCGCGAGATCAGCTCCATCAACACGCGCGTCTGGTACGGGATGCGCGCCGGCGTGTCGAACCCCGACAGCAGCGGCGCGATCTCGTTCGATCGCCAGCGCCCGTCGATCTGCCCGTCGGCTGCATCGACCGCGCGGATGTCATCCTCGAACCCCGCGACCTCGTTGAGGTAATCGGGGAACCGGTAGTACGGCTGGAGCACGGGCGTGAGGTTCCATTCGAACCCCTCCGCCCCGAGCGTGTCCGCCCCCACCTTCTCGCGGATCACCGCGATGTCCTGGTCGCCACCTCCCCACATGGCGCCGTGACCCAGCATCCCCAGGTGGATGCTCACCGTTCCGAGCTCTCCAACCACGGGCTCGTTCCCCATCGCGACGTCGTACAGATCGGCGAGCGTAGGGTCGATCAGGTAGGTCGGGCCGAGGTTCCACGGCGTCGTGAGCTCCTCACCGATGCGGAGCCGGTGGGCCACGATGCCGTGGTCGTCGGGGAACGTGCCGGTGCCGATCGTCGCGTGCGTCTGCGCGGTCGAGGTCGGCGACGTTCCCACGGTCCCGCGCTCGTACCACGCCCCCTGAGGGATCAGCGACTCGAGATACGGCCAATCGTTCGGCCAGCGGGCGAGGACGTTGCGACCCGCCGCGTCCCAGACGAGTGTGAGGATCAGCTTAGGGGGCGTCTCGTTGCCGGCGATCGCCTCTCGCATCGGCGAGCCGTCGCGGGTGGTGAACGGGAAGCCGAGGAGCGCGGCCTGCGTGGGGGCGATGCCGGCGAGCGTGACCGGCCGATCGACGATGCCAGCCGGCGCGATGTGACCCGGTCCGTACCAGAACATCGGGATGTCCTGCGCGTAGGGCCACGGACCCACGTGCGGGAGACCCGAGCCGACGAAGTTCGGATCGATCGGCAAGATCTGGAGCTCGGCGCTTCGGTCGTCACGGTTGCCGCGCCAGGTGCGGAGCAACCACTCGTGCGGGAGGGAGCAGGCGAGGTCGGCCAGCCTCCCGGTCGCGAGCTCGCCCTGCTCCTCTTGGGGCGAGGCACTGTCGTTGGACGAGGGAGTGTCTTCGGGCGAGGCAGCGTCGCCGGACTGTTCGCCGTTCGACTGTGGAGACCGGGTGCCGGACGCATCGCCGCCACCGCTCGTGCACGCCGCACCGAGCACGAACAAGGCGGCGAGCAGCGCGAAGAAGCGACGAGAGGGGGTCACGAACGAGATACGAAACACCACGCAGCGTGGAACGACAACCCACGGCGGAACGGAGGTTCCGCGGTAGCGTGAAGCGCGTGTCCGGACGACGACTGCTCATGCTGCTCGTCGTGCTGGCGGGGATCGGCCTGCCCGCGGGGGTTCTGCAAGCGCTCTGCGTGGGCAAGTCGTGCGAGGCCGAGGTCCACGGGGCACCGCGTGTGCCCTTCTGTCCCCTCCCGGCCACCCTTC
>CAZMNP010000212.1:0-4486 GCA_964567675.1 uncultured Actinomycetes bacterium
GAGGTGCGAGACATCATCATCGAGTCCGGCATGGAGGGTGGCATGCAGGAGGCGATGGACCGGCTCGAGCAGGTCGCGATCTCACTCGCCTGAACGGGCCAGACGGGTCGGGCCCACCGGAGCCGTTCGCTCCGGCGGCCCGGCCTCTTCCGGGCCCACCCCGCTGGCCATCTCGGGTTCTCTAGACTCACCACATGCTCGACGAGCGCATCGTCTGCTCACGAGCGGATCATGTCGGGACGAACGGACGTCGTGCAGCAGTGATGGGAGTCGAGACGAAAGGCGCTGATGGGGTACTTCGACGAAGAGACGTTCTCGTTCCTGCGTGAGCTGAAGCGCCACAACGATCGTGCGTGGTTCGCGGCGAACAAGCAGCGCTACGAGGAGTCGGTGAAGGAACCGTTCCTGCGGCTCATCGAGGATCTCGGCCCGGAACTGCGGAAGGTCAGCCGCAACCTCGTTGCCGACCCTAGGCCCGTGGGTGGCTCGATGTTCCGGATCTACCGGGACGTGCGGTTCTCCAAGGACAAGAGCCCGTACAAGACCCACGCCGGCGCGCATTTCCCGCTCGGAAAGGGGATGGCCGCGCCTGGCTACTACCTGCACCTCGAGCCGGGCGAGTGCTTCGTCGCCGGCGGGATGTGGATGCCGGAGCCGGCGACACTTCAGAAGATCCGCGAACGGATCGTCGAACGACCTCCCGATTGGAAGAAGGCGCGTGGCGACCTCGACCGCGACGAGGGCGCGCTCAAGCGGCCGCCTCGCGGCTTCGATCCAGAACACCCGATGGTCGAGGACCTCAAGCGCAAGAGCTTCACGGCGTCCGTGCCGCTGTCCGACGCACAGATGAAGCGAGCGGATCTTCCGAAGACGTTCGTTCGAAGCGCCGAGCGGATCTCGCCGCTGATGAGGTTCCTTGCCTCGTCGGTCGGCGCGAAGTGGTAGCGCGGTCCTCACCTGGCCTCGATCAGTCTCCCTCCCGCATGGTGCTCGAGGCTGCAATGACTCACCGCCGAGGTCCCGGAACCCGCGACATCACCGAGTGGGGTGGTGTTAGCCTCCCAGCTTCTACACGTCAGGAGGTGTCATGGCTACCTATCTCATGCGTTTCAGCTACACGCCTGAGACGTGGTCGAAGCTCATCCAGAACCCGGAAGATCGCCGCGATGCAGCGCGCGCGTATGCCGAACAGGTGGGGGGCGCTCTCCACAGCTTCTGGTACGGCTTCGGCGAATACGACGGCTACGCGATCATCGAGGCGCCCGACAACGTCTCGATGGCCGCCTTCGCGCTCGCGATCACAGCGGGTGGCGCTCTCGCCTCGGTCGATACCACGGTTCTGATGACCGTGGAAGAGACGCTCGAAGCGCTCGCGAAGGGCAAGGGCATCGGCTACCGCAAGCCGGGAGAGTCGTAAGCGAGGGCCCGCCGTCTACGAGTAGAACTCGATGATGAGGCGCTCGTCGATCGGCACCGGCAGCGGGATCTCAGCGCGCTCGGGGTAGCGCGAGAGCGTCCCCTGGAACTGGTCCTTGTTCCGGTACAGGTAGGGCGGTGGGTCGGGCGTGAGCTCGAGCGCCTCGTGCACGTAGACGAAGTTCTTCGCCTTGTCCGAGAGCTCGATCGTCTGCTCGGGCTTGACCTGAGCGCTCGGCACGTTGAGCCGGCGGCCGTCGACCTTCACGTGGCCATGACTCACCAGCTGGCGGGCCTGCCGCTGCGACAGGGCGAACCCGAGCCGCTGGATCACGGCGTCGAGGCGCGTCTCGAGCTGGCGGATCATCTCCTCGCCCGTGACGCCGCCCAGGCGGCTGGCCTTGTCGTAGTAGGCACGCATCTGGCGCTCGCCGACCCCGTAGATGGCCCGGAGCTTCTGCTTCTCGAGCAGGCGCACCTGGTACTCGGAGAAGCGCTTGCGGCCGCGGCCGTGCTGGCCCGGCGGGTAGGGACGCTTGATGGCCGGGCAGTTGGGGCGCCCACAGAGGGGCTGCCCAACCCGGCGACACATCTTGTGGCGAGGTCCGATCTTGTCCATTGCGGTCAGCCAGCCTACCAACCGCCCCGACCTGCGACATCGCGGCGTCGCCGGGCACGGGTAGCCTCGCGCCTGATGGAGCTCGAGGAGCGCGTGATCGGGAGTTGCCTCGGTCTCGCACTCGGCGACGCCCTCGGCGCCCCGTTCGAGTTCCTTCGTGCGAACGCGGTCCCGGATCCGGTGCCTGCGCTCGACCGACCCTGGCGGGTTGGGCCCGCGGGCTCGACCACCGACGACACCGCGATGGCGAGGAACCTCATGCGGAGCCTCGCCGTCCGGGGCGGGTTCGACCCGGACGACCTGATCCGGCGGCACGTCGAGTGGCTCCGCACCGACCCACCGGACATCGGGACGCTCACGGGCCGGGTCCTTCGTCGCGTCGCCGCGGGCGAGGACGCGACGGCGGTTGCCCGGGACGTCTGGGAGCAGCGAGGCCCGGAGGTCTCGGCCGGGAACGGGTCCGTCATGTACTGCGCCCCGCTCGGTCTCGCGTACGCGAACCGGCCGGATGAGCTCTTCGAGTACGCGCCCGCGCTGTCGGCGCTCACGCACTTCGACAGGCGCTGCCGAACGGCGGTGCTCGCCGTCACGCTCGCCCTCGCGGCGCTCGTCCGGGGCGAGGAGGCGGAACACGCGGCCCGCTCCGCGCTCGAAGCGGTGGCCGACCATGAGGGAGGAGAGGAGCTCGAGTTCCTCGTCGATGCCGCCGGCGGGTCTCGGCCGGTCGACGGTCCCGATCAAGGGTTCTGTCTCTTCACCGCAGGCCTGGCGTTCCAGGCGCTGGTCCGTGGTGGGGACGCTGAGTTCGAGCTCCGCCGCGTCGTGTCCCTCGGCGGCGACACCGACACGAACGCCGCGGTGGCCGGCGCGTTGCTCGGCGCGAGGGACGGTGTCGAAGGTCTGCCGCCGGGCTGGCTCGAGCGACTCCTCGACCGTGACGCGATCCAAGACGAGGCCGCGGCGCTCGTTCCGCTGGCGAGCGAGCGCTAGGTCCCGGGGATGAACACCAGCAGGAGCTGGCCGCCTTCGCCGACCGCGGTGTTCGGTTCGAGGCTCAGGTCGGGCACGTTCATCTCGGTGTAGTGCGCTTGCACGTCCATAAGCCACCACCCCGGACCGAAGGCCTCGCTCGCGTCGACCGCGCCGCTCGACTCCCACGCGCCCGGTCCACGGTCGTCGACGATCGCCTGGTCGGGGTCGGTCCTGGCAACCGCGACGAGCGTTCCGCTCGCGAGGTTATAGACCAGGACGCGGTTGAAACCGCTCTTCTTCCAGTTCCGGTCTTCCTGGATCACGAGCGCGGTATCGGAGATCCCGAGGTTGTCGGGGCTGAAGATGTCGTCCCCGGCCTCGGCATCCAACACCACGGTCAGGGTCGCGTTCCTCGGCCGCGCGGGATCGACCTCGAGCCGGTAGATCCGTCCGTGGGTGATCTCCTGGTTCGCGGCGCCGGACTCCGCGAAGTAGATGACGCCCGGATCGTTCGGGTCGTCGACCTGGTCCTCGATCCTGGTGAAGTCGAACGCGCCGATCTCCTGCATCCGCGCATCGAGCTTGCCAGGCATCACGTCGGCGGCGTTCGGGATCCGCACGAAGTGCCCGCTCATCGTCTCGCCCTTGGCGATGTCGTCCGACGACGGGTTGCCGTCCGCCACCGGCTCGTCGGGCAGCCACACGCGCAAAGAGCCCTCGTCGCCGCGGATCGCGCCGTCGAAGCTGCGCGCGATGTAGGCGTAGAGCTGCGCCTTCTCGCCGAAACCGTCCTCGGACAGTCCGAAGAACGCCTTCGAGAGCCCTTGGACCGGAACGATGTTCTCGTGGCTGAAATGGCCGAACTGCGGCGTCTTGACGACGCGGCCGGTGCTCGCGTCGACGGCGATCGAGATCCCGCGCCGCTGGCTCCGGATGGATTCCTCGCCGGTGAAGTACCAAGGCACCCCGTCGATCTCCTCGAGCGTGCTCGAGCAGAACCACTCGAAGTTCTCCGTTCCGTCGATCGTGTACTCGGCGGCCGTGACCGCTCCGTCGGAGTTCAGCGTCACGTGGGACACGCGCGACCCGGACGGGTCGTACCTCGGGCTCAGCTCGTGGTTGAAGAAGACCTCGACGCCGTCGGCCGAGGAGAACCAGCCGATGCCATCCGGAACGCCGGACATCTGATACGCGCTGTTCCCCTGCCCGATGACGTCCCCGGTGGTGAGGACCGGCTCGATCATGACGCCCGGAAGGATCGGAACGAGGAACGGGCGTTCGCTCGTGACGAAGGGACCCGCGGGAGATGCGCCCGACGACACCCCGTGGCCGAAGCTCATCGAGCTCGCAACGGCCATCATGCCCACCGTCGCTCGAACGATCCTGGAACGTCGCACGACCCCTCCTCTGGCGCCTTCGGTTTGTGCCGCAACGCTAGTGCTCGGGGTCCGTCGAGGTCAAAGTGGGCCGCGACACGAG
>CAZMNP010000213.1:0-5056 GCA_964567675.1 uncultured Actinomycetes bacterium
GTCCGCGAGTAGCCGACGATCGCGAACCCTTTCGGCATCAGGCCCCGCACGAACAGCTTGTAGAAGGCGGGCAGCAGCTTTCGCTTGGTGAGATCGCCGGAAGCCCCGAAGATCACGATCGTTTGCGGCTGGATCTCCTGCGGCATCAGATACCTCCCTCGGCTCCGGCCTCGGCTCCGGCCTCGGCTCCGGCCTCGGCTCCGGCCTCGGCTCCGGCTTCGGCTTCGGGGCCGATCTCGATCCATCCTTCTCGCACGCGGACCGCGAAGATCGGCACGCGGTCGACAGCCGGGCCCTCGAGTGGTTCGCCCGTGCGCAGGTCGAACTCGCTGCCGTCCCCGGGGCATATCACCGTGTCCTCGTTCGAGCCGAGCTCGCCGTCGGCGAGCGACGCGAGGTCGTGGGGGCACTCGTCGGCGAGCGCGAAGAGTTCCTGCTCCACGTGCACGATCGTGACCCGTCCTCGAGCGAGGTCGAATGCGCGGAGCTCGCCCTCGGGGACCTCGGCCAACGATGCGACGCGCTGGAACCCGTTCTCCACGTGCGCTCCTCGTGTCGGACCCGCTGCATCTTCTCGCATCCGGCGCCGGGAGGGTGAGCCGTTCGGACGCGTCAACCTCGCCGTGGCCGTGAAGGACGCAGCCTCGTGGTGGCCGGGATGCGCACGAGCGCGGTCCACCCGCGCTGGAGGACCGTGATCCCACCGAGCGTGGTGAGAACGGCCAGCGCGGGGAGCAGCGCGTGCGGGATCGGCAGCCCGATCATCATCGCGACGTGGCGCTCCAGGCGCTGGAAGAATCCCTCCGAGAGCGCGACGCCCGCCGCCTCGGCCTCGGCGCGGATGTGGCTGACGGAGAGCGCGATCACCAGCGTGGCGAGCGCGAGCGCGGCCTCCAGGCGGTGGCCCTGCCCTGCCAGCGACCAGTACAGGCATCCGAACAGGATCAGGTCGGAGATCCGATCCAACACCGAATCGAGGAACGCACCGAGCCGGCTCTCCTCACCCCGCAGTCGCGCGACCGCGCCATCCAAGATGTCGAGCAGTCCGGCTGGGATGAGCAGCAGGCCCGGGACGAGACGGTCGCCGCGGAGCAGGAGCACTCCGGCCCACACGCTCGTGGCCAACGCCAGGAGGGTGAGATGCCACGGCCGGAATCCCATCCGGTACACGCCAGCGAGCACGACTCGGTACGGCCACGTGAAGATCCAGCGCAACGGCTTCGCGGCCAGACCCGTCGCCTGTCGAGGCGCCGGCATGTCGCGGATCCGCGGAGCGTTCTCCCGCTCCTCGGTCGCGCGCTCGGGTGAGCCTTCGTCCACCGTCCTCGCCTCAGGCCCTGGGTTCGAACCCGACCACGAGGTACCGGAAGCTGCCGCCGGGCGCCTCGTAGGCGATCTTGTCCTCGAGACGCGCGCCGAGGACCGCGGTGCCGAGCGGCGAGGTGGTCGTGATCGTCCGCACGCCGGGCGCGCGCTCCTCGGCGGACTCGGCGAGCAGGTACGTCTCCTCCTCGGGTGCGTCGTCGTCGAGAGGACGCAGCGTGACGAGCATCCCCGGTCCGACCATCTCGGAGGCCGATGGAGCCTCGACGATGTCGGGGTCGCGGAGCATCCGCTGGAGTGAGCGGATCCTCGCCTCCATCAGCGCCTGCTCGTTCTTCGCCGCGTCGTACTCGGCGTTCTCGCGGATGTCGCCGTGCTCACGAGCCGCCTTGAGGCGCTCGGCGATGTTGCTGCGACCTGCCGACGTCAGCTCCTCGAGCTCGCCCTTCAGGCGCGCGTAGGCATCGAGCGTGAGCGTCGCCGTCGGTTCGGAACCGGTGTTCCTCGGCGGTCGGCTCGCGAGTTCCTCGGGAAGCTCCTTCATCGGTCGAGCCTATCAACCGTCCGCCGCCGCGCGTTTGAGGAACGCGCACGCACGCAGGGTGACCCACTTGCTCGGTGCCCCCTGTTGCTCGACCTCGCCCCACGTCTTCCTGTTGTACGCGTGACGGTTGCGCCACCGGCCGTGGTCGTCCTGGAGGGACAGGACCCACTCGATCGCGTTACCGAGACGTGGATCCTTGGCTCGTCCGACTTCCGCGAGCACCTCGAGTGTCTCGAGCACATCGCCGACGTACCCCACGGGGAAGCCGAGCTTGAACCAGTTGCCGGAGATCTTCGTGTCGGTGGGGTACTCCGCCGTCGATGGATCGACCGACAACAGGAACTCGCTGCCCGAATCGATCGCACGGCGAACGAGCGCCGTCCGGCGCCGAGCCGGGATCCGGGCGAGGCCCCGCACCGCCTTGTTCGCGCCCCACCCGCAGGGCAGCGTCCCGTTGATCCCACACGAGAAGCCGGGGCCACTCGTTCCCCACCGGTGAAAGTGCTCGAACCCCTCGCCCGTGATCGAGCGCGCCTCCCATTCGATCGCGCCGCGCGTCCTCGGGTCGTCGAGGTATCCGAAGCCGATCACGGCCCGCAAGAGGTTCCCGTTCAGGCAGTGGTACACGGTGGAGTTCGGCGGCGCCGCGCTCAGCGACCCGGTCGCGCCGAACCCGCCGCTGCGAGCGATCGCGTGCTCGAGGACGTACTCCACGCCCCGCCGGACCCGGCGATCCCGCGGGTCGGCACCCATCTGGTCGAGGAAGATGACCGACCAGACGGTCCCGGTGTACTTCGGCCCGTAGCCACCGCCCGGCTTGACCCAGAACCCCTCGGCGTCCTGCGCATCCAGGATCGAGCCGATCGGATGGACCTTCATCGCGCGCGAACGGGCCCGCCGCACCGTGGGGTCGTCCTCGGGCTCGTCGAGCAGCTGTCGGAGCGCGAGATGGCGAACGGCGGGTGTGTCCTGCTCAAGCAGCCAGGGAAGTGGGTCCGACCTCAGCGCGCTCCGCCAGTCCCCCATCGCGCTTCCCTTCGAGCGTTCCTACTCCTGGGAGAAGAAGACGTTCTTGACCTCGGTGTAGAGGTTCACGGCGTGCATCCCCATCTCGCGGCCCATCCCGCTCTGCTTGAACCCGCCGAACGGCGCCTCGGTGTGAACGCTGTGCGCGCTGTTCACCGAGATCACGCCGGTGCGGATCCCCTTCGCGACACGGATCGCACGGCCGAGGTCGCGCGTCCAGACCGAGCCCGAGAGCCCGTACGGCGTGTCGTTCGCCAGGCGGATCGCCTCGTCCTCGGTGTCGAACGGCATCACGCATGCGACCGGTCCGAAGATCTCCTCCTGCGCGACCCGCCACGAGTTGTCGACGTCGGCCAGGATCGCGGGACGGATGTAGAAGCCTCCGGGAGGCTCGGGAGGGATCTCTCCGCCGGCCACGAGGCGCGCGCCCTCCTCGACGCCGATCTCGAGGTAGTCGAGCGAGGTCTGACGCTGGCTCGCCGAGATCATCGGGCCGAGATCGGTCCCCTCGTCCTCGGGTCGCCCCACCTTCAGCTCTGCGGTCCGCTTCGCCAGCCGCTCGATGAACTCGTCGTAGATCGGGCGCTGCACGAACATCCGCGCCCGCGAGGTGCAGTCCTGGCCGGTGTTGTCGAAGATCGCCCACATCGACTTCTCGACGCAGAGGTCGAGGTCGGCGTCGGCGAACACGACGTTCGCGGACTTGCCGCCGAGCTCGAGCGAGATCCGCGTGATGTTGTCGGCCGCCTGTTTCATGATCTGCGCGCCGACGGCGGTCGAACCCGTGAACCCGACCTTGTTGACGCGAGAGTCGGTCACGAGCGCCGTGCCGACCCTCGAGCCCGGCCCGGGGAGCACGCTGATCGTCTCGGGCGGCAGCCCGGCCTCGACGAGGAGGTCGGCGAGCATCAGGACGGTGAGCGGCGTGTAGGTGGCGGGCTTGACGACGATGGCGTTCCCGCAGGCGAGCGCGGGGGCGATCTTCCACGACGCGATGACGAGGGGGAAGTTCCAAGGCGTGATCAACGCGCAGACCCCCACGGGCTCGCGAAGGGTCACGTCGAGTCCGGGATCTTGAACCGGGATCGTCTCGCCGAAGATCTTGTTCGGGGCGCCGCCCCAGTACTCGAGCACGTTGGCGACGATCCCCATCTCGCCGCGGGCCGCGTTGATCGGCTTGCCCGCGTTCCGCGACTCGGTGGCCGCGAAGGTCTCGAGGCGGTCGCGGAACAGCGTCGAGGCGCGAAGCAGGACGCGGCCTCGCTCGGTCGCGTTCATCCTCCGCCAGGCCCCCTCATCGAAGGCCTTCACCGCGATGTCGACGGCGCGTTTCGCGTCCTCGACGCTCGCCTCGGCGACCTCCGTCATCGGTTCGCCCGTTCCGGGCTCGATGACCGACGAGCTCGCTCCATCGGCCGCGGACGTTCGCTCTCCGGCCAGCACCAGCAGTTCCGTCGACATCGTTCCTCCCGCTCTTTGGCCGCTCTCTCCTCGCAGGAACGGATGATAGGCGGAAGACGAAACTCGGGTCCCGGCGCTTCCCCGAGCCCGTATGCTCCGCTCGTTCCGGGCTTGGACCAGGAACCGAGCGCGCGACACAGGAGGAGCGATGGGACGGCTCGACGGCAAGGTGGCGCTGATCACCGGCGGGGCGAGCGGGATGGGGATGGTCGCCTCACGGCTCTTCGCGAACGAGGGCGCGAAGGTGCTGCTCACGGACGTCGCCGATGAAGCCGGCGAGGCCGTCGCGAAGGAGATCGAGAGCACGGGCGGCGAGGCCGGATTCGTCCACGCCGACGTCTCGAACGAGGCCGACGCGAAGCACATGGTGGACACCGCCGTGGAGCGGTTCGGCCACCTGCACGTGCTCTACAACAACGCGGGCGTGATGCTCCCCGACGACGGCTCCGTGCACCTGACCGACGCGTCGATCTGGGACACGACGCTGGCGATCAACGTCAAGGGCGTGGCGTTCGGTTGCAAGTACGGGGTCCCGGCGATGATCGCATCCGGTGGCGGCTCCATCATCAACGTCGCTTCGTTCGTCGCCTGGCTCGGAGCGGCGACGTCGCAGACCGCGTACACGGCGTCGAAAGGCGCCGTGCTCGCGATGACCCGGGAGATCGCCGTCGAATACGCGCGGAAGGGGATCCGCTGCAACGC
>CAZMNP010000214.1:0-4517 GCA_964567675.1 uncultured Actinomycetes bacterium
AGCGGCCATCGCGGCGACGGGTTGCGCGACCGCGCGCGTGAGCGGCGAGACCGCGGCCGGCGAGCGGAGCAGTCGCGAGTACGTCGGCACCGCGCCGCCGAGCGCGATGCCGCGCGTCGCCTGCATCTCTCCGCGCGTCGCGGCCATCCACGCCGGGAGATCGAACGCCGGATCGAGGAGCCGGTCGCCGACGGCGGAGATGTCCGTCTGGTCCTCGATGAGCTTCTTCAGGCGCAGGCCGTGACGGCGCACCTGCTCGGAACGGTGCCCGAGGAGGATCGCGCCGACGAGGTGGCCGTCGTTCAACACGAGCTTGCGGTACGCGATCGTTCCCTTGCCGCGCGGGAGGTCCGCGATCACGCGATCGCCCTCGCGCTCGATCGTGCGGCCGAGCCCGGCGAAGTCGAGGTCGTACAGTCGCGTCGCGTTGTACATCACGCCGACGTCGTACGAGACGTTCCCGCCGGCCATGTTCGTCCCCGCCACGCGACCCTGCAGGCGCGCCGGTTCCCACAGGCCGAGACCGCGCTTGTCGCCGACCTGCGGGTCGTAAACCTCGGCGACGTCGCCGGCCGCGTAGACGTCCGGCAAGTTCGTCCGCATGCGGTCGTCCACCGGGATCCCGCGGTTGACCGCGACCCCGGAGTCCTGCAGGAACCCCGTGTTCGTCCGGATGCCGATGGCCGCGCAGACGAGCTGCGTTCGGACCTTCTGGCCGCTGTTCTTGAGCTTGACCTCGTGCACGTGCCCGTGGCGGTCGCCGATCACCTCGGCGATCTCCTCGTCCATCCGCAGGTCGCACCCGAACGCGCGCAGGCGCGACGCGACGAGGTCCGAGCCCGTCTTGTCCAGGACGCCCGCCATGAACTCGCGGCCGCGCAAGATGTAGGTGAGGTCCGCGCCGCGCGCGCGGAGCGCCTGCGCCCACTCGAGCGCGAGTGGCCCGCCGCCCACGACCACCGCCCGCTTCACGCGGCCGGACCGGAGATCCTCCATGAACGTGCGCGCGTCCTGCATCGTGCGCATCGTCATGACGCCCTTGAGCTCCGCGCCGGGGAAGGGCGGCGGGTTCGGCGCCGATCCCGACGCGATGCACAGGCGGTCGTAGGAGACGGGGACGCCGCCGCTCGCGAGGACGACCCGGCGGTTCGTCGTATCGATCGCCGCGACCTGCGCGAGCAGACGTCCGATCGAGTTCCGCGCGTAGAAATCCGGCGGAACGGCGAACAGCTGGTCCTCGCGCAGCTCGCCGATCAGGTAGTTCGTGAGCGCCGCACGGTAGTACGCGGCGTTCGGGTCGTCGGCGATGATCGTGATGCGGCCGTCGGGATCGCGGCGGCGGATGTACTGCGCGGTCGTCGTGCCGGCGGCACCGTCACCGATGATGACGTACTCGGTCACTCGGTCACGCGCTCCCCCTCGGCCGCCGCGTCGAGCGCCCGTGCGCCGACCGCGCGAGTTTCCCCCTTCCGTGCCCGGTCGGGCAAGCCAGCCCGGCCCTGCACGGAGCGCGACGGGCTTTAAGACTCGGTGGCGGGCTCGGCCATCGCGGCCTCGGCCTCGGCGATCAGCTGCTGCGCGGTCCCCCGCTCCTGTCCGAACGGCGCCGCGGCCAGGTACGCCTCGAAGGCCTCGATCGCCTCCTCGGGCCGGTCGAGCCCCCGTAGCAGGATCGCGCCGCGGATGAACAGGGCCTCCGGGTACCCGGGCGCCGTCTCCAGGGCCCGGTCGACCGACGCGAGCGCCTCCTCGGGCTGGTGGGACGCGTACAGGATCAGGCCGATGTGCGCGTGCGCCTCGGCGTCGTCGGGATCGAGCTCCAGCGCGACCGCGTACTCCTCCAGGGCCTCCTCGATCCGGTTCGCGTCGAGGTACCGGTGGGCGAGGTCGAGCCGCGCCGCGAGGTCGTTCGGATGATCGCGGACCCGCTGCTCGAAGAACGCGAACGGGTCGTCGGAAGTGGCCGGCGCCGACTCGACGGCCGCCGGTTCGGCCTCGCGCAGGAGACCGGTGACCGCGACGGCGAGCACGGTCGAGGCGAGGAGGATGGCAACGGCCCACGGGGGCACGCGGCCCGTCGTCCTTCCCGGTCGGTCCGGGGCCTCGACCTCCAAGGCGACGGCGCCGCCATCCGTCGCGACCGCCGGGCGCGGCGAACGCCGTCCATCGATCGCGCGAAGGAGCCGCGCGATCCGGCTTTCGGTATCGCCTCGGAGCCTTCGATAGTCGGCGTCCTCGAGCACGCCGGAGGCATGCGCCTCCTCTAGGTCGGCCAGCGAGCGGAGCAGCGCGACGCGACGGTCCTCGAGCGGATCGGCCAGCGGTTCGACCGGGAGGGGATCTCGGCGCCGGAATCCCGCGATGACGCCCGCTGCCGCGACGGCGGCGAGCGCAGCGACGGCGAAGGCCGCGACGAACGGGTTCACGCGCCCTCCTCCAGGGAGCGGAGGTCGACGTCGATGCGGCGCCGCTCGGCGTCCGACACCTCGGTCCGCTCGGGACGCGGCCGGCGACGGACAACCAACAGCCAAGCACCGACGCCCAGCGCCACGGCGGCGACCGGGATGACGAACGGCAGGAGGCTCCTCGGCTCGAGCAACACCCACTCCCCGTACCTCGCGACGAAGAACGCGCGCACCTCGTCGTCGGTCCGGCCGGCGCGGAGTTGGCCCTCGACCTCCGCGCGCATCTCGCCCGCCAGGCGCGAGGGCGAGTCCGCGACGGACAGGTTCTGGCAGACCGGGCAGCGCAGGCCGGCCGAGATCGCCTGCGCGCGGTCCTCGACCGTCGCCGGTTCCCCACCGCCCCGAGCGAGGAGCGCCGCCGCGACGATCACCACCGCCGCGCCGGCCACGAGCAGCCACGTCCGCTTCATGCGGACACCTCGGTCCGCAGCGCGCGGTCGATCTCCTCGGTGAGCCACGAGTACGTGACCTCGCCGATGGTCTTCGCGGCGATCGTGCCGTCGGGACCGATCACGAACGTCTCCGGCACGCCGAACACCCCGTACGCGATCGCGGTGCGCGACCCCGGATCCATGACGAGCGGCCAGTCGCCTTCCTTCTCGCTCGCGTACTGCAGGGCGGTGCCCTCCCCGTCCTCGAACACGACACCGACGAAGACCACGCCGCGCTCGCGATAGCGCTCCCACGCCGCGACGAGCGCGTCGTGCTCCGCGTGGCACTCGAGGCACCACGACGCCCAGAAGTTCACGACGAAGACCTGGCCCTCGGTCGGCCCGGAGATGTCACCCTGCCCGCCGAGCTCGGGAAGGGCGAACGCCGGCGCCCGGTCGGAGATCAGCTCGCTCGGCAGCTCGCGCGGATCGCGCCCGAGCCCGGAGGCCAGCAGGACCGCGAACGCGACCACCGGCACAAGGGTCAGGACCATCACACGCCCGCGCGAACGCCTCGGACGGGGTTCCTCATCCTCGCGCTTGTCGAGGTCGACGTCGCTCACACGCGCACCTCCTCGCGCGTCTCCGCGAGCTCGGCCGGGATCGACCCGCGCTTCGGAGCCGATCGTGACGGCCAGGCCGCGACGATCCCGCCGAACGCGATCACGAACCCGCCCACCCACAGCAGCCCGATGCCTGGATTGATGAAGAACCGGAGAGACGCCGCCGGTCCCTCCGCGTCGACCGAGACCAGTGAGGCGTAGAGGTCGCGCATGCCGTTCCACGGAGTGCCGACCCGGATCGACGGCGTTCCGATCGGCTCGGACGAGCCCGGATACAGGTTCAGCGAGGGCTGGAGCCGGGCGACCTCCTCGCCGCTGTCGGCGTCGAACGCGGTGATCTCGGCCACGATCACGCGCCGGTGCGCTTCCTCACGGACGTTCAGGTCGTCGAGCCGGAGCTCGTAGCCCTCGACGGGAGCGCGATCCCCCACGCCGAGCGTGAGCTCGCCCGAGGCATCCCCGAGCGCGGCCCACGACACCCCAACGAGCGCGATCAGGACGCCGAGGTGCGCGACGAGCCCGCCGTACAGCCGTCGGTTCCGCGTGATCGCGGCGCGTGTCGCGACGCCCCACGAGGTGGCGTGAGCGCGGCGCTGTGCGCGGACCCCGCGGAGCATCTCGGCGATCGTCGCCGTCCCGACGAACGCCGCGAGCCCGAACACCACGGTCGCCGCCGTGCCGGCTCCGGCGAGCGCGAACACCACCGCGACCGCCGCCGCGGCCCATGCCGGCGCCTGCAACCGCCGCGCGACCGCCGAAAGCGACGCCGCGCGCCACGGCAGGAGCGGCCCGATCCCCATGAGGAACAGCAGGAGCAGCGCGACGGGCAAGGTGTTGCGGTTGAAGAACGGCCCCCCGACGGAGACCTTCTCGCCGGTCAGCGCCTCCACGATCAACGGATAGATCGTTCCGACCAGGACCGTGAACGTGACCGCCAGCAACAGGACGTTGTTGCCGAGGAACACGCTCTCGCGCGACAGCGGAGTGTCGAGCGCCGACTCCGCGCGCAGCGCCTCGCGCCGCCACGCGATCAGCCCGAACCCGCCGACGAGCACGAG
>CAZMNP010000215.1:0-4518 GCA_964567675.1 uncultured Actinomycetes bacterium
GCCCGGGATGATCCCGCAGTCCTGGAGCTGCTGCATGTCGACCGTGATCGGGATCGGGTTGGCCGCGCCGGCGACGCCCCAGATCGCGACGGCATGCGTTGCGATGTCCCCGTCGGCGACGCCGAAGATCGGCGCGAAGAAGTATTGGATATCCGCGTTGGTGGTCACCGTGACGGTCTTGAGCTCGGTGCCCTCCGGCGAGTCGCACTCCGGCATCTCGATGCCAGTGACCGTCACCGGGAGCTGGACGTTCTGGGCCAGGACCGTGTTGGCCGCGTTCTGCGCGGCCACGGAGCCGTTCCCCAGGGCACACTGCTGCGCGGCAGCCAGCGCCGCCGCGTCCGTGCCGTTGACGACCTGGCGCTTGAAGGCAACCCCACGTCCGATGTCCACGGTCAAGACGAGCATCCCCAGGAACACGATCAAGGAGAGCCCGACGATCATCATGACCGCCCCGCGCTCCTCGTCCCGGAGCCGCGCGAAGCGCGCTCGAACCGCCTGGGTCACTCGCATCGGAACGTCGCCTCGATCGTTCGCGTGATGGTGACATCGCCCCAGAACGGGATGCCGACGTCGAAGTTCTGCGGCCACGAGACCCGCACCGGATCACCGATGGTGCTGTCGTTGCACGCGAGGGAAACGGTCGCGTTGGCATCTGGGTCGTACGGGGTCGCCGCGTCGTCGATCTCGTCCTGCACGACGCAGTCCCGGAACGGCGTCGCCTGCACCGCGGCGCAGCGCGCGCCCTCACGGGCGGCGCCGCTGAAGACCTGGAGCTGGCTGTAGACCCTGCCGAACTCGATCGTCCCGACGATGATCATGAGCAGGACGGGGAGCAGCAATGCGAGTTCGACGGCCACCGCGCCCTTCTCGGAGCGCATCCGTCCGCGGATCCCAAGCATGTCGTGTCGTCACCCCCGACGTCTCGCCGACGAGCGATTCGTCGGCCCCTCACTCCCGTCCGCCTTCGCCGGCGGGAGTGAGCGGCCGACGATCGGCCGCTCTTGTGCTGTGCCTTACGTGGCGCTGCCGAGCTCGGAATCAGCGTCGTTGAAAACGCCGAGAAGCGTCAGCCCGAGGGCCGTAGCCCCAGCTGCGATCACGAGAGCGATCAGCACGAGCAGAAGGCCGTACTCCGTGGCCACTGCCCCGTCCTCACGCGGGAAACGGTGACGAAGGTACGTCACGCCCGCCGAGATGATCGAGAACATTCGATACACCTCCTTCCGTTCAGTCCGTCGCTGCCTTGTCTGTTGTGGCTGGCAGTACGATCGTTACGGTAGAGATACCTAGCCTGAGTTGGTATTCCGCGTTCCACGGATGCCGTGTACGTGGTTCGACGTACGGTCTGCACGAAGTCGAGCGTCGACATGGCTAGTCCTGTGCCCCGACGGAGACGAGACCCGACATCGCTGCCGCGCGGATCGCAGCGACGCGAGATCCGACACCGAGCTTGCCGTAGATCCGGCCGAGGTGCGTCGTCACGGTCCGCTCGCGGACGCCGAGGCGCGCGGCGATCTCTCTGGCCGTCAGACCTTCCGCGGCGACGTTGAGGACCTCGCGTTCGCGTTCGGTGAGCCGCGTGTCGCCTTCGGTCCTGCGGTCGAGGCCTTCGGCGATCGCGCCCACCCAGTCGCTCGGTGGCCCCGCGAGGACCATCTCGCCGTCGGCGGCGCGACGCAGGGCCTGAAGGAACTCGGCCGGGTCGATGTTCTTGTCCACGAACCCGTCGGCGCCGACGAAGAGCGCGCGGGAGATCGCGAGTGCATCCGAGCGCGCGCCGCACCCGAGCACGGTCATCGCCGGGTATTGCTCACGGATCGTGCGGATCAGCCAGAACGAGTCGTGACTCCCGTCCAGGTTCATACCGACCAGGACGACGACCTTGCCCCGGCGTACGCGGGCGACCGCTGCGAGCGCCTCTTCGGCCGTCCCCGCTTCCGCGACGACCTCGAGATCGGGCCGGTCCTGGATCAACAGCCCGAGACCGGCGCGGACGACCGGCAGCGGGTCGACGAGGATCACGCCGAGGCGCCCCAGGGGTTTGGGCGCCGAGGTCCGCTGGGTTCCGAGTTTGGTCGCCATGGGAGTCCTAGGTTCTGCGTACGGGAAGTTGCGTATCGATCTGCACCTGTTCTGTATCGGTCGATGGAGACCGATTCCTGAACAGCCGTTGGGGGACGTGGGTGGCGGATGGGGCTACGGAGAGTGCGAGGCTCCGAGCACCGGATCGGGGGCGCCCGGTGTCGACGGGGCGTGAGGGCCGATCTCGACCAGGCCCAGGGAGGCGGCCCGGGAGAGTGCCTGGACGCGGTTCCGGACGCCGAGCTTGCGGTAGAGCTTGGCGAGGTGGGCTTCGACCGTCCGGGGCGACAGCCCCAGCCGGGTGGCGACCTGCTTCACGGTCAGCCCGACCCCGACGATCTCCAGGATCTGGATCTCGCGGCTCGTGAGGACCGCCCGCATGCCCGACGCATCTCGGGAATGGCGTGCCAGGCGCCCCAGCTCGGCGAGCGCCGCGCGCTCCTGCTCGCCCGTGAACACCCGCTCGCCGCCGGCAACCCGCGCGAGCGCGTCGGCGATGAACCGGACCCCCGAGGTCTTCTCGAGGTAGCCGTCCACGCCGGCCCGGATGCTCTCGAACAGCGTCTGGTCGTCGGTGCGTCCGGTGAGGACCAGGATCTTGATCGGAAGGCCTTCCTCCCGGATCCGGCGGGCGACGTCCAGTCCCTGGGTCTCCCCGGGGAGGGCCAGGTCGAGCACCACGACGTCGGGCTTGAGGCTGCGGCAGAGCTCCAGGGCGGCATCGCCGTCGATGACCTCGCCCACGACCTCGAGTCCTTGCGTCTGATCGCAGGCCACACGGACAACGCTGCGGATGAGCGGATGATCCTCGACCACGAGGATCCGCGCCGGCGTCGCCTCGGCAGCAAGGGGGCGTTCCACGCGGCTATCCCCTGCCGCGTCCGGCGGGAGAAAGACCGTGTCGCCAGGCGAGGGTGACCGCCTCGATCTTGGAGTGGACACCGAGCTTGGCCAGGATGTTCTTCACATGACTCTGGACCGTGAGGGCGCTGATGCCGAGGGTTTCAGCGACCTGCGACGTGGTCTCCCCCGCCGCGAACGATCGGAGGATCTCGCTCTCGCGAGGGGTGAGCCGCCGGAGCAAGCGTTCGCCCTCCGGGGCCCGGCCGTGCCTCAGCTGCTCGAGCACCGGAGCGAGATCCCGCGCGGGCATCACGAGCTCTCCGGCGGCCGCGCGACGAACGACGTCCATGAGCTCGTCCACGGCCCGCGTCTTGGGAACGAAGCCGCACGCTCCGGCCGCGAGCGCGTCGGCGATGATCTCGGGGTCCTGCATCGCGGTGAGCACCACAACCTTGGCGTCGGGCGACATCTCTCGGATGCGACGGGTCGCCTGGATCCCGTCGATCCCGGGGAGGTCGAGGTCCATCAGGACGACGTCGGGCTCGATCTCGTCGACGTCGATGAGCCGGATGGCCTCCTCGGCATCGCGAGCGGAGCCCACCAGGACGACGTCCGGCTGGCGCGTCAGCAGCATCGCGAGCGCCTCGGAGAACATCTCGTGGTCATCGACCACGAGCACGCGTGTCTTTCCCGACTGGGTGTCCATACGTCGTCGCAGCTTGCATCGGCGCCCCGCTCCGCAAACCTGAGGCCCCGTAGACTGGGTGGCATGAACCGGCTCGCCGGCGAGACGAGCCCCTACCTGCTCCAGCACGCGGACAACCCGGTCGACTGGCATCCCTGGGGGTCCGAGGCGCTGGAGCTCGCTGAACGGCAGGACAAGCCGATCCTGCTGTCGATCGGGTACGCGGCGTGTCACTGGTGCCACGTCATGGAGCGCGAGTCTTTCGAGGACGCCGGGACGGCCGCGCTGATGAACGAGCACTTCGTCTCGATCAAGGTCGACCGCGAGGAACGGCCCGACATCGACTCCATCTATATGGATGCGGTGCAAGCGATGACGGGGCACGGCGGCTGGCCGCTGACGGCGTTCCTGACTCCCGAAGGCAAGCCCTTCTACGCCGGAACGTACTTCCCCAACGAAGAGCGCCACGGACTCCCCTCGTTCCGAAAGGTCCTCGGGGCGATCGCGGACACCTGGAAGAACCGCCGGGCCGAGGTCGAGGAGCAGGGCGGCCGCATCGTCGAGGCGATCGGCCGGGCGGCCGGTTTGGCCGAGTCGAACGAGGCCCTCACCGTGGATCTGCTGAGCCGGGCCTCGAGGGGCCTGCGTGCCGCGTTCGATGCCACGTGGGGTGGGTTCGGGAGCGCGCCGAAGTTCCCCCAGTCGATGAGCCTGGAGTTCCTCCTGCGCCGGCATCTTCGGGGCGATCCCCACGCGCTCGACATGGTGCGGGTGACCCTGGATCGCATGGCCGCGGGAGGGATGTACGACCAGCTCGGGGGCGGCTTCCATCGCTACTCGACGGACGAGCGCTGGCAGGTCCCCCACTTCGAGAAGATGCTCTACGACAACGCCTTGCTCCTGCG
>CAZMNP010000216.1:0-3478 GCA_964567675.1 uncultured Actinomycetes bacterium
CGTCCAGGCCTACCTCGGGCGTTGGGAACGCGACCGGCACTCCATCGACTGGGAGATCGACGGCGTCGTGATCAAGGTCGATCAGGTCGCGTTGCAGCAGGAGCTCGGCGCGACGTCCCATGCACCGCGGTGGGCGATCGCGTACAAGTTCCCGCCCGAGGAGCGCACGACCCGTCTGAACGAGATCGGAGTCCACACGGGACGAACCGGCATGGTGACGCCGTTCGCGTTCCTGGAGCCCGTGCAGGTGGGAGGCGTGACCATCTCGACGGCGACGTTGCACAACGAGGACGAGGTTCGGCGCAAAGACGTTCGAGAGGGCGACATCGTCATCGTGCGCCGCGCCGGCGACGTGATCCCCGAGGTCCTCGGCCCGGTCCTAACCAAACGGAAGAAGGGCGCGCGCCGGTGGAGGTTCCCGACCACGTGCCCGTCGTGCGGAACGGCGCTCGTTCGCAGGGAGGGCGAGGCGTACTGGCGCTGCCCGAACAAGCGCGGATGCCCCTCGCAGAACATCGAGTGGCTCTTCAGCTTCTCCTCGCGCGGGGGCCTCGACATCGAGGGTCTCGGCTACAAGACGGGGATCCAGCTCCTGGACACCGGGGCGGTGAAGGATCCCGGGGACATCTTCTCGCTCACCGCGGAGGACCTGGCGCAGCTCCAGGGGTTCGCCGACAAGTCGATCACGAACCTTCTCGCCTCGATCGAGAAGGCGAAGGACAAGCCGCTGTGGCGGCTGCTCGTCGCGCTCAACATCCCGCACGTCGGCACACACGTCGCGCAGGTCCTCGCGAGGGCGTTCGGTTCGATCGACGCCCTGCTGGACGCCTCGGCCGAGCAGATCGACGACGTCGAAGAGATCGGCCCCGAGATCGCTCGCAGCGCCCACGAGTGGTTCCAGGACCCACTCAACCGGGCACTCGTCGAGAAGCTCCGCGCCGCGGGGGTGCGGATGCAGGACGACACGCCGGCGCCGTCGGGCGATCAGCCGCTCGCCGGGAGCACGATCGTCATCACCGGCGGTCTCGACACGCTTTCGCGCGAGGAGGCCACGGCCGCGGCGCAGGCCGCGGGCGCGCGCGTCGCCTCGAGCGTGTCGAAGAAGACGAGCTTCGTCGTTGCCGGCGAGAATCCCGGAACGAAGCTCGCGAAGGCCGAGCAGGCCGGCGTCGAGATCGTCGACGAGGGTGAGTTCCTGAAACGGCTCGGCCGCACGTGAACGTGAACGGAGGTCCGGCGTGACCGCCACGGTGATCGACGGGCGAGCGATCGCGGATCGTCTCCGGTCGACGATCGAGGACGAGCTCCGCGTCCTTCGCCTGTCCTCCGTCCGGCCCGGCCTCGCCACGGTGATGGTAGGGGAGTCCTTCGACGCCCAGGCATACGAGAAACACGTGCGACGACTCGCGGAAGGCCTCGAGTACCGGTACGTCTCCGAGCGTCTGCCCGCGGACGCGGAGACGGCGGACGTGCTCGCCACGATCGGCAAGCTCAACGCCGATCCGCGCGTGACCGGGATCTTGGTGCTGCAACCGCTCCCGCCGCACATCCCCGAGGCCGAGGTGAACAGCGCGCTGGAGCCGACGAAGGACATCGAGGCCGTGCATCCGCAGAACGCGGGGCTCCTCGCGCAGGGGCGTCCCCGCTTCCTGCCCTCGACGCCCGCCTCCTGCTTCTACCTGCTCGACTCGTACGTGACCGCCGAAGGCGGCGATCCGGCCACGTACTACACAGGACGGACGCTCGTCGTGGTCGGGCGTTCGAACAGCGTCGGCAAGCCCACGCAGTGGCTCGGACTGCAGCGCGACGCGACGGTTATCACGTGTCACAGCAAGACGGCGGCCGCGGGCCGGCTGGCCGAGTTCACGCGGCAGGCGGACATCCTGATCGTCGCGGCGGGCGTGCGCGCACTGGTCAACGGGGACATGGTTCGTGACGGCGTGATCGCGGTCGACGTCGGGATCCACGCGGTGAAGGACGAGGCGACGGGGAAGACGAGGATGGTCGGCGATCTGGACTTCGAGAGCGTCGCGGCCAGGGCCGAGGCCATCACCCCCGTTCCCGGCGGCGTCGGCCCGATCACCGACGTCTGGCTGATCGGGAACACGCTGGCCGCAGCCGCCATGGCTCAGCAGGTCGAGCCCCGATTCGGCCTCTTCCACTAGCGCCGGTCGCGCTCGGCCGAGGGCCGCGGTGGCCTCTTCACCCGGCGGCGCCGTGGCCGGCTCCCCGAGTGCGCACGACCGGGGACGTATGCTGCGCGCGTTCGATGATGAACGAGCCCGGGTCTTCACCGTCCGACACGACGCAGGAAACCTCCGATCGGGTCGCGCGAGAGCGCCAGGTCACGGCGGTGCTGCGTCAGCTGTGGCTCGGGCTGTCGACGTACCGGTTGTATCCGGAGAATCCTCAGCGACCCGGGTTCGCTCCTGCCGTCGAACGGATCGGACTCGCCGTCCAGGAGGCGCTCGCCGCCGGCCGGGTGGACGTCGAGATCCGCGGTGACCGGTTCGTCTTGGCAGGCCATCCCATGTCCCATGACGGGAACGTGCAGCGTCTCGCTCTTGCGTGCTTCGAACGCCGCGTCGAGCGCCTGACGGTCATCTCGGTCCCTTCGGGTGCGGAGCTCGAGCAGCTCTTCATGGCGCTCACGCGGTCACTGCCCGAGCTCGAGGAGGCCGGCGGTGTCGAGACCGTGCTTCGTGAGGCCGGCGTCGCCTCCATCTTCTTGTCGGCGATCGGACCCGGAACCGTCGAGGGCGCCGATCACGCGGTGGAGGAGACGGTTCCGGCGTCCCAAGTTCCGCTCGACGTGGACGTCCTCGCGTCCGAGCTCATGCTCGAGGACCTGCACGGCAGTCCGAGCGACCAGGCCGAAACGCTCCTCACCCGGCTCCGGCAGGTGTTCGAGGAGGGCGCCCTCCGGGGCGGCCCGATGATCGAGTTGCACACGGCCGCGCACGACATGCTCACCGACCTGCCCGATGACGTCCGGCGCTCGTTGCTGGAGATGCTCGTCGATCGCGTTCGCGACGATCCGCTCGCCGGCAGCCTGATCGGCACGATGAACACCTCCCAGCTCACCCGAGCCCTGGTGGACGTCGGGCGCGACGGCCGGCGCAGCCCGGTCGAGCTCGCCCGCGACCTCGCCGCCTCCGGCGTCCGCGAGGTCGACATCGTGGACCTCACGCGCGCGCTCGAGGCGGGCCACGAGGACGTCGGAACGATCATCGCCGGGCTCGAGCAGCTCGGGATCGATCTCGAAGAGGGGCAAGCTTCGGCGGGAGGCTCCGTCCTCGAGGTGCTGTCGGACTACCTCACCGCGACCGAGCGCGAGGACCTCCGGTCGATGCAGTCGGCCGCGGAGGTCGGCGGCCCGGAACTTCACGCGGCGCAGCTGCTCGCGGTCGCCGACTACCTCTCCCTCGAGACGGATCTCGAGCGCACGGGTGAAGCGCTCGACATCTGGGCGGAGGAG
>CAZMNP010000217.1:0-6756 GCA_964567675.1 uncultured Actinomycetes bacterium
ACCGCCGACGGCATGCGCCCCAGCAGCGTCGAGACCTCCGAGCCCGCCTGCGTGAACCGGAAGATGTTGTCGATGAACAACAGCACGTCCTTGCGCTCGACGTCGCGGAAGTACTCGGCCATCGTCAGCGCCGAGAGCCCGACGCGAAGCCGGACGCCCGGCGGCTCGTCCATCTGGCCGAACACGAGCGCCGTCTTCTCGATGACGCCGGACTCCGTCATCTCCAGGAACAGGTCGTTGCCCTCGCGGGTGCGCTCCCCCACGCCGGCGAAGACCGACACGCCGCCGTGCTGCTCCGCCTGCCGGCGGATCATCTCCTGGATGATCACCGTCTTGCCGACGCCGGCGCCTCCGAACATGCCGATCTTGCCGCCCTGCACGTAGGGCTCGAGCAGGTCGATGACCTTGATGCCGGTCTCGAGCATCTGCTGCTTGGGCTCGAGGTCCTCGAACGGGGGCGGCTCGCGGTGGATCGGCCAGCGGTCGCTGGCGTGGATGTTCGACGCGTCGGTGTCGAGCGGCTCGCCGAGCACGTTGTACACGTGACCGAGGACGCCCTCCCCGACGGGGACGGTGATCGGGGAACCCGTGTTCACTACCGGGGCACCTCGCACCAGCCCGTCCGTCGGGCGCATCGCGATGGTTCGAACGGTCGCGTCGCCGATGTGCTGGGCGACCTCGCACGTGATGGTCTGGGTCTCCCCCTCCAGGGTGACGTCCACGGTCAGCGCCGTGTGGATCTCGGGAAGTCCTTCCCGTGGGAACTCCACGTCGATGACCGGGCCGATCACTCGGACGACCCGGCCGTTCAACAGTTTCTCGTCCTCGGCCATGCTCACTCCTTCTCTGTCGGGGGCTAACGCTCGCGCATCCGCGCTCGCCCGTCGGGGGCTAACGCTCGCGCATCCGCGCTCGCTTCTTGAGCCCCCTACTCCCCGGACGCTTTCGACAGGGCCTCGGCCCCGCCCACGATCTCCGTGATCTCCGTCGTGATCTCGTCCTGGCGGGCGCGGTTCGCCTGCCGGGTGAGGATCTTGATCAGCTCCTCGGCGTTGTCGGTGGCCGCGGCCATCGCGCGCTGCCGGGCGGCGTTCTCCGATGCCGCCGATTCGAGCATCGCGAAGAAGATCTTCGTGACCACGTACTGGGGCAGCAGCTGGTCGAGGATCTCCGCGGGCTCCGGCTCGAAGATGTACTCCGGATGCGGCTCTCCCTCGACGCGCGCACCGACCTCCTCGGGCGCGATCGGCAGGAACCGCTTGTCCGTCGCCCGGAAGGTGAATGAGGTGCGGAAGTCCGTGTAGACGGTGTGCAGCTCGTCGATGCGGCCCTCCAGGAAGTCCTTGATCGCTCGTCGCGCGATCTCGGTCGCCGGCTCGTAGCGCGGCACCTCGGAGAATCCCGACCAGGACTCCTCGATCGGCACGCCCCGGAACCGGAAATACCCGATCGCCTTCTTCCCCGTGGCGTAGATCACGGGTTCGGCGCCTGCGCCGCGAACGCGGCGAAGGAGCTCCTCGGTGCGCTTCAGGACGTTGCTGTTGTACGAGCCCGCGAGCCCGCGGTCCGACGTGATCACGAGGACCCCGGCCCGCTCGGAGCGCTCTCGCTCCTCGAGGAGCGGATGCACGAGCGATCCGGTCTGTCGCGCCACGTCCTCCATCGCCGCCGTCAGCAGGTCGGCGTACGGCCTAGCCGCCATGACCCGCTGCTGCGCCTTCACGATGCGCGAGGCGGCGATCAGCTCCATCGCGCGGGTGATCTTCATGGTCGACTGGACCGAACGGATCCGCCGACGGACGATGCGGAGCTTCGCACCCATCGCTAGCCCGGTGGCCCCGGCCGCTCGACCGGCCCGACCTCTTCGTCGGGCAGCCCGGCATCAAGGTCGGCCTCCTCACGCGTCTCGCGCGTCTGCTCCTCGGCCTCATCCACGTCGTCCTCCGAGGAGAGCCGGTCCCAGCCGATGTCCTCGCGCACCGCGTCGCGCGGCGCACCCTTCCCGGCGCCGGCCTCGCTCCCGGGTCCCACCTCGGTCGGAACGAACTCGTCCCGGAACGCCTCGACCACCTTCTTGAGCTCGGCTTCGGCCTCATCCGAGAGCTCCCCGGAGTCCTTGAGCGAGTCCAGAACCTTGGTTTGAAGCGCCACGAGCTCGATCGCCTCGTCGACGAACCGCTTGGCGTCCTCGACCGGAAGGGCGTCAAGGTACCCGCCGGTCGCGATCCAGATCGCGACGACCTGCCGCTCCACCGGCACCGGCCGGTACTGCGGCTGCTTCAGGATCTCCACGACGCGCGCGCCGCGGGCGAGCTGCTGCTGCGAGGCCTTGTCGAGCTCGGAGCCGAACTGCGCGAACGCTTCGAGCGCGCGGTACTGCGCGAGGTCGATCCGCAGGCGCCCGGCGATCTTCTTCATCGCCTTGATCTGGGCGTTGCCGCCGACACGGGACACCGAGATCCCGACGTTAATCGCCGGGCGCACCCCGGCGAAGAACAGGTCTGGCTCGAGGTAGATCTGGCCGTCGGTGATCGAGATGACGTTCGTCGGGATGTACGCCGACACGTCGTTGCCCTTCGTCTCGATGATCGGGAGCGCGGTGAGCGATCCGCCGCCGAGACGGTCCGAGAGCTTCGCCGCGCGCTCGAGGAGCCGCGAGTGGAGGTAGAAGACGTCACCCGGATAGGCCTCCCGGCCGGGCGGGCGGCGGAGCAGGAGCGACAGGGTCCGGTAGGAGTCGGCCTGCTTCGACAGGTCGTCGTAGACGACGAGCGCGTGCTTGCCCTCGTACATCCACTGGGCGCCGAGCGCCGCACCCGTGTATGGAGCGATGTAGCGGAACGGCGCGGGATCGGACGCCGGCGCGTTCACGATCACCGTGTACTCGAGCGCGCCGTTCTCCTCGAGCGCGCCCACCACCTCGGCCACCGTCGAGGATTTCTGTCCGACCGCGACGTAGATGCAGCGGACCTGACGCTTGGGGTCACCGCTCTCCCAGTCCTCGCGCTGGGCGATGATCGCGTCGACCGCGATCGCGGTCTTCCCGGTCTGGCGGTCGCCGATGATCAGCTCGCGCTGGCCGCGCCCGATCGGCGTCATCGCGTCGATGGCCGTGATGCCCGTCTGCAGCGGCTCCTTCACCGGTTGGCGGTCGACGACGTTTGGCGCCTGAACCTCCAGGATCCGCCGGCCCTCGGCGGCGATCGCCCCCTTGCCGTCGAGCGGCTCGCCGAGCGGGTCGATCACGCGGCCGAGGAAGCCTTCGCCCACCGGGACTGACAGGATCCGGCCCGTCTGCTTGACGAGGTCGCCCTCCTGGATGGAGTCGGACTCCCCGAGGATGACGCAGCCGATCTCGTCCTCGTCCAGGTTGAACGCGAGACCGAGCAGCCCTGCCCTGAACTCGAGCAACTCGTTCGCCATCGCGCGCGGGAGGCCCTTGACCCGCGCGATGCCGTCGCCGGCCTCGACGACGCGACCGACCTCCTCGCGCTCCATGGAGGGCTTCCAGCTCTCCACGTTGCGGCGGAGGGCCTCCGCGATGCGGTCCGGATCGAACTCCAGCTCGTCTACTGCCATGGGTCCGCCACGCTCCCGTCGATCACGCCGTCAGCTGCTGCTTCGCCTCGTCGAGACGGCTCCGGATGGAACCGTCGAAGATCACGTCACCCACTCGGGCCACGACCCCACCAACGAGGTCCGGGTCGACGATCACTTTGACCTCGACCTTGCGGCCCGTGGCCGATGAGAGCGCCTCCGCCAGCCGGCGCCGCTGGGCGTCGGTGAGCGGGACGGCGCTCCGGACCTCGCCGACCACCTGCTGCCGGCGCTCTGCGGCGACCTCGGCCAGGCTCTCGGCGATCCGGCCGATGTCGCGCGCGCGACCCTGCTCCACCAACATGCCGAGGAGATTGACCGCGACCGGGTTGGCCCGCTCTCCGAGCACCTCCCCGATCAGGTTCCGCTTGTTCTCGTTCGGAAGCTCGGGGTCGATGAGCGCCTCGCGGACCTTGGCCCGCTTCTCGACCATCTTCGCGAAGGCGTAGACCTGCTCCTCGACCGGTTCAAGCTCGCCCTCTGCCTCGGCGATCGAGAACATCGCCTCCGCGTACCCCCGAACGACGTCGTCCCGTTTGGCCACGGTCAGTTCTTCCCGTCCCCGGAGACCTGGTCGATGTACTCGTCGATGATCCGTTGGTGCGCCTTGGCGTCGAGCGATTCGCCGACCACGCGTCCGGCGAGCTCGACGGCGAGCTGCGCGACCTGCGCCCGCAGCTCCTGGAAGACCCGGTCGCGTTCGGCGCGGATCTCCTCCTGCGCTCGTCCGACCAGCGCCTGCGATTCCTGTTCGGCCTTGGCCTGCAGCTCGGCCCGGAGCTGGTCCGCCCTGCCCCGGCCCTCCTCGATGATCGAGTTCGCCTCCTCGCGCGCAGACGCGAGCTGCGCCCGGTAGTCGGCGAGCTCGGCCTCGGCGGCCCGGCGCGCCTCCTCGGCCTTCTCGAGGTCGTTCTGGATCTTCTCGCGGCGCTGCTCGAGTAGCAGGTTCACCCGCGGGATGACCCACTTCCACATGAAGAAGAACAGGATGGCGAAGGCAAGAGCGCCGACGACGAGCTCTTCCCAATGGGGGTAGAGGTCGGCGGCATCGTTGGTCTCGGCCACCTCCTCGTGCGCCTGGGCAAGGATGCTGAAGAACGTTTCGAGCATCGATCGGCCCCTCTCAGATGATGAACGAGAACGCGATGCCGAACAGCGCGAGCGCCTCGATCAGGCCGATGCCGATGAACATGGTCGCGCGCACCTGACCCGCGTACTCGGGCTGGCGCGCCATGGCCTCGACCGACTTGCCGATCAGGATGCCCAGGCCGATCCCCGGGCCGATCGACGCGAGCCCGATGACCAGGCCGCGCCCGACCGTCTCGATCGCCGAGAGGTCCCCGGTGACCTGTGCGAGCAAACCCAACATTGAGGCCTCCTTGTCAGTGCTCTTCCGCCATCGCGCCGCCGATGTATGAGGCGGTCAGGATGGAGAAGATGAACGCCTGAAGTACGGACACGAAGATCTCGAAACCGACCAGGATCACGGAGATCCCGAATGCGAACGGCGCGAACACGGCGATCAGGCCACCCTGAAGCATCGCGATCGTACCCAGGAAGAACACGGCGAGCAGGAAATGGCCGGCCATGAAGTTGGCCCAGAGTCGGACCGACAGCGTGATCGGCCGGATGAGGATCGTTGTGATGAACTCGATGGGGACGAGCAGCACGAGGAGCGCCGCCGGAGCCCCCGGCGGGAACAGGACGTGCTTCATGTAGCCGATGAAGCCGTGCCGGCTGATCCCCACCGCGTTGTAGGTCACCCACGCGACGATGGCCATGACCAGCGGAAAGGCGATCCGGCTGTTCGACGAGAAGTTCACGCCGGGAACGACCTCGAAGATGTTCCAGAAGAAGATCGCGAAGAAGAACGTCGCCAGCAGCGGCATGAACTGGTTGCCTTCGGGGCCGATCATCGGGATCGCGATGTTCTCCCGGACGAACTGGATGCCGAGCTCGGCCAGGCTCTGGAACTTCCCAGGAACGACACTCATCCTGCGCAGGGAGAAGAAGAAGAACGCGATGCACAGGAGCAACCCCACCAGTACCAGGAACGTGATGAAGTTCAGACAGAAGCTCAGCCCGCCGATCCTCAGCGACGGTCCCCAGCAGCCCCACACGAAGTCCTTCGTGGTGGGCGGATGGAACTGCGCGAGCACCTCGATCACCGCTGCGCCCCGGTCGGGAACCGCCAGAGCTCACCCTGCAGGCGTCCGGAGAGCACCTTCGCTTCGAACACGAGCAGCGCGACCGTCGAGGGCACCAGGGCGGCCGCGAAGGCCACCGGCGAGAACCACGAGATCCGCTCGAGCAAGAGAAGCGCCACGATGAACGTGCCGAGCCGGACGGCGAAACCGCCGAGACCGACACCGACCAGCACGGTGGGCGAGATCTTCGCCGCCCAAGCGAGCGACAAGCCGTGCGCCGCGAAGTTCGCCACGACCACCGCAACGCCGATCGCGGCGGAGCGGGCGGCGCCGGCCGAGGCGAGCGCGCCGGCGCCGTAGGCGACCGCGATGGCCGGGAGCGCGAACGGCAGGACACGCCGGATCAGTTCGCGCTCAGGCTCCGTCGCCGCCACCCCTCTCCCGTCCGTAGCGCAGGTACACCAGGTAGATGCCTCCGCCGCCGCCGAGCACGAAGCCGATCGCGGTGAAGATGTTCGGTGTGCCTGTGAGCCAGTCGATCCCGTACCCGATCCCACCCCAGGCGAGCATCCCTCCGAGGATCATCGAGGTGATCGTCCACCCGGTCCCCATGCCGGCCCAGGACTTGCTTCGGTCCGATCCGGCCATGGGGCGCGAGTATATCGGCGGCCTGTTTCCACCGTCAAACGTTGGAAGGCCTGTTTCCGCAGGTAGATGGCAGTTTTCGTCCGAGCTTGTGAAGGATTTCACGAAGTCCGGCAAGCGCCCGCAGAGGGCTTCCGTGGAACCCGGAGGGCGGGATTCAGGAGCGGCCGCGGCGGCGCTGCGCGAGGACGTTCACGACGGCCGCGAGGATCCCGGCCGAGAACAACAGCGTGCCCATCACGTTCACCTGCGGCGGGATGCCGATCCGCTGCGCCCCGTAGACCCAGAGTGGGAACGTCGGCGTCTGCCCCGCGACGAAGTTCGTGATGACGAAGTCGTCGAGCGACAACACGAACGCGAGCAGGAA
>CAZMNP010000218.1:0-7358 GCA_964567675.1 uncultured Actinomycetes bacterium
ATCCCCGCTCACGTCAAGGAACGGTTGGAGCGGTTCGTCCAAGAGCTGTAGTCCAAGAGCCCAAGAGCAGGGAAGGAGCGACGTGCCCGAAGATCTGCTTTTCCAAAGCGAGATCAAAGAGGTCGTCCGCAAAGCCTACGCCGGCATCGACGGGGGAGCCGGCCGGCCGGCGGCGCAGCGTCTCTACTCCGACGCCGAGTTGAGCGCCCTGCCACCCTCCGCCGTCGACTGGGCGCTCGGCGTCGGGAACCCCGTTCGTCACGCCGATCTCCAGCCCGGCGAGATCGTCCTCGACGTGGGATGCGGGGCGGGCATCGACACGATTCTGGCGGCGCGAGCTGTCGGCCCGACGGGACGCGCGATCGGACTCGACCTGCTCGAGGAGATGTGCGAGCGCGCGAGAGGCCATGCGCAGGATGCCGGAGTCGCGGAGTGGACCGAGTTCATCCGGGGAGAGATGGAGGACATCCCGTTGCCCGACGCATCGGTCGACGTCGTGACCTCGAACGGGGTGATCAACCTCTCGCCGCGGAAGTCCCGGGTGCTCGCCGAGATCCGCCGCGTCCTTCGGCCCGGCGGGAGGCTCTCGGTCGCCGACCTCACGGTCAACGACGAGCTTCCGACCGAGCTCCAGACGAACGACGCCGCGTGGGCTGGGTGAGTGTCCGGAGCCCTGGCGGAGCGTGCCTTCGCCGCGAAGATCCAGAAGATGGGGTTCACGGACGTCTGGATCGGCGAGCGCATCTCGTATGGGGTCGAGGAGGCGGCGCTCTACCCGCTCTTCACGCCGGCCCTCATCGAGCTGATGCGTGAGCTGATACCTCCGGACCGTCAGGCGACGGTTGCGGTGAGCGTGATCGCCAAGGCACGGAAGCCGAGGGAGGTGTTCGATGGCGAGCCTGGCTGAGCTTCTGAAGATCGACGGCGTGGCCGCGGCCGGTGAGTTCGGCAAGGACGGCCGCCTCGTGGACCACAAGGCCAACATCGACATGTCTCGGGACATGGCCGAGATGAGTGCGCAGTTCTGCGCGTGGGGTGGAACCTCGGAGGGCTGAGGGTCCACAATCGGGGTCGATGGAAACATGCGCTGCTTGTGGCGCTCCGGTTGACGGATCCGCTCGCTTCTGTCCGACCTGTGGCGCGTCGGTAGCGGCCGGCGCGGACCCGAGCGAACGCAAGCTCGCAACGGTCGTCTTCGCCGACCTCGTGGGGTCCACCGAGCTCGGCGGCTCGCTGGACCCGGAGCGCACGAGAGCGATGCTCGAACGCTTCTACGACGCCATGGCCGCAGAGATCGAGAACGCCGGTGGAACCATCGAGAAATTCGCCGGCGACGCCGTGATGGCAGTGTTCGGCGCCCCAGCCTCGCTCGAGGATCACGCCGAGCGCGCGCTGCACGCGGCGCTGGCGATGCAGCGACGCCTTCACGAGCTCTTCGGCGAGGCGCTCGGGCTGCGGATCGGGGTCAACACGGGCGAGGTCGTCGTCGGCAAGCCGCGTGAGGGCAGCTCCTTCGTCACGGGCGATCCGGTCAACGTGGCGGCACGGCTGGAGCAAGCCGCGGAGCCCGGCGAGGTGCTCGTCGGCGAGCGAACGGTCGCGACGGCGCGCGGTGCGTTCGAGTTCGGGGAGCTTCGAACGATCGAGGCCAAGGGGAAGCCCGAAGGGGTCGAGTGCCGGCGCCTCGAGCGGGCACTCTCGCTCATGCGTCCGCGCGGGGTCGGCGGCCTCCGCCGCGCCTTCGTCGGCCGGGATGAAGAGATGGATGTGCTCGAGCGAGCCTACGCAGAGGTCGAGGACCGGCGGGAACCGCGACTCGTGACGATCCTCGGGGATGCGGGGGTCGGCAAGACGAGGATCGTGCGCGAGTTCTGGGAACGCCTGGGGGGCCGCTCGCCGGAGACGGTGCGCCGCACCGGGCGGTGCCTTTCGTACGGCCAGGGCATCACCTACTGGCCGCTCGCGGAGGTGCTGAAGGAGCATCTCGGGATCCTCGAGGGCGACCCGCCGGCGGTGGTGTTCGCGCGACTCGGGTCGCGCGAGATCTTGGGGCTGACGCTCGGGCACGATGTGGCCCATGGCCTGCACCCCCTCGCCGCGCGCGATCGATTCCAGGACGCGTGGGTCGAGTTCCTCGAGGAGATCGTCGCGGAGCGACCCACCGTCGTGCTGATCGAGGACGTCCACTGGGGCGAGGAGCAGCTGCTTGACCTTCTGGAACGACTTGTC
This sequence comes from uncultured Actinomycetes bacterium, assembly GCA_964567675.1. Lineage (GTDB taxonomy): Bacteria > Actinomycetota > UBA4738 > UBA4738 > HRBIN12 > CALGFI01. The sequence goes on from CAZMNP010000218.1 coordinate 2,230, forward strand.
CGCGACACGCGTGGACCCCTCCTTCTGATCGCGACCGCACGACCGGAGTTCCTCGAGCAGCGACCCGGCTGGGGCGCTCGTCTCCGTGGAACGAGGGTGGAGCTCGAGGCGCTCTCGTCGGAGGACGCGGTCCGGATGCTCGACGAGCTACTTGGCGGGACGCTCCCGGCCGGGCTGCGCGAGGTCGTCGTCCAACGCGCGGAGGGGAATCCCTTCTTCGTCGAAGAGCTGCTCGGGACCTTGATCGACCGGCAGTTGCTCGAACGGCAGAACGGCTCGTGGCGCTTGGCGGAGCTGCCTTCGGACTTCGTCGTTCCGGACACGGTGCAGGCGGTCGTCGCGGCACGGATCGATCTCCTGGACCCCGATGAGAAGCAGGCCCTCCAGGCCGCGTCCGTGATCGGTCGGATCTTCTGGGCAGGGCCAGTCTATGAGCTCGTTCAGGAGGCGGAGCCGGACCTGCGGGTACTCGAGGAGCGCGACTTCATCCGACGGCGAGCTGGCTCCTCGATCGCCGGTGACCGAGAGTACGCGATCAAGCACGCCCTGACGCGTGAGGTCGCGTACGCAAGTGTGCCGAAAGCCAGGCGGGCGAGACTGCACGCCGCCTTCGCGCGCTGGATTGAGCGGAACGGTGAGGGCCGGGACGAGTACGCGCCACTCCTCGCGCACCACTACGCGGAAGCGGTCCGATCGGAAGACTCCGATCTGGCGTGGGGGGGCGCGGAGAGCGAGCTCGCTGAGCTGCGAGCACGCGCGCTTGCGTGGCTCCGCCGCGCAGCCGAGCTTGCGATCGGCCGCTTCGAGATCGACGACGGCCTCGCGCTGCTCCACCGTGCACTCGACCTGGAGCCTGACCAGGCCGGACGGGCTGTGCTTTGGCGAGAGGTCGGACGCGCGAACGTCTTCAAGTTCGATGGTGAGGCGTTCTGGATCGCGATGCAGAACTCACTGGAGGGAAGCGACCGCGCGACCACCGCGGACACGTACAGCCAGCTCGCGTTCCATACGGCTACGCGCGCCGCGATGTGGAAGCGCCGGCCGGACCGCGAGCTGATCGAGGGGTGGATCGAACGGGCACTCGAGTTCTCCGAGCCGGAAACGTCGGCACGGGCGCGGGCGTTGATCGCGCGGGCGTACTTCGATCCAGAGAGATCCGGCGCGGTAGCCCAGGAGGCCAGTGAGCTGGCCGACCGCATCGACGACTTGGAGCTTCGGTCATGGGCGTGGGACGCGCGCGCCACGGTGGCCTTCTCCCGAGGCGACTATGAGGAAGCGTTCGACTGGGTCAAGCGCCGCTTCGAGATCTTGCCGATCGTCACCGACCCCGATCACATCGCGTTGATGTACCTGTTCGGTCTCTCGGCGTACCTCGCGACCGGTCGCCTCGAGGAAGCGGGTCGGATCGCCGAGGCACACGATCAGGTGACGAGCAACCTGACGCCGCATCATCGGATGCATGCCGCCATGATGTTGATCGCCGTGGAGGATGCGGCCGGTCGCTGGGATGTTGTCCACGACCTCCAGTCGCGGGCGGAATCGGCGGTCGCCGCTAACATCGCGACGCCCTGCTCGTCCAACGTCTCGGCGCTGCTCCTTTGTGCGCTCGCGAACGTCCACCTCGGGAACGAGAAGGAAGCCCGACGCCTCGAGCGCAGTGTCGAAGATCTGGGCATGGAAGGGTACGGCGGCTTGTTCGACCCTCGATACATCGAGATCGCCATCGCGCGGGGTGATCTGGCTGAGGTCGAGCGGAAGCTCAGCGAGTGGAGCCCCGAAGGGTTCCTGGATGTCGAAGGCTTGATCGCGCGGCTCAACGCGCTCATCGCGCTCGATCGACGAGCCGAGATCGAGGAAGAGGCACCGGCACTCGTGAAGCCGGGGACGTATCTCGAACCGTTCGCGCTACGCGCGCTGGGTTACGCCCGTGGGGACGACGAACTGATCGGAGAAGCGATCGAACGGTTCGAGGCGATGGGTCTTGACTGGCACGCGGCAAAGACGAGAGATCTCATCTCGCAAGGATGATGGAGGATCATGCGGCCGGTGCCTACTCACAGGTATGCGCCGGTTGACTAGGGTCACGCCAAACGGCGCTGAGGAGGTTGCGTGGAGTTCGGCGTGCACTTGCCGCTGCTGTCCTGGGATGAGGAACCGTTCGATCCGGCATCCCTGACGGAGTACGTCCGAACCGCCGACCGGCTCGGTTTCTCCGCGGTGTCGGTCAACGACCACCTCCAGCACCGCCGGCCGTGGCTGGACGGGCTCACCGCGCTGGCCTCGGTGCTCGGGGCGAGCGGTGACATGACGGTGGCGACGACGATCGCTCTCGCGGTCGTCCGAACGCCCGTGCCGCTCGCTAAGGCACTCGCTGCGATCGACCTCCTTTCGGGCGGTCGCCTGATCGTCGGGCTCGGTCCCGGTTCGTACAAGCCCGATTACGACGCGGCGAGGGTGCCGTGGGAGGAACGGTGGCCACGGTTCGACGAGGCCGTCCGCGCGTTACGCGCGCTGTGGCGTCCAGACGGCGATCCCTTCGTCGGCGAGTTCTACTCCACGCGCGATGTCCGTCTTGAGCCACGGCCCGCGCAAGCCGGAGGACCGCCGATCTGGATCGGGAGCTGGGGATCGGACGCCGGGCTTCGACGGGTCGCTCGGTTGGGAGACGGATGGCTTGCCTCGGGCTACAACACCACGCCCGAAAAGTTCGCCGAGGGAACGGCGCGCCTCCGCGAGCTGCTCCCCGCTCACGGGAAGGATCCGGACACCTTCGGGAACGCGCTCGTGACGATGATGATCCACATCGAAGACGACCGAGCGAAAGCCCATCGGGTGCTGGAGGAGTGGGTGGGACCGGCCCTCGGCCGCACGGCGGACGAGCTCGGCGACCGGCTCCTCGTCGCGTCGGCGGAGGAGTGCGCCGAGCGGCTCTCGCGCTATGCGGCCGCCGGTGTCCGGCGCGTGTTCCTGTGGCCCGTCGGCCCTCCGATCCGCCAGCTCGAGCTGTTCCGCGACCGGGTCGCACCGTTGATCAGGGAGTAACAAAGGAGGCCCCTTTCGGGGCCTCCCCGTCGTGCGGTCAGGCTCGGCTCACATCATCTCCAGGATCTCGTAGACGGTGATGGTGCCGCCACCCTCGAGGACCGGCGAGCCCTTCGCGACATCCGTCGCGGCGTCGAGCGAGGCCGCGCTGACGATCGTGTAGCCGGTGTGCGGCGTGCCCTTCGCGCCGTCCGTGATCGATCCGTCGTTGCCGACGGTCTTGGCCTGCGGGGCGAACGGGTTCCCGCCGTCCTTCAGGTCCGAGCCGATGTTCCCGTACCAGTCGGTCCAGGCCTTCATCACCTGGGCCTGTTCCTCCTCGGTCTCGGGCATCTTCCCGCCGCTGTAGAGAAGCACAAAATCCGCCATGACCTCCTCCTTCCCGGCCCTGTGGGCCGTGATCGTCCGACACCCGTACGACGAACGAGCCCGGCGGATTTCGACGCCGGTTCGCCGCTACTGCGTCGCGAGGACGAGCCGGGCACGCAGCAAGCGGATGGCGTCGTCGTCGCCGGAGCGAGTCAGGCGCTCATCCGGGGCACGCCCCCAGAGCCACAGGAGGACGTCGGAGGGATCGCCGCTCAGCGTCGCATCCGCATCTCCGGCCTCTGTGGCGATGCTCACGGCCTCCCGCTCGAGCGTCACGAGCCAGGTCCTTCCGCCGACCGTGATGGCCACGCGCTGTCCGGTCGCGGCATCGTCCGGTTCGTCCGACCAGTCGCCCGCGAGCATGATGACGAGGATCTCGTCCACGCCGTCGACCGCCAGCTCGGCGTCCACCGGTGTCGGCGCTCCGATCGCCAGCTCGGCGTCGATCCGGTGGACGGCCGTCTCCTGTGCCATCCGCCTGGCCCAGAAGCCCACCGTCTGATCCGGTGGCCACCACGTCGCCGACGGGGTGGTGGCGTCACTCGCTTCGAACATCCCGAGCAACCGCTGGTGGGCGTCGCCGAGCCACTCGATGGGATCGCGGTCCGACGGCCATCCCGGCGGCCACGGATCCGGGGAACGTCCGAGCGCCGTGCACGCGATCTTGTGCTCGTACACCTCGGCCACGTGGGAGACGAGATCGTTCACGGTCCACCCGGGACACGAGGGAACCGCGTTCGAAAGGCTTCCGCTCGCGGCATCGGCGAGCCGTCGTCCGTCCTGCCGTACTTGCTCGACGTAGGTCGCGTAGTCCACGACCCGAGGATAGCCTCCTTGGCTCGATGCCCCGAGTCGACCTGGAGAGGAGCATGGACGGATGGCTCAGCGCCCGCTGATGTTCGCTACGCAGACCTCGGCGACATCTAACGCGTCACCGGAGACCGTCTACGACCTCATCGCGGACCTCCGTGCGCACCTGGAGTGGTCGGGCGAACGGGCGAGCAACGACCAGTTCAAGTTGCTCTCCCTCGAGGCACCGGAGGGCCCGGCAGCGGTCGGGACGACGTTCTCGTCTTCGGGTTCCGCCGGGAAGGACACCTTCCACGACCGGTCGGTCGTCACGGAGGTGTCGAGGCCGAACGTGTTCGTGATCGAGACCGACGCGCGCCTCGAGCGCAAGAGGGCCAAGACGTGGGAGGCGCACTTCTCGCACCGGTACGACGTGCAGCCTCAGGAGAGCGGAACACGGATCGTCTACACCGACACCGTGGAGCGGGTGAACTACCTCCCGTACTGGTTGAAGCCCTGGGCGCGGCCGATCTTCCGGATCCTCGTCAACCGCGCGGACGTGAAGCAGTTGCGGAACTTGGCCCGGCTCGCCGAGGAACGCTCGGCGCGCTGAGGTCGGGCGTTCGACCTCCGATCCGGGTCTAGCGGCGACTCCAGAACGGGCGGCGGGGCGATGCCCTTCGGACCAGCAACACGAGCACGAGAGCCACGAGGATCGACGCGATCCAGTCCACGCCCTTGGTCTCCTCGAAGACCGCGCCCGCGAGCCAGCCGCCGATGACGGCGCCGATCACGCCGATGACGATCGTCGCCAGCAGGCTCATCGAGGTGCGCCCGGGAACGAGCAGGCGTGCCAGCACACCCACGATCAGACCGATCACGATGTAGGTCAGGATCGAAGAGATGTCGAGATCGAGCCGGATGCGGTC
>CAZMNP010000219.1:0-2976 GCA_964567675.1 uncultured Actinomycetes bacterium
GGCTTCAGCACGACCGTGTTGCCGGCCGCGAGGGCGGGCGCGAGCTTCCACGCCGCCATCAGCAGCGGGAAGTTCCACGGGATGATCTGCCCCGCCACGCCGAGCGGACGTGGATGCCGGTTCGGGAACGCGTACTCGAGCTTGTCCGCCCACCCGGCGTAGTAGAAGAAGTGTGCGGCCGCGAGCGGCAGGTCGACGTCGCGCGACTCCTTGATCGGCTTGCCGCCGTTCATCGTCTCCAGGACGGCGAACTCACGCGCCCGCTCCTGGATCTGCCGGGCGATCCGGTAGAGGTACTTCGCGCGTTCGCTTCCGGGCAGATCGCGCCAGCGCGTCTCGTACGCGTCGCGTGCCGCGCCGACGGCGAGATCGACGTCTTCGGGACCGGCCTCCGCGACCTGCGCGAGCGGCTGCTCGTTCGACGGGTCGATCGTCTCGAACCACGTGCCGCTCTTCGGCTCGACGAACTCGCCGCCGATGAACAGCCCGTACCGGTCGCGCAGATGCACGATGTCGGTCGACTCGGGCGCGTCCGCGTACTCCCAGACCGGCTCGCCCTGCTCGAGGGCCGACCTCGTCTGCTTCTCGATCTTCGCCATCATCAGTCGATCGTGTAGTAGTCGGGGCTCTGGTACCGGCCCGTCCGTTCTTTGTCGATCTGCATCAACACGTCGTTCAGCAGGGTCGAGGCTCCGATCCGGAACAGGTCGGGCGTCATCCAGTCCGGCCCAAGGGTCTCGTACAGCAGCACGAGGTACTGGATCGCCTGCTTGCTCTGGCGGACGCCGCCGGCGACCTTGACGCCGACTCGGTGTCCGGTCTCGTGGAAGAAGTCTCGCGCGGCCTCCATCATGCAGAGCCCGGATGCGAGCTCGGCGCCCACGGCGATCTTGCCGGTCGAGGTCTTGATGAAGTCGGCGCCCGCGGCCATCGCCAGAACGCTCGCCTGCCGGATGCGGTCGTACGAGCCCAGCTCGCCCGTCTCGAGGATCACCTTCAGATGAGCCTGGCCGGCGGCATCGCGCGCGGCGATGAGCTCCGCGAAGCACTCGGCGTAACTGCCGCCGAGGAACAGCGAGCGGTTGAGGACCATGTCGACCTCATCCGCGCCGAGGTCCACCACCTCGCGGATCTCGGCGAGGCGAGCGCCGAGCGGCGCGAGCCCCGAGGGGAACCCGCCCGCCACGCTCGCGACCTTCACGTTCGTGCCCTTCAGGTGACCGAGGGCGATGGAGACCAGCTGTGGGTACAGGCACACGGCGGCCACCGACGGGATCGACGGGTCGACGGGGTTCGGCCGCACGGCCTTCGCACACATGGCGACGACCTTGCCCGTCGTGTCGACGCCCTCGAGCGTCGTCAGGTCCATGCACCGGATCGCGAGGTCGAGCGCCCACAGCTTCGAGTCGCGCTTGATCGAACGCTTCGCGAGCGACGCGGCCCGCTCGGTGAGTCCGACCGCGTCGACCGGGGTCACCCGCCCGACGAGACGCGCGGCATCCTTCGGCGCGTAGAGCGCGAGGCCGGGACGAGAGCGTTCGATCTCGGCTGCCGTGGACATCGAACCCATGGTACGTCGCAGGACCGATGGCGGGCTATCCTGACCGATCCGACGACCGCCTCGAACGGAGGACCGGATGAGGAAGCTGGCGATCGTGCTCGGAGCCGTGTTCGCGCTGACCGCGGCTACCTGCGGTGGCGACAGCGGCGAGGACGCCGAGGGACCCGGCGCAACGGCGGCGACTGGCACGACGCAAGAGACTGGCGCGACCGCCCCCACGGGTGCGAACTGCGTCGATCTGACCGGGGAGGGGGTCGCCTTCACCATCCGGCTGGAGAAGAACGCATTCGTGCCGAACTGCTTCACCGCGAGCGCGTCTCAGGGCATCACGATCGTGAACGTAGACGCGGTCCTCCACAACTTCACGATGCAGGGGACATCGATCTCCGTCGACATCCCACCCGGAGACGAGTTCAACGGCGAGCCGATCACTGGTGTCGTGGATCCGGGGCTCTACGTCCTGGTGTGCAAGTACCACCTCCCCGGTATGGCCGGGGAGATCACGGTCGTCGCGTAACCGATCGGACCGAGAGCCTCAGAACCCCAGGCGCTGGAGGGCTTTCGGGTCCCGCTGCCACTCCTTGAGCACCTTGACTCGAAGGTCGAGGAAGACCTTGCGGCCCAGGACCAGCTCCATCTCCTCACGTGCCCGGGTGCCGATCGTCTTGAGCGTCTCGCCGTCCTTGCCGATCACGATGCCCTTCTGCGAGTCGCGCTCGACGATGAGCGACGCGTGGACCTTCGTGAGGCCCTCCCCCTCCTCGAGCTCCTCGACCATGACCGCGATCGAGTGGGGAACCTCTTGCCGCGTCACGGCGAGCGCCTTCTCTCGCACGATCTCGGCGAGGCGGATCTCGAGCGGCTGGTCGGTGAACTCGCCGTCCGGGTAGTACGCGGGCCCCTCGGGGAGGTGCTCGAGCAGGAGATCGCGAAGCATGCCGACGCCGCGGGCGGTCTTCGCGGAGACCGGGACGATCTCCTCGAAGTCGCCGAGGTCCGCGGCCGCCTGGAGCTGCGGCACCTCCTCGCGGTTGCGGAGCAGGTCGAGCTTGTTGACGGCGCAGAACGCCGGCACGCCGACCGGCCGGACCCGCCGCTCGTACACGAAGGCGTCGCCGCGGCCGATCCCGTCCTTCGCGTCGACCACCATGACGATCGCGTCCACGCCCTGCGTCGCCGCCCCCACGAGGTCGTTCAGGCGCGTGCCGAGGAGCGTCCGCGGCTTGTGGAACCCCGGCGTGTCGGTGAACACGATCTGATAGCTCTCGGTGGTAAGGACCGCGCGGGCGTCGTGGCGCGTCGTCTGCGGCTTGTCCGAGACGATGGCCACCTTCCGCCCGACGAGCGAATTGACGAGTGTCGACTTGCCGACGTTCGGCCGCCCCACGACGGCGACGAAACCGCTGCGGAAGCTC
>CAZMNP010000220.1:0-3649 GCA_964567675.1 uncultured Actinomycetes bacterium
CCGGCGATTCAGCTCGTCGAGGTCGCCCTCGTCGAGCCCGGCCGGCCGGAAGCGGAAGCACACGACGTTCAGCGGCACGTCTGCCAGCCGCTCGAGATCGGGTTCCTCGTCGATCCGCTCGGCCAGCCGCTGCGCGAGATCGAGGTGCCGCTCGACCATCGCGCGGTAGCCGGCCCGACCGTACGCTCGCAGGCTCGCCCAGGCCGGCAGCGCCCGGGCGCGCCGGGACATCTCCGGGCCGAAGTAGCCGAAGTTGGGATGCGGGTCCTCGGGTGACGGCAGGTAGTCCGCACTGGCCGTGAACGCCTTCGGCAACGCCATCGGATCGCGGACGAAAGCGAAACCGGAGTCGTAGGGCACGTTCAGCCACTTGTGGCCGTCGGCGATCACGGAGTCGGCTCGCTCCACCCCAGCGGCCAGCGCTTCGGCGCGAGGCGAGACGCGGGCGAACAGCCCGAACGCGCCGTCCACATGGAGCCACGCCCCGTGCCGCCCCGCGAGGTCGGCCACGGCCTCGATCGGGTCGAAGTCGCCTGCGTTCACCTCCCCCGCCGTCGCCACCACGATGGACGGGGCACCGCCGAGATCACGGAGGGAGGCCTCGAGCGCCTCCAAGTCCAACCGCCCAACGCGGTCTCGGACGAGCCGGCGAACGCTCGCCCTGCCGATCCCGAGCATCGCCAGCGCCTTGACGGCGCTCACATGGATATACCCGCTCGAGAGCACGGTCACTGGCGGCAGCCCGGCGAGCCCGCGCTCCTCCACGTCGACGCCGTGATGTTCTCCATACCAATGGCGGGCCGCGGCCAGGGCGGTGAAGTTCGCCATCGTCGCGCCGGTCGTGAGCACACCGGTCCACGAAGCGGAGAGATGGAAGAGCTCCTTCAGCCAGCGGATCGTCACCGCCTCCAAGCGCGATCCGAGCGGTGTCCCCACCCAGCTGAAGGCATTCTGGTCCAGAGCGGATGCCAGCCAGTCGCCGCCGAGCGCGGCCGGAGTGACGCCACCGGTCACGAAATGGAACATCCGAGGGCCGGATGACCGAACGGCGGCAGGCACACCGTTCTCGATGAGCTCGAGTAGCGCCTCGACGGCACCCGACCCATCCTCGGGGAGCGACCCGTCGAAGCGCGCGGCCGCCTGGTCCGCGCCGGGAAGCCGTGCCGGGGAGTCGTCGAGCTTCGCCAGATACTTGTCCGCCTCCTCGGCGACCAACCGCAGCGCGGCCTCGGACTCGGCCACCAGGTCGAGCGGGTCGGTCATGGCCCCCGTCCTTCGATCGCTCGGTCGTTGCCGTCCACGTCGCGATGCAGGCGGATATCCGAAAGACCAGCGCTCTCCATGGTCTCGGCGACCACGCCCGCCTGGTCGCCGCCGAGCTCGAGGAGCACGTGCCCTGCGGGAGCGAGCCAGTCGGCGCAGAGGCGAGCCACCTGCTGGAGGAACGTGGTTCCGCCTGCGCCACCGTCGAGCGCGGGCCGCGGCTCGTAGGCCAGGACGTCCCTCGGCAGAAGGTGGAGCTCCTCGGTCGGAACGTACGGGACGACGGCGGTCATGACGTCGACGCGGCCGCGGATCGACTCGGGCAACGGCTCGTCGAGGTTGCCCAGGAGCGCCCGCACGCCGTTCCGTCGGGCACACGCCACCGCCGCGGGATCCACGTCGGTCGCGAACACCGTCGCTCCCCGCTCCGTGGCGACGAGGACGGCCGCCACCGCGCCGCTCCCCGTGCAGAGATCGACGCCGATCCCGTCCGCAGGCAGCAGTGAAGCCGCCCGGCGCGCGAGTCCTTCTGTGTGGGGCCGCGGCACGTACACGCCCGGATCCACCTGCACGCGAAGATCGCAGAAGAGGACGAACCCGGTGATCCAAGCGAGCGGCTCTCCGCGCAACCGGCGCGCGACCAGCTCCTCGAGCGGTCTCGACCCATCGTCGGCGGCGCGGGTCAGCTCCGCGGCCTCCTCCTCGGGTGCCAGGCAACCACCCCCGGCCAGCTGCTGGACGAGCGCGATGCGATCGACCGCTTCGCTCTTCACCACCTGGATACTGCCCGACCGAGCCGCCGCGCGTCACAACGTGGCAGGTGCAGAGTTGATTCGGGCCTCGTTGGCCAATCGGGGATACGCGGTGCGTTGCGTTAGCTCGTCGGCAGGACGGGACGAGACTCTTGGCCGTTCGCCTTGTTCCGGGCAGCCTCCAGCTCCAGCTCGAGGACGCGGACCCGCTCGGTCAAGGCATCGCGCTGTCGCTCGGCGGCCGCGAGCGCGTCCTCGGCCCGCTTCCGCGACTGGAACTCGTCCTGGAACCCGGCCTGCATGTACGGGGGAAGCTCTCCGTCGGCGGGCACCCCGTCCTTCGGGGCCTTCCGTCCGCCTCGGTCCGCCTCTCGCGACTTGACCTTGGCGGTCTTCGGGCGGCGCTTCATCGTCCCGAAGACGCCGAAGAACACCCAGGTAAGGACGTACAAGGCCACGCAGACCCCGGCGCCCACCCCCGCACGGACCACCCATGGTTGCCAACGCTCGCCGGCGGGCTCGACGAGCGCTTCATGCGAACGCCCGAGCTCGACCGCGAGCAGGATCGGCGGCGACTCGCCGACCCGGATCGACGTCAGCGTTCGGAATCGGTCGCCCAGCACCCGGCTTTCCGACGTCCCCGCGGTCACGGCGTGGATGTCGTCGCGCATGTCTGGCTCCCGGCTTCCCACGAGGGAGGGGTCGTCGGCGAACAGGATCGTTCCGTCCGCGCGCCACAGGCGCACCCGGTTGATCGGTCCCGCGAGGACGTTCTGCTCCAGCGACCCGAGGATCTGGTCGTATCTCGCACCCCGGATCGGGGCCGACGCGTCGGCGGGCGACAGGATCGGTTGGATCACGTCGATGGCGAGCTTGCGGGCATCCCTCGTCGCGCCGCGCTCGAGCTCGCTCGCGAAGTACAGGTTCGCGGCGTACGCGACCCCGCCGAGGAGCAGGAGGATCCCTGCCAGCGTCGCCCACAGCGCTCGGAGCGCCGAACCCGGTTTCGGCCTCGGGGGCGAGGCGATGTGGTCGTACATGACCCTGAACTATCGGCGCGGGAGGCCACGCAACTGAGCGCGATCTTCGACTCTCGGTACCCTTTCAGGCACGCTCAGGCACGGGAGGGGGAAGATCTGGACGAGGAAGCGTGGATGCCGGCCGTGCCTGCGGACCAGCTCGTGGAGGGCAAGCCCATCCGGGTGGAGCTCGACGGAGAGGCCTTCTTCCTGGTCCGGTCGGGGGACCGCCTCTTCGCGATGGAGAACCGGTGTTCACATCAGGGTGCACCGCTCCACCGCGGCCCGGTCCGGTTCGGCTCGCTGGATCACGTCACGTGTCCCGCGCACGGCAGCATGTTCAACCTCGAGGACGGAGCGGTGCTCCGCGGGCCCGCCTCGCAAGCGCTGGCCACGTACGATGCCCGAGTGACCGAGGGGATGGTCGAGATCAGGAAGCGGACCTGACGTGGGCGGCGGGAAACCGATCGGCCTCGTCATCGGGTTGGCGGTCGCCACGGCCTTCATCCTGCTTCCGGCCGTGATCGTCCCGCTCTTCTACCTGTTCGCGAACGTCTACGCCATGATCGTCGGCACCGACTTCTCCTCCGACACGATGAACGTCGCCGTGTTCCT
>CAZMNP010000221.1:0-2699 GCA_964567675.1 uncultured Actinomycetes bacterium
AGTGGCTGCCGTCGTGGGGCTGCTGTTCATCACGGGTCTCATCGCGGCCCTCTTCCGCGAGGGCGGCCCGGCGGTCGCAGCCGGCCGGGTGGCCCCGAACGTCGCTCGTGTGAGCTGCGAGCCGGATGGAGCCCTCGTCGACACGTCGGTGGTGCAGGCGGGCGATGCCGGTGTGCGGTTCGTGGTGCAGAACACGTCGCAGGCGCAGTTCCTCCGCGTCCGCCCACTCCGCGAGCTGGGAAGTCCGGTGGATGTCCCGATCGCCAACGGTGCTCCCAGCGATGCGGTCATCGTGGTCGCGCCGGGGACCGTCCGCGTGTCCTGTCTTCGCGATCGTGCGTCGGGACCGGCGCCCTCGTCGGAGCTCGCGATCGTCGATCCGCAGGAGCTGTGGATCTCGCCGGAGCTCGCGTGCTCGAAGATCGTGGAGCGGGAGTTCCAGTCGCGCTTCGCGGGCACCGAAGAGGACGCGGTCGGCACGGTTCGAAGGACGATCGGGGATCTCGTGAGCGAGGACCGGATCGCGAAACCCGGTTATCCGCAGACGCGATGGCACGGAGATCTCGTCGTCGTGATCCGAGATGGCCGGACGATCGGTCGCGTCACGAGGGCACAGGACCAGGGCATGTGGACGGTCACGCTCTCGATCTGCACTGGCGCGGGGAACGTGGAGCCGTAGTCGTTCGAGGCAAGCCCGGGATCAGACCGCGAATCGGACGTGCAAGATGTCGCCTTCGTGGACGACGTACTCCTTCCCCTCCACGCGGATCAGTCCCTTGGCCTTCGCCCTATCCATCGAGCCCGCCTCGACGAGGTCGTCGTACGGGATCACCTCGGCCCGGATGAAGCCGCGTTCCAGGTCCGTGTGGATGACGCCGGCCGCCTCCGGTGCCGTCGCACCCCGGCGAACCTCCCAGGCTCGCGTCTCGTCCTCGCCGGTCGTGAGGAACGTGATGAGGTCCAGGGCCCCGTAGGACGCCCTGATCACGGTCTCGAGCCCGGGTTCGTGCACGCCGAACTCATCGAGCAGGGTTCGTGCCTCGTCGGGGTCCATCTCGGCGGTCTCGGCTTCGATCGAGGCGTACACCCCGACCGTTCCCTCGGGCAGCTCGGCCGGCGTTTCCGTCCCCTCTTCGAGATTCGCGACGACGACCTCCGGCTTGAGCGTCAGGGGGGCGATCGCCTTCAACTCGCGGCGCTCCTCGACCGACAGGCCGGCGTCGCGCAGAGGAGTCTCGCTCGCCAGGGCCGTGTTCGCGTTCGCCAGCGCGTCGATCTCGGCCGTCGTTCCTCCGCGCGCTCGCTTCGTCGCGCGTTCCAGCGCGGGTTCGATGACGGCCTGGTCGGCGAGGAGGAGATCGGCGCGAACCTCGGCCAGCTCGGCCGCGGGCTTCGCGTCGGGGCCGAAGCAGCGAAGCACGATCGCGAGCGCGTCCGTCTCGCGGAGCTTGGCGATCCCTTGAGCGCTCGACGTTCCACCGGGCACGTCCACGAAACCGACCTGCGCGTGGACGGTCTTGCGCGAGCGCTCGATCTCGGTGAGCACGGCAAGACGCGGATCGGGAACCGGGACCACGGCGTGGTTCGCCTGGCCGCCGTGTGAACCGGTTCGCGTGAGCGCGGTGAACAAGGTGGACCGACCGCTGAACGGGACACCGACCAGTCCGATGTCCTTCATCGGCGTGGACCTCGAATGGATAGCGGGGCGGGACTCGAGGGTCCCGCCCCGCGAACGATCGCGAAGACCTGCAAGGTGGCTGGCCCGCAGGCTACGACTTCGTCTCCTTGAAGATCTTGGCGACCCCGTCGATCGCGTCGAGCAGCTTCTGACCCTGCGCGGGGTCCTGCGCCTTCTTCGCCAGCCCGGCTTCCTTCGTGGCCTTCCAGAACAGATCGTGCAGCTCCGGGTGCTTCTCGAGGTGCTCGGGCTTGAAGTAGTCGGTCCACAGCACCCACAGGTGATGTTTGACCAGGTCCGCGCGCTCCTCCTTGATCACAAGGCAGCGCGCCCGATAGTCCTCCACGGACTCGCCGGCGCTCTTCATCTTCTCGGCGTCCTGGTACCGCTGCTGGACCGCCTTGACGGACTCGGCCTCGATCCGCGCCTGAGCCGGGTCGTAGACGCCACAGGGGAGGTCGCAGTGTGCATGGACGATGCGCCGCGGCCTGAGCAAAGCTTCGAGCATGGGCGTTCAGCCTCCTTCGGACGAGGGTCCTCGGAACCGAACCTATCACCGGGGTCGGCGGACGCGGAAGCCGCTGCTCGCGGGTGTGGCGTTCACGGTCGCCGCGGCGTACGCGTTCCTGCGGTGGAAGCCGTTCCGGGTCGAGATCCGCGGGACGTCGATGCTCCCGAGCCTGTCACCCGGGGACTGGGCCCTCGCGGTCGAGCCGACCCGGTACCGGCGCGGTGACGTCGTGGTCGTCGAGCATCCGGCCCGTCCGGGGTTCGAGATGGTGAAGCGCCTCGTCGCCGTTCCGGGCGACCTCTCGCCCGACGGGCGCGTGCTCGAACGCGATGAGTTCTGGATCGAGGGCGACCAGCCGGACAGCTCCACCGACAGCCGGAGTTTCGGGCCCGCCCGCCGCCGCCACCTCACGGCGCGCGTGCGTCTGGTCTATCGGCCGTTCGAACGGCGCCGCCGGCTTTGACGCGGGTCGGTGTGCGAGGGACGCTCGTTCGGAGGTGCTCAGATGAG
>CAZMNP010000222.1:0-2751 GCA_964567675.1 uncultured Actinomycetes bacterium
TCCCTCGCGCGGGGCGGGGATGGCGTTCTCCATCTTCATCGCCTCGAGGATGCAGACGACGTCGCCGGCCTGGATCTCCTGACCCGCCTCCACCAGGATGCGCAGGATCGTCCCCTGCATCTGCGCCTTCACCACGCTGTGCACGGCCTGGTCGTGACGGGCGCTCTGCCGGCTCGGGGGGCGCGGCGCAGAGTCGTGACGATGGTCGAAGATCCGCACCGGGACGCGGCGGCCGTCGACCTCGACGAGGAGCTCGGCGGGCACGGGTTGTTTCGCGTCCGCCCCGGATCGTGGCCCCGCGCCGTCCGTCGGGACCTCGAGCTCGGCATCCCGCAACGCCTTCTCGAGCCACGTGGTGGTGTGCGAAGACTTGATGAAGGCGCGTGTCAGCAAGATCCATCGGTGGAGCGGGATCGTCGTCGGCACGCCCTCTACCCGGAACTCCTCGAGCGCACGGAGCATGCGCTTGATCGCGCGGGGACGGGTCTCCGCCGAGACGATCAGCTTCGCGAACATGGAGTCGTAGTCCGAGGGGATCTCCCGGCCCGACTGCACGAACGAATCCACCCGGACGAACGGACCGGCGGGCTCGCGGTAGCCGGTCACGCGGCCGGGACCCGGGAGGAAGTTCCGCGCCGGGTCCTCGGCGTTGATCCGGCACTGGATCGCGTGGCCGCGCGGCTGCACCTTCGACAGGTCGAGCTTCTCGCCGAACGCCGCGCGGATCTGGAGCTCGACGAGATCCAGGCCGGTCACCATCTCCGTCACGGTGTGCTCGACCTGCAGGCGCGTGTTCATCTCGAGGAAGTAGAAGGCGCCGTCCTCATCGACGAGGCCCTCGACGGTTCCGGCGTTCACGTAGCCGGCCTCCTTCGCGAGGGCCATCGACACCTCGCCGATCCGCTGCCGGAGCTCCGCGTCGACGACCGGCGAGGGCGTTTCCTCGACCAGCTTCTGGTGCCGGCGCTGCACCGAGCAGTCCCGTTCGCCGAGGAAGAACACGTTGCCGTGCGCATCCGCCATGATCTGCGCCTCGACGTGGTGGGCGCGGTCGATGTAGCGCTCGAGGAAGACCTCCGGCCTGCCGAAGTACGCCTGCGCCTCTCGCGCCGCGCGGGTGAGGGCGTTCTCGAGCTCCTCGGGCTTGCGGACGAGGTGCATCCCGCGGCCGCCGCCGCCGAACGCCGCCTTCACGATGATGGGAAGCCCGATCCGCTCGGCCTCGGCCGGGGCGTCTGCGAGGGTCACCGGATCCGTCGTTCCCGGCACGATGGGGACACCCACGCGATCGGCGGCCTGACGAGCCGCGGCCTTGTCGCCCATCATCTCGATCGCCTCGGGCGGTGGACCGATGAAGGTCATCCCCGCCTGCGCGACCGCCCGCGCGAACTGCGAGCGTTCGGACAGGAACCCGTACCCGGGGTGGACGGCAGTGGCCTTGGCCTTGCTCGCCGCCTCCATGATCGAGCCGATCGAGAGGTAGGACTCGGCCGCGAGCGCCGGGCCGATCCGGTAGGCCTGGTCGGCCATCTCGACGTGCAGCGCGTCGCGGTCGGCGTCGCTGTACACGGCGATCGCCGTGTGGCCGAGCTCTTTGATCGTGCGGATGATGCGGACGGCGATCTCGCCGCGGTTCGCGATCAGGATCCGGGGTTTCGCCACGCTCGCTCCGGCCGCCGATAATCGGGTAACTCAAAAGGGGAGTCAAACGTCCGGTGCTGTCCGATCACGCGTTGTCTCGCGCACTCGAAGGCGCGGGCCTGTCGGCCCCCGTCCGCTTCGAGGAGGTTACCCGCTCCACCCAGGAGACCGCGGTACGCCTCGCCGAGGACGGTGCGCCGGAATGGACCCTGGTCGCGGCCGGGCACCAGACCGAGGGACGGGGACGCCTGGGCCGAACGTGGAAGGACGAACCGGGCCGGGCGCTGCTGTTCTCGCTCGTGCTCAGGCCGTCGCTGCCGCCCGAGCTCGGAGGACTGCTGTCGCTCCTCGCGGGAACCGCTCTGGCGGAGGCGTGCGACGAGGTAACGGACCAAGTTGCGGCGTGCAAGTGGCCGAACGACATCCTGGTCGCGGGGCTCAAGGTGGGCGGCATCCTGGCGGAGTCGCGCCTTGCCGGCGACCGGTTCGAGTTCGTCGCCCTCGGCGTCGGCGTGAACCTCGACGCCCCGCCCGCCGACCTGCCGGAGGCCGGCGCGGTGCAGGCGGAGGACGCAGACGTCCTCGCCGCGTTCCTTCGCGCGTTCGCCGGGCGTTACCAGACCGGGCACCCCGCGTTCGCCCGCGCCGTCGTCGCCGAATACCGGAAGCGTTGCGCGACGCTCGGGACCACGGTCCGCGCGAGGACCGGGCGCGGGGCCGTCGTGGAGGGAGAGGCGGTCGATGTCGACGAGACCGGCGCGCTGATGGTCCGTGTCGGCGACGGGACCGAGACCGTGCGGTTCGGAGAGGTCGAGCACCTGGAGTAAGCTCCGGCCATGGCGTTCCCCCGCAGGCTCCTGATCGACGGCGAGGAGCTCGTCCTGGACCTCCGGCCGCACTGGATCGCGCTCGTCGGCCCGATCGCCGTGACGATCCTGGTGATCGCGGGGTGGATCCTCGCGTTCCTCAACGCGCCGGAGGATGGTTCGGGTCGAACCGCCGTGATCTGGGCCGCGCTCGCGATCGGTCTGCTGGTCTTGATCTGGTACCCGCTGCGCGCGTTCATCGCGTGGGTGACGTCGAACTTCGCGGTGACGAGCGACCGCATCA
>CAZMNP010000223.1:0-5970 GCA_964567675.1 uncultured Actinomycetes bacterium
GGTCCGCCTCCCAGAAGATCGCGTCGATGCTCTCGACGAGCTCGTGGAAGCGCTCGAGCTCGTGGACGCGCTTCGCGCTTCCGAGCGCGAGGGACACGATGTCGCCGATCCCGTGGCCGAGGGCGATCTCGCGCTCGCCGAGGATCGACGTCGCGTCGAGCGCCACGGCGACGATGACTGCGAGCGCATCCGGCTTTCGGCCGAGCGGGATGACGAGCGTGGCTCTCGGACCGTCGATGACCCAGAGCTCGGTGGGGATGGTCGCGACGTTCTCGGCCGCGATCACGAAGGGTTCGGTGAGGGATGCGAACACCGGGATGGCGACCTCGGAGGGGATGTCGGGAAGCAGCGCGGCGCGCTCGAGCGCGATCCCTCGCTGGGCGACGGCGTGGAACACGCCCGCTTCGCGATCGTGGACGTAGGCGGCGACCACGGACGTCTCGATCAACAGCGGGAGCGCCGCGACGGCGCGATCGAGCACCGTCGTCGTGTCGTGGGCTCCCGTCAACGCCTGGGACAGCCCGAGCAGGGCGGATGCCGTCTCGGCGGCTTCGCGCTCCTGTTGCAGCAGGCGCGCGTTCTCGAGGGCCACGGCCGCATGCGACGCGAGGACCTCGAGCAGGCGGATGTCGTCCTCTTCGAACTGGTTGATCCCGAGGTTCGACAGGACGATCACGCCGGTCACGTGATCGCCCACCTTCATCGGCACGCAGAGGATCGACTCCTCGATCTCCGAGGTCCCCTCGATCTGGACCCCAACGTCGTCGCGCAGCGCGTCCGCCGCGTAGTACGTTTGGCCGGTCTCCGCCGCCCGGCCGGTGAAGCCCTCGCCGATCTTCGTGACGAGCTCCTCGTAAGTTTCGCCGTGGTACTCGCCCAGCGAGCCGGTGAAGACGACCGGGAAGAGGGTCTCGCCGTCGGGCTGCAGCAGATAGATGCGGCAGTTGTGGTAGTCGATCAGTGTCTTGAGCTCGCCGGTGATCGCCTGGCCGATCGCCGAGACGTCGTCGAGCGCGTTCAGCCGCAGCGCCAGGGTATGCAGGAACCGGAGCTGGGCGACGGAGCGCAGCTCCTGGCGCTCGGCGAGGGATCCCGTGTCTTCGTGTGCGATCTCGGCCATGGGTGCCCCGGGGGGAGGGGTTACCATCTTCTCACTCGGCCGATCCGGTTCCGGGATAAAGCCGCAGGTCGGAAGGCGGTTCCCGCTCACAGGTACGATGGAGCCGTGAGCGCGACGGATGAAGCCGCGCGGGAACAGCGGACCCTGCTCGACCGGCTGGTCGAGCGCATCCCGTCCCAGGTCCCCGCCGAGCAGGCCGACGTCGTCGCCGCCTTCGCGAACGCCTTCACGCGACGCCTCTCGCCCGCCGACCTGTCCGACCTGGGGCCCGACGAGCTCCTCGGGCTCGTGCTGGGAGCCTTCCGGCTGGCGAACGGTCGTCGCAAGGACGAGGTCGCCGTCCGGGTGTTCAACCCGTCCCGGGCCGAGGATGGGTACGAGACCATCGGCACGGTCCTCGAGACGAACACGCTCGATGCCCCGTTCCTGTTCGACTCGGTGAACGAGGAGCTCGACGCGCGCGGACTCGGCTACCGCCGGGTGATCCACCCCGTCATCGGGACCGAGCGCGGCCCGGAGGGGCGCATCGGGCGGGTCCTGCACGTCCGCGAGGCCAAGAGCCGCGAGTCCGTCATGCACTTCGAGATCGACCGCCGGCTCCCGGGTTCGGAGTTGGCGGACCTCGAGTCCTCGATCCGCCGCATCCTCGGCGACGTCCACCTGGCGGTCCGCGATTTCGATGCGATGAAGGACGCCGTCAAGGGGATGATCGAGATCGCCAACGCGGGCGGGGCCCTGTACGGACAGGACGAGGTCGAGGAGACGGTCGCGTTCCTCGAATGGCTGCTCGACCTCAACTTCATCTTCCTGGGGTATCGCGAGTACGAGCTCGTCGACCTTCCCGAGGGCCGTGCGCTCGCGACCGCGCGGGGCAGCGCACTCGGCATCCTTTCGAAGGGCGGATGGTCCGCGTACGAACAGCCCGTGCTGCTGTCCACGATCGAGCCGAAACTCCGGGGCCGGATCGAGGGCGGTGACCTCCTGATCTACTCGAAGACGAACCGGCCCTCGACCGTGCACCGCCGGGCGAGGATGGACTACATCGGCGTGCGGCGGGTCTCACCGGACGGACGGATCGTCGGCGAGGCGCGGATGGTCGGCCTGTTCACCTCGAAGGCCTACATGGAGCCGGCCGGCAAGACGCCGCTGCTCAACCGCAAGCTCCGCCAGATCGTCGAGGCCGAAGACCTGTTCGAGGGATCGCACGACCACAAGGCCGTCGTTTCGATCTTCGAGAGCATCCCCAAGGACGAGTTGTTCGCCGCATCGACCATGGAGCTTCGCACACAGGTGATGGGCCTGCTCCACCTCCAGGAGCAGCAGCACGTACGCCTCTTCGTCCGGCGCGACCTCTACGGACGGAGCGTCTCACTGCTGGTTGCCCTTCCCCGCGACCGCTACAACCCCGAGGTCGGCCAGCGACTGCGAGAGCTGTTCGTTCGCCGCTTCAAGGGATCCTCGATCGACGAGCACCTCCGGTTCGGCGAAAGCGGGCTCGCGCAGCTGCACTACACGGTGCACGTCGCGATCGGCGAGATCCCCGACGTGCCGTTCGGCGAGCTCGAGCGAGAGGTGGTCGAGATCGCGCGGACCTGGGACGACCGGCTGCTCGAGCGCCTCGTCGAGCTCCACGGCGATACCGGTGCACACGTCCTGTTCGACCGTTGGGCCTATCGCTTCCCCGACTACTACAAGAGCTCGACGAGCGTGGACCTGGCGGTCGAGGACACCCTGCATTTCGAGGAGCTCGAGCACGGCGACAACGCCTTCGTCGTCGGCCTCGGGAACCAGACCCAGGGCGGAGAGACACTCACGCGCGTCCGGCTCTACAAGGTGGGCGGGAAGATCCAGCTGTCGGACTTCGTCCCCACGCTCGAGTCGCTCGGCCTGCGCGTCGTCGAGGAGTGGCCGACGACCCTGCTCGGCGACGACGACCGCCACCTGCACGACTTCGGCGTCCTGTGGGCGGACCAGCGACCGCTCGACGTGGAGGAGATCGGAGGAAGGATCGCCGACTCCATCGTCGCGGTCTGGAAGGGGGAGAGCGAATCCGACTCCCTGAACCGGCTCGTCGTGACGGCCGGCCTCGACTGGCGGCAGGTCCAGATCCTGCGGGCGTACCGGAAGTACCACCATCGGGTGAACGCCAGCTTCCCGGTCGAGTACAAGAACGACGCGTTCGCGGCGCACCCGCACATCGCGGCGGCGCTGATCCACCTCTTCGAGACGAAGTTCGACCCCTCCGGCTCACGCGATCCCGAGGTGCTGGACGCCATCCGGTCCCAGATCCTCGCGGATCTCGACGCCGTGAAGTCCCTCGAGCAGGACCGGATCCTTCGCAACGCGCTCGGCGTGATCGACGCCACCGTTCGCACGAACGCCTACAAGTCCGGCCGCACCTCGCTGTCCTTCAAGTTCCGCTCGGCCGCCGTGCCCGAGATGCCCAGGCCGACCCCGTTGTACGAGATCTTCGTTTACTCGGCCGAGATGGAGGCCGTGCACCTGCGCGGCGGCGAGGTCGCCCGCGGCGGGATCCGGTGGTCCGAACGTCGGCAGGACTACCGCACGGAGGTCCTCGGCCTGATGAAGGCCCAGATGGTCAAGAACGCCGTGATCGTCCCGACCGGCTCGAAGGGCGGCTTCGTGCTGAAGCGCCAGATCGCCGATCCGAAGGCGTTGAAGGAGGAGGTGACGCGGGCGTACGTCATGTTCATGCACGGGATGCTCGACGTCACCGACAACCTGCTCGACGGTCGGGTCGTGCACCCCGAGCAAGTGGTCGTGCACGACGAGGACGATCCGTACCTCGTCGTCGCGGCCGACAAGGGAACCGCCTCGTACTCCGACACGGCGAACGCGGTCGCCGCCGAGCACGGGTTCTGGCTCGGAGACGCCTTCGCGTCGGGAGGCTCGGCCGGCTACGACCACAAGAAGCTGGCGATCACGGCGCGCGGCGTCTGGGAATCCGTGAAGCGACACTTCCGCGAGATCGGCACCGACGTCACGAACGAGCCATTCACCGTCGTGGGCATCGGCGACATGTCGGGAGACGTCTTCGGCAACGGCATGCTGCGGTCCGAGGAGATCTGCCTCGTGGCTGCGTTCGATCACCGGCACGTGTTCGTCGACCCGGCGCCGAACCCGGCGACCGGGTACGCCGAGCGGCGTCGCCTCTTCGAGCTGGCCGGCTCGAGCTGGGACGACTACGATCGGTCGAAGATCTCTCCCGGCGGCGGCGTGTGGCCGCGCACCGCCAAGTCGATCCCCATCTCGCCCGAGGCGCGTCTGGCGCTCGGGATCGAGGCGAAGGAGCTCACGCCCGACGGGTTGATCTCGGCGATCCTGCGAGCGTCGGTCGACCTGCTCTACAACGGCGGCATCGGGACCTACGTCAAGGCCTCCACCGAGACGAACGCGGATGCCGGCGACCGGGTCAACGACACCCTCCGCGTGAACGGCAACGAGTTGCGGGCTCGCGTGGTGGCCGAGGGAGGCAACCTCGGCTTCACGCAGCGTGGACGGGTGGAGTACGCGCTGGGCGGTGGCCGGATCAACACCGACTTCATCGACAACTCCGGCGGGGTGGACTGCTCCGACCACGAGGTGAACCTGAAGATCCTCCTCGGCCTTGCGGTGCAACGCGGCGAGCTCGCGCTCGCGGAGCGCAACGCCCTCCTGCAACAGGTCGAGGACGACGTCGTCGGTCACGTCCTGTATGACAACTTCCTGCAGGCACAGATCCTGTCCCAGGAGAGCGAGCAGTTGCCCCACCGGATGGAGGCCTACGAGGACCTGATGCAATCCCTCGAGGCGCAAGGACTGCTGGATCGGGGACTCGAGGGGCTCCCATCGGGTGAAGAGATGGCCGAGCGCCGTCGCGCGGGTCGCGGCATGGCGCGCCCCGAGCTCGCCGTCCTCCTCGCGTACGCGAAGATGAGCCTGACCAGTTCGCTGCTCGGGTCGGCGCTTCCGGACTCGAAGTATCTGGAGCAAGACCTTCGGGCGTATTTCCCGAACGAGGTCGTGGAACGGTTCGGCGACCTGTTGCCCGAGCACGCGCTGCGTCGCGAGCTCATCGCGACGATCGTCGCCAACGACGTCGTCAACTCTCAGGGGATCACGTTCGTCTCGCGGCTCGTATCCGAAACGGGCGCCGACGCCGGAGACGTGGTTCGGGCCTATCGCATCGCTCGCGACGTAACCGGCGCCGTCGCCCGCTGGGATGCGATCGAGTCCCTCGTCGGGTCACTCACGCCCACGCTGCTGGACGAGCTGATGGCCGGCGTGGACCGGCTGGTCGGGGTGGCCGCGCGCTGGTACCTGCAGAACGCGCCCGGCCAGCTCGGCCGCGCGATCGAAGCGCACCAGGAGCTGTTCCTGCGCTTTGCCGAAGCGGTCACGGCCGCGGCGCCGGAATCGTGGCGCCAGCTGCGGGATCGAGAGGCATGGAGCCTCATGGACCGCGGGGTGCCCGAGGACCTGGCGAGGCGCCACGTGATCTTGCCGTTCCTCGTGCACGGCCCGAACGTCGTGAGTGTCGCGACCGACACCGGGCGATCCGTCGAAGAGGTCGCGCGCGCGTTCTTCCTCGTCGGCGACGTCGCGTTCATCGACTGGCTCGAGGGCCGGCTCGCCGAGGTTCCAACGGGAACGCGGTGGCACCGGTGGGCGGTCCAGGCCATCGAGGACGACCTGCTCACCGCGCGCCGCCGGATGGCCGAGATGGCGCTCGCACAGTCCGAGGGCGGAACGGCCGACCAGGCGGTGGAGGCGCTGATGACCCGCAACGCCGATGCCGCCAAGCGACTCGGGCGGTTCATGCGAGGCCTTGCGCTCGAGGAGGCCAGCGA
>CAZMNP010000224.1:0-3558 GCA_964567675.1 uncultured Actinomycetes bacterium
CGGCTGCGCGAAGTGCGTGCCGAGCTCGACGCGGCGCTGCACCGCCTCGACGACCTTCGGATGCGCGTGCCCCATGACCATGACGCCGTAGCCGTTGTGGTAGTCGACGTACTCGTTGCCGTCGATGTCCCACACCTTGGAACCGTTGCCGTGGCTCACGTAGATGGGATGCGGCGGCCAGGATTGCCAGGACGACGATACGCCGCCCGGCAGCCGCGTCTGAGCCCGCTCACGGAACTCGAGCGACCGGCCGTGCTTGCCCTCGAGGGCCGCCGTCTCCTGCTTCGTCAGGCGCTCGACGAGGTCGAGGTCGATCTCGACGCGGTCGTTCCCCTGCATCGGCTCTCCTTGAGTTTGACCCGTCGTTCAGTCTACGTGCCGAGGCTGCCGGTCCTCGGCGAGCCGGCCACCGCCGCGGCGAACCGCTCGACGTTCTCCACGGCGCGTAGCAGGTCGGCTTCGGAGTGCGCGATCGAGAACGTCCACGGGTCGCCCGCCGGAACGAACACGCCGCCGTTCAGGTGGTAGAGCCAGAGGAGGTGCTGGAGACGGTCGTCCTCGGCGGCGGCGTCGCGGAAGTCGTGGACCGGCTCGGCGCGTAGGTGCACGGAGCCACGGCAGCCGATCGACGCGACCGTCGCCGGCAGATCGTGCCTCGCGACGACCTCGCGGATCCCGCCCGCGAGCACCGGCTCGAGGGCGGCCAGATGCTCGTACGCGTCCGGCGTGAGGACCTCGGCGAGCACGGCTCGCGCCGCCGCCATCGAGAGCGGGTTGCCGTTGAACGTTCCCTCCTGCTCCATCGTCCCGTCGGCGACGACGCGCATGACCTCCTCGGTGCCGCCGATCGCGCCGATGGGCAGGCCGCCGCCGATCGCCTTCGCGAGGGCGATCACGTCGGGCGTGACGCCGGACCACTCGGTCGCGCCGCCATGCGCGATCGTCACACCGGTCTTCACCTCGTCGAACGCGAGGAAGGCGTCGTGACGATGCAACACGTCGCGCAGTCCCGCGAGGTACCCCTCGTGCGGCAGCACCACGCCGACGTTCATGAGGATCGGCTCCAGGATCATGCCGGCAACGCGGTCGCCCTCCGCCGAGAGCACCCGTTCGACCGCGGCGAGGTCGTTGAACGGCACGATCCGCAGGGCCTGTCCGAAAACGCCGGGAACGCCCGCCGTGTTGCTCACGGCGGCGGGACGATCGTGGCTGCCGGCCTCCTCCAGGTCCGGCCAGTACGAGAACGCGAGCCCGTCGGAACTGCCGTGGTACGACCCTTCGACCTTGATCACGAGATCGCGCCCGGTCGCCGCGCGCATGATCCGGCAGGCGTCCATCGTCGCCTCGGACCCGGAGTTCTTGAAGCGCCAGAGCGGCAGGCCGAACCGCTCGGCGAGGAGCTCGGCGACGACGACGGTGTCCTCGACCGGCATCGCGAAGTGCGTGCCGAGTCCGACCCGATCCCGGACGGCCTCGACGATCTTCGGGTGGGCGTGTCCGGCCACCATCGCGCCGTAGCCGCAGTGGAGGTCGACGTACTCGTTGCCGTCGAGGTCCCACACCCGCGCGCCCTCGCCCCGCGCGCCGTAGATCGGGTGTGGATCGAGCGCGTGCCAGCTGCATGCGACGCCGCCGGCGAGCGACTGCCCGGCTCGCTTGAAGAACTCGATGGACCTCGGTAGCTTCTCGCTGAGCTCCGCGGCCTGTTGGGCGATGAGCTCCTCGACCTTCGCCCGATCGATCTCGACCATCTCGTTCCTCCCCTAGGGTGCGGGCGAAGCATAGGCGCGAGCCGGACGAGGGTGGAGGCGGTTCAGCCGGCGATCGCCGCCGCGAACGCCTCGAAGTTCTCGACGTACCGGCCGGCGTCGTCGATCGTGTGGACGACCGAGGTCGTCCATGTCTCCTGCTTGGACCACGGCGACTTGAACACGCCACGGTTCTGCTGGAAGAGCCACGCGAGGTACGTGATCCGTTCGTCGATCCCGATCGTGTCCCGGTACTCGCGCACCGGGGTGGCGCGGTAGATGACGGAACCCTTCGCGCCGAGACCGGTCACGTACGCCGGGATCCTGTGCCGTTCGATCGCCGCGCCGCAGCCCTCGGACAGCGCCTCGTGCACCGAGTTCAGCCGCTCGTAGGCGTCCCGGGTCAGCACCTGCGTCAGGCAGGCCCGCATGGCCGCCATCGTGAGGGGGTTCCCGTTGAAGGTGCCGGCCATGTCGTACTCACCGCGCACGACCGGACCGAACAGCTCCTGCGTCGCGCCGATCGCGCCGCACGGCAGGCCGCCGCCGATCGCCTTCGCGAGACAGACGACGTCCGGTGTGACGCCGAACGCCTCGACCGCGCCGCCGTAGGCGATCGTCGCGCCGGTCTTGACCTCATCGAACGCGAGGAAGGCCCCGCGCGCGTGCACGAGATCCTTCAGTCCCTGCAGGTAGCCGGGCTCCGGCATGATCACGCCGCAGTTCATCATCGCCGGCTCGACGATCATGCCGGCGACCCGGCCGTCGAGCTCGGCGAGCGCGCGCTCGACCGCGACCAGGTCGTTGAACGGCACGACGCGCACGAGGTCCGCGAAGGCCTTCGGGATGCCGGGCGCCTGCGGAACGGTGACGGGGTGGTCGCGGTCCCCGATCAGGTCCGGATCGGGGACGACGGAGAACATGAGCGAGTCGTGGTGGCCGTGGTACGAGCCCTCGACCTTGATGATGAGGTCCCGCCCGGTCGCGGCGCGCATCAGGCGGACCGCCTCGAGCGTGGCCTCCGTCCCCGAGTTACAGAAGCGCCACAGCGGAAGCCCGAACCGGTCGACGAGGTTCTCCCCCACGACGTCCAGGCCTTTGGTCGGCTGGGCGAAGTGCGTGCCGAGGCGAGCCTGCCCCTCGATCGCCTCGAGGATCTTCGGGTGGGCGTGTCCGGCCACCATCGCGCCGTAGCCGAGGTGGAAGTCCAGGTACTCGTTGCCGTCGATGTCCCAGATGCGGCTGCCCTGCCCGCGTTCGATGTAGATCGCGTGCGGGGGTGAATCCTGCCAGCTCGATGCGACGCCGCCCGCCACCGTGCGCTCGGCGACCTTGCGGTACTCGATGGAGGCCCGATGCTTCGGCTCGAGCCGGGCCTCCTCGTCCGCGATCAGGCCGTCGACCCGCTCGAGGTCGATCTCGATCGTTTCGCGTACCGCCATGTCGCAACGGCCTCCTGCTGTTCGATGGGCGCCTCGTGTCGTTTGAACGGCCGTTCAAGTGTCCCGCCCGGGGGTGGCCTGCGTCAAGCGTCGGGCCGATCGGAGGGGTGGCCACGAGCCCCGTTGCTAGAATCGGTTCACCTGCACGTGGTGGCCGTAGCTCAAGTGGTTAGAGCGCCAGGTTGTGGTCCTGGAGGCTGGGGGTTCGAGTCCCCTCGGTCACCCCACGCCACGCAGTCACGAAGGCCCGTTGGTTAGACTCGGCCGGGCCTCTAGCTCAATCTGGCAGAGCAACGGACTCTTAATCCGCAGGTTCGGGGTTCGAATCCCCGGGGGCCCACCAAGCAACCCCTTCGCCTGATGGGGGC
>CAZMNP010000225.1:0-4001 GCA_964567675.1 uncultured Actinomycetes bacterium
GCGGTACGCGGGGTTCTTCGCCGACGTCGACGCCCACAGCGGCCGCTGGACGTTCGCGCCGGCGGCCGCGAGTGGCTCCCAGCGATCGCCCGAGAAGATCTCGCGGAACCGGTCGTACGCGAGCTTCGCGTTCGCGATCGCCGTCTTGCCACGGAGCTCCGAGTCCTCGGGCAACGTGGGGTCGACGGCGGTGTCGACGCGGGACACGAAGAAGGAGGCCACGGAGGAGATCCGGTCGACCGGCTGGCCGGCTTCGGCGCGGCGCTCGAGCCCGCGGACGTAGGCCTCCGCGATCCGTTCGTACGCCTCGACTGCGAAGAGCAGCGTCACGTTCACGTTGATGCCGTCCGCCGTGAGCTGCTCGAACGCCACGGCGCCCTCGGGCGTACCGGGGACCTTGATCATCACGTTCGGCCGGTCGATCCGTGCCCAGAGCCGGCGCGCGGCCTCCACGGTCGCATCCGTCTCGCGCGCCAGTCGCGGCTCGACCTCGAAGCTCACGAAGCCGTCGGCGCCCTCGGTGCCGTCGTAGATCGGACGCAAGACGTCGGCGGCCGCCTGGATGTCGGCGATCGCGAGCTCTTCGAACACCGCGAGCGCGTCGTGGTCCTCTCCGGCGTTCGCGATCCGGACGACCTCCTCGTCGTAGTCGGTCGAGCCGCCGATCGCCTTGCCGAAGATGCTCGGGTTCGACGTCACGCCGGTGATCCCGGCCTCATCGATCAGCCGCTGCAACTCGCCGCTCGAGATCAAGGTGCGGCGGACGAAGTCGAGCCAAGGGCTCTGCCCCGCGGCCGAGAGCTGATGGAGGGGGTCCATCGGCCTGCTCCTCTCAAGAGAACGGCGAGCCCATCACCGTAGTCCTCCGTCCGCGAGAGGGCGAACCGGTTTTCCCGCGGCGGCGGAGAGCCTCCACGCGGTGGGTCAGCGCGACGCCGCCGCCCGGATCGCGCGCGCGGCCTCGGGCGGGTCCGGCGCGAGGAAGATCGCGCTTCCCGCGACGAGCACATCCGCGCCCGCTCGCGCCGCCTCGCCCGCGGTCTTCTGCGAGATGCCGCCGTCCACCTCGATCAGGAACGTGGCGCCGCGCTGTTCCCGGAGGCTCGCGGCACGGCGAACCTTCTCCAGGTGCTCGGGGACGAACGGCTGGCCGCCGAAGCCCGCCGTGATCGTCATCACGAGCAGGAGGTCGATCCGGTCGTCGAGGTACGGCTCGACGGCCTCGAACGACGTGGGGCCGTCGACGACGACGCCCGCCTGCATCCCCAGCTCCCGCGTCCGTGCGAGGAGCGCGGTCGGATCGCCGAGCTCGACGTGCACGCTGCACAGGTTGGCGCCGGCCGCGGCGAGCGGCTCCAGCCACATCCCCGGATCCGTCACCATCAGATGGCAATCGAGGAAGAGGTCGGTGTGCCGCCGGATCGAGGCCACCACCGGCGGCCCGATCGACAGGTTCGGGACGAAGTGGCCGTCCATGAGGTCGACGTGGAGCCAGTCGGACGCCCGCCGAACGCGGGCGATCTCCTCGGCCAGCCGGCCGTAGTCGGCCGAGAGGATCGACGGGGCGAGCAGCGGGTCCACCATGACGCCCGACAGTGTGAACCATCCGAGAGTGATGCGCTCCTCGCCGGCGGTGGCGGTACGTCCGTGGACGTGCAACGCTCCGGTCGCGCGGGGCACTCGGCGGTGTTCCGCAGAACCGCTCGAAAGGGGTTACGCGATGGTGGACACGATCAAGGTCTACGGCGCCAGCTGGTGCCCCGACTGCCGGCGCGCGAAGCGCTTCCTGGGCGACCATCGTGTCCCGTTCGAGTGGCACGACATCGAGACCGATCCCGACGGCGTCCGCATCGTGCAGGAGCGCAACAGCGGCAACAACATCATCCCGACGATCGTCTTCCCGGACGGTTCGCACCTGTCCGAGCCATCGAACGAGGAGCTCGCCGAGAAGATCGGGCTCGAGCGTTCGGCGATGATGCACGTCTACGACCTGATCGTGATCGGCGGCGGTCCGGCCGGACTCACCACGTCGATCTATGCCGCGCGCGAGAACCTGCAGACCCTCGTGATCGACAGCAAAGGCCTCGGCGGGCAAGCCGGCGTGACCGAGCGTCTCGACAACTACCCGGGCTTCCCCGAGGGCATCGGGGGCGCCGAACTCGCCGATCGGATCGTGCAGCAGGCCCAGAAGTACGGCGTCGAGATGCTGCAGGCCGTCTCCGTCGTGCAGATCGAGAGCGAGGGCGAGCAGGTGGACGTCGAGGCCGCGACCGGAGACCACTATCACGGCCGCGCGGCCCTCATCGCCACGGGTTCCACCTACCGGCGGACCGGCGCCGAAGGCGAGGAGGACCTGATCGGCGCCGGGATCCATTTCTGCGCCACGTGTGACGGTCCGTTCTACAAGGGCGCGTCGCAGCTCGTCGTCCTCGGCGGCGGCAACAGCGCACTCGAGGAGGGCCTGTTCCTCAGGCAGTTCGTCGACAAGGTGACGATCGTCCAGCGGGGAGATCGGTTGACCGCGAACAAGCTCCTGCAGGACAAGGTGAACATGGACGACCGGATGGAGGTCCTGTTCAACCGAGAGATCGTCGGGTTCCGCGCGAAGGACGACGGCAGCGGCAAGCTGGGTGCCATCGAGCTGAAGGACCGGGAGTCAGGCGAGGTCGAGGAGCTCCACCCAGCCGCGTGTTTCGTGTTCATCGGGCTCGACCCGAACACCGACTTCGTCAAGGGCGTCGTCGATCTGGACGACCGCGGGCTGATCCTGACTGGGATGGGGATGATGACCAACGTGCCCGGCGTGTTCGCGGCCGGCGACGTGCGCTCGGGATCGACGAAGCAGCTCGCCTCCGCCGTCGGCGAAGGAGCGGCGGCCGCCATCGGTATCCGGCAGTTCCTCGAGGCGCAGGAGTCCAAGCCCGTTCACATGATGTGAGGAGACCCGTTGGATCCGAAAGAGATCTTCGAGCTCATCGTCAAGGCGGACGAGAAGCTCAAGTACGCGACGTCCGGGAAGACGGACGTCCGCAAGCGGCAGGCCCGGGACCTCCTGTTGCAGGCGCGAACCGCCGCGGTCGAGATCGGCAACGACGCGCTCGTGCAACAGGCGGACACGAGGCTCGCCGACCTCGGAGACCTGCCTCCCGCCTGAGGCGTTGACCGGTCAGCCGGGCCGCGCGGCGCCGGAGAAGCTGTCCCAGTACACCGCGACGACGGAGACGGTCGTCCCGGGATGCGACGAGTGGATCATCCGTCCGCCCCCCACGTACATCCCCACGTGCGAGATCGGGCTGTAGAAGAAGAGGAGGTCGCCCGCCTGCAGGTCCTCGCGCGCGACGTGCGGCAGGGAGCTGTACTGGGCGGCCGAGGAGTGCGGCAGCGAGACGCCGGCGTGCGCCCACGACCACATCGTGAAGCCCGAGCAGTCGAATCCGGTCTGCGGGCTCGCGCCACCCCACTGATACGGCGTTCCGATCGCCGAGTACGCCGCCTCGAGAACCGCCGCAACGTTCGCGTTCGGAGCGGGGGGCGGTGGGATGGGAGAGACACCGACCGAGCCGCCGCCGGCGGAACCGCCGGAGCCGCCCGTGGACTGCTGCTGGGCGGCCTCGACCGCCGCTCGAGCCGCCGCGAGCGCCTCGTGGTACTCGCGATCGAGCTCGGAGTACAGCGTCCGGGCTTCGTCGACCCGCGTGTCGATCTGCTCTTTCTGTGCCGCGATCTCGTCGAGGACGTCGCGCCGCTGGTCGACGGCGGCCTGCAACTCGTCCGCGGTCCACCGCGCCTCCTGCCCGGCGAGCTCGGCTTGGGTGGCGAGGTCCGCATCCGCCTCCGCCATGCTCCCGATGAACTCGAGCCGGTCGGAGAAATCCCCGAGCGAGGTGGCGTCCAAGAGCACCGCGAACTGTGACCCGAAGCCCGTGAACGCGCGAGCGGCGGAGCGGTTGAGGCTCTCTCGCGCGCGCTCAGCCTCCGCGTGCGCCCGCTCCGCTTCGAGT
>CAZMNP010000226.1:0-6632 GCA_964567675.1 uncultured Actinomycetes bacterium
CCGGTCTCCTGCGGAGCGATGTAGTCGGCGAGCGAGCGGTTCGGCCTGTCGTCGCCGTGATCGGCCTGCTGCCGGAGCATCGGGAACCTCGTGCCGTCCTCGAGCAGGATGTCGTCACCCTCGGCGGCGGCGGGCCAGTAGCCGTAGACGGCGCGGGCGCGGAGCGATCCCTCGGCGACGATGGTGTCCAGGAGCGTGTTCGCCTGCTCGAACAGGTCGCGCGCGGCCTCGCCGTGCGCCGGGTGGTCGAGGATCTGCGGATACCGCCCCTTGAGCTCCCACGCCGTGAAGAAGAAGGTCCAGTCGATGTACCCGCGGAGCGTCGCGAGCTCGGGCTCCAGCGCCTTCGTGCCGATGAACGGCGCCGCCGGCAGGTCTTCGGCGCGCCAGGCGATGGGCGTCCGCCGTTCGCGGGCGACGCGGATCGGCACGAGCGGCTGTGACTCGCGCTCGGCGTGGAGCTGCCGCAGCCGCGTCTGGTCCTCACGATTCTGTCGGTCGAGCTTGGTGCGGCGTTCGGGATCGAGGAGATCGCTGACGACGCCCACCACCCGAGAGGCGTCGACCACGTGGACGACCGGGGGCGTGTACTCGGGGGCGATCCTCACGGCGGTGTGCTGGCGCGAGGTCGTCGCCCCGCCGATGAGCAGGGGGAGCTCGAGGCCCCGACGTTCCATCTCGCGCGCCACGTTCTCCATCTCGCCGAGCGAGGGCGTGATGAGTCCGGAGCAGCCGACGATGTCGCAGCCCTCGGCGATCGCGGTGTCGAGCAGGGCATCGGCCGAGACCATCACCCCGAGGTCGATCACCTCGTAGTTGTTGCAGCCGAGCACGACGCCAACGATGTTCTTGCCGATGTCGTGCACGTCGCCCTTGACCGTGCAGAGCACGACCTTGCCGTTCGCGCGGTCGCCGCTCGGCCCCAGCCGCAGCTTCTCCTCCTCCATGAAGGGCTCGAGGTGCGCCACAGCCCGCTTCATCGCACGGGCGCTCTTCACGACTTGGGGAAGGAACATCTTCCCGGCGCCGAACAGGTCGCCGACCACCTTCATCCCGTCCATCAGCGGCCCCTCGATCACGTCGAGCGGCCGCTCGCGGGCGAGCCGGGCCTCCTCGGTGTCCTGGACGATGAACTCGTCGATCCCGTGGACGAGGGCGTGCTTCAGTCGCTCCTCCACCGAGGCCTCGCGCCACGAGAGGTCGAGCACCTTCTTCATCCCCTCGCCCTTCACGGTCTCCGCGAACGAGACCATCCGCTCGGTGGCGTCCGGGCGACGGTCGAAGACGATGTCCTCGACGTGCTCGAGCAGGTCCTTCGGGATGTCCTCGTAGAGCGCGATCTGACCGGCGTTCACGATCGCCATGTCGAGCCCGGCCTGGATCGCGTGATACAGGAAGGCGGAGTGGATGGCCTCGCGCACGCGGTCGTTCCCGCGGAAGCTGAACGAGAGGTTCGACACGCCGCCCGAGATCCTCGTGCCCGGGAACCGCTCCTTCAGGATCCGCGTCGCCTCGATGAACGCCTTGCCGTACTCGGCGTGCTCCTCGATCCCCGTGGCGATCGCGAGGATGCAGGGGTCGAAGATGATGTCCTCGGCGACGTAGCCCGCGCGCGCGGTGAGGAGATCGTACGCGCGTTCCAAGATCTCGATCTTGCGCTCGACGGTGTCGGCCTGGCCGCGCTCGTCGAACGCCATGACCACGACCGCCGCCCCGTACCGCTTCACCCGCTGGGCCTTCTGGAGGAAGTCCTCCTCTCCCTCCTTGAGGCTGATCGAGTTCACCACGCCCTTGCCTTGCAGGCACTTGAGGCCCGCCTCGAGCACCTCCCACTTCGACGAGTCGACCATGACCGGCACGCGCGCGATGTCCGGCTCGGTGGCGATGAGGTTGAGGAACGTGGTCATCGCCTTCACGCCGTCCAGCAGATCGGCGTCCATGTTCACGTCGAGCATGTTCGCGCCGCTTCGGACCTGGTCCGCGGCGATCTCGACGGCGCTCTGGAAGTCGCCGGCCTCGATCAGCCGCCGGAACTTCGCCGAACCCGTCACGTTCTGGCGTTCGCCGATGACGACGAACCCGGTGTCCGGGGCGATCTGGAATGGCTCGAGGCCGCTGAAGGACGCGAAGCGCCTCGGCGCCGGCAGCCGGCGGGGCGGGAGCCCTTGGAGCGCGCCCGCGATCGCGCGGATGTGCTCGTCTGTGGTGCCGCAGCATCCGCCCAGGACGTTGCCCAGACCGCTCTCCGCGAACTCGCGCAGATACTTGGAGGTGGTCTCCGGCCGCTCGTCGTAGCCGCCGAACGCGTTCGGCAGGCCGGCGTTGGGGTGACAGGTCGTGTAGACGGGCGCGGCGCGAGCGAGCACCTCGAGGTAGGGGCGCATGTCCGAGGCCCCGAGCGCGCAGTTCACGCCGACGCTGAACGGCTCGGCGTGCGCGACCGAGATCCAGAACGCGTCGATCGTCTGCCCGGACAGCGTCCGGCCGCTGCGGTCGGTGATCGTCACCGAGATCATGAGCGGGACGTCGGGAGCGACGTCCTTGGCGGCGGCGATCGCGGCCTTCGCGTTCAGCGTGTCGAAGATCGTCTCGACCAGGAGCAGGTCGACGCCGCCGTCGATCAGCCCTCGGATCTGCTCGGCGTAAGCTTCGCACAGCTGGTCGAACGTCAGGGCGCGGTAGGCCGGGTCGTTCACGTGAGGGGAGAGCGACAACGTCTGGTTCGTCGGCCCGACCGAGCCGGCGACGAACCGGTCCGGCCCGAAGCCCGAAACGGCCCGCCGGGCGATCTCGGCGCCCGCGCGGTTCATCTCGTGGACGAACCCCTCGAGGCCGTAGTCCGCCTGCGAGACGGAGGTCGAGGTGAACGTGTTCGTGGTGATGATGTCCGCCCCGGCCTCCAGGTAGGTCCGGTGGATGTCCTCGACGACGTCCGGACGGGTGAGGTTCAGGAGGTCGGGGTCGCCGGCGACGTCGCGTGGGTGGTCGCGGAACCGGTCGCCGCGGTAGTCCTCGTCCGAGAGGCCGCGACCCTGGATCGCGGTGCCGTACGCGCCGTCCAGGATGAGGATCCGTTCGGCGAGCAGGGTCTCGAGCCGTTCCCGCATGCCGAAACGCTACCGGCCGCCCAGGGGTATGACCAGCGTTCGAGCGTGGGGTAGGCTGCCGCGGTCCGCGCCGCGATGTCGAACGGCGAAGGCCGACCAGGGAGAGCGATGGCCAAGGGAGTGCTCGCCAATGGGCCGGAGGGTCCGATGGGCCGCCGGGCCCCGGACCTGCTGGGCGGCGTGCCGCTGTTCTCCGGCCTGTCGCGCCGACACCTCAAGCAGCTCGCCGAGCACGCCGACGTGGTGCAGTTCCGCGAGCGCGAGGAGATCGTCGAGGCCGGCCGCCCCGGCGGCACGTTCTACGTGATCTTGGAGGGCGAGGCGAAGGTGATGCGCGACGGGAAGGCCATGGACCGTCTGGAACCCGGCGAGTTCTTCGGCGAGATCTCGCTTCTCGACGGGGGACCGAGGACGGCGAGCGTGGTCGCCACGACGCCGGTCACCGCCGTCCGGATCTTCAAGCGCTCGTTCGACCGCGTCGTGACGAAGGAACCGGCCGTCGCCGCCAAGATCCTGGCGGTCGTCGCTCACCGTCTGCGCGAGGCGGAGCGCTCGATCAACGGCTGATGCTGGCGATCGACTACCGCTGGTGGAAGTTCCTGCACGTGGCCGCCGTGCTCGGGTTCGTGCTGTTCCACGGGGTGTCGGTGCTCGTCGCGCTCCGGCTGCGCAAGGAGCGTGACCGGGTCCGGATCGCCGAGCTCCTGCAGTTCTCGGGCTCATCGATCATGGGGATGTACGTCTCGCTCGGCGGTCTGATCCTCTTCGGCGTGATCGCCGGGTTCTCCGGGAAGTGGTGGAGCTACTGGTGGATCTGGATCTCGCTCGGGCTCCTGGTCGCGACGATCGCCGAGATGTATGCGGTCGCGAGGCCCTACTACCAGCAGCTGAAGGATGCGATCCAACTCCGCCCGTCCGGGGTCCCGCGCAAGAGCGACGAGGAGCTGGACGATCTGCTCCGGGCACGGGCGGCGCTGTTCAACGCCGTGTTCGGGATCGCCGTGCTCGTGATCATCACCTGGTTGATGATCTGGAAGCCCCTCTGGCAGGTGTGAGCCGAGCCTCTCAGAGGTCGGTCGGTGGCAGCGGGCGTTCCGCCGGGCCGTTCACCACGGCGCCCGTGGGAGCGAAGCGCGAGCCGTGACAGGGGCAATCCCACGTCTTCTCGGCCGGGTTCCACTTCACTGTGCAGCCCATGTGGGTGCACTTGGCCGACAGCATCGTGACCTTGCCGCGCTCGTCGCGGTAGACGGCGACCTTGTGATCGCCGGTCGCGACGATCCCGCCCTCGCCCGGCTCGATCTCCGAGAGGTTCTGGGCGATCGTCCGGGCCACGAGAACGTCGCACGCCGCGTACTCGGCGATATCGCGCGGCACCGAGCCCAGGAGGGCGGCCCGGGCGCCGGTCATCCCTTTGTTGCCGACCATCACGAGGTCGAACCCCTCCTTGTCTGCCGTCGCGACGATCTGCTCGGCCGGGTTGCCGTCGAGGATGAGCATCCCGACCGGCGCGCTCTCGCCGATCGTCGCCGCCGTGTCGCGCAGGACGAGCTCGCCGGTCTTCGGGTGCCCGACGAACGCGAGTGTCATCGACGCCTCCAGCCGACCGGCCAGCGCGTAGGCCTTGTGAGCGGCGCGGTCGGCCGTCGCCGATCCATCCGTCGCGAGGAGGATCCGCCGGTACGGCGGTGAGCCGTGCGGGCGGTCGGCCTCGTCCCGGGCGCGGGTGAGCAGGACGTCGCACGGCGCGTGCGTCAGAACCTTGCGCACCACGCTGCCGATCAGCTGTTCGGCGTGGAACAGGCCCTTGCTGCCCGTCACGATGATCTCGGCGTCGGCTTCCTCGGCCGCGTGGATGATCGCCTCGGCCGGATCGCCCGTCGAGATCACCACCTCGTGTTTGATGCCCTCGCGCTCCGCGATGCGCAGGGCTCGTGCCACGGCGTCGCCGGCCACGGACGGATCGGCAGCCACGTGGACGATGGTCAGCTTCGCCTTGGTCGCCGCCGCGAGCGTCGCCGCGACGTGCTCCGCCGTCTCGGCCGACGGTGAACCGTCGGTCGCCAGAACGATGCGCTTGTATGCCAAGACCATTCCTCCGCGGGTGGCAGAACGCGGAAGCCTACACCGGCATCGCCCGTTCCATCGGGTCGCGAGGCCGCTTCCTAGCCGAGAGGAACGCGACGGAGACGTCGACGAGCACCTCCAGATACAGCGCCGAGCCGGAGATCGTCCCGATGAGATGCAGGGTTCGCGGAACCTGGGGGACACCTCCGGAGGACGCCACGGATGCGAGCACGTTCGCGGCGACGAACCCGGCGGCGAGCACCGCGAGCAGGATCAGGAGCGCCGTTCGAGCACCTGATGTCGTGAGTGCCTGCCAAAGCGAGACCGCGGCGAGGGCTGCAGCGCCGAGCCAGGCCAGGGTTGCGACGAACGCGCCGGCCGCTCCGAACGTGGGCTCGCCCGCGTACACGATCCCGGTCAGCGCGCACGTCGCGGCGCTCACCCATCCCAGGACGCTCGCCAGCGGACGCCCGACGCTCACGGGCCGACGCTATCCCGGCCACCGGTGCCTCGGGCGGTGGGTCCGGTCATCACCACGAGGTCGCCACGCAAGCGCAACGAAGGCGCGACCGCCGTCACCGCGTCGCCACGAAGAGCTCAGTCGAACGCGGGGCCGAGCCTCAGGATCTGCTCGAGCTCGCCGAGCGTCGTGGCGTCCAGCACGACATCTCCGGCGGCCGCGTTGGAGCGGACGTGGTCGGGGTTGCGGCTGCCGGCGATCGCGGAGGTGACGCCCGGCTGGTGCACGGTCCACGCCAGCGCGAGCTGGGACACGGTGATGCCCAGACGGTCGGCGATCGGACGCATGGCGTCGACGACGGCGAGGCTCCGCTCGCGCTTCCCCGGGCCGAAGAGGTACCCCTTCTCGACGCGACGATGGTCGCGCCGGGCGAACTTGGTCTTGTCCGTGATGGCCCCCGTCAGCAGGCCGTACGCGAGTGGCCCGTAGGCGAGCACGCCGATGCCCACATCGCCGCACCAGCGGATCAGGTCGCGATCGTCGAGCACCAGCATCGAGAACTCCTGCTGGAGCGAGTCGACGTGTCGCACCGCCAGACAGCGCTCGATCAGCTCGCGATCGAAGTTCGAGACCCCGATAGCGCGCACGAGGCCCTCGTCGACCAGCGAGGCCATCGCCCCCCACGTCTCCTCGATGGGGACCCCGGTGGCGTCGGGCCAGTGGAGTTGGTACAGGTCGATCCGGTCCGTCGCGAGTCGTTCGAGGCTCTTGCGACACGCCTCGTGCACCTGCTCGGGACGGAACCCCGAACCGTCCGGTGCCGGCGCAACTTTGGTCGCGATCAAGACCTCGTCCCGCCGGCCCGCGACCGCCCGGCCGACGAGGTGTTCGGAGGTCCCGTTCCCGTAGACCTCCGCCGTGTCGATCCAGTTGATCCCGGTCTCGAAGACCATCGCGATGGCCTCGACCACCTGCTCCTCGGGCGGGGCATCGTCCCA
>CAZMNP010000227.1:0-3627 GCA_964567675.1 uncultured Actinomycetes bacterium
ACGCGACGATGGACGCGATGCGCATGCCGCTCCGGTTCTTCGCCACCGCACAGAAGAACGGGGCCGATCTGCGCAACTACATGGAGGTGCTCGAGGTCGTGGCGAACCAGCGAGTCGTGAGTGGCGCGCTCGTTCGCGATCACGTGACGGGCAAGGTCGGCGAGATCCGGGCGGACCTCGTCGTCAACGCCACGGGTCCGTGGAGCGAGAAGGTCGCGGCGATGGCCGGGGTCGACGTTCCGATCTCGCCCTCGCCGGGCGTGATGCTCGCGCTGCGGGGAAGGCTGTGCAACATGGTCGTGAACCGGCTGCACCGCTCGGGCGACGGCGACATCATCGTGCCGCAGCGAGCGCTTTCGATCGTCGGAACCAGCTCGTGGACGGTCGAGGACCCCGAAGAGCTCGACGTCCCCGAGGACCACGTCCGGCGGATGTACGAGGAGGGCGTGAAGCTGATCCCCGCCGTCGCGCAGGCGGAGTTCCGCGCGGCGTGGTCGGCCGCCCGGCCGCTGATCGGCTCGCGCGGCGCCGCGGACTCGGGCCGGGAGCTCTCGCGCACGTTCAAGACCTACGACCACGCCGAGACGGACGGGGTCGAGGGCTTCCTCACGATCACCGGGGGCAAGGCGACGACGCTGCGCGGCATGGCGGAGCTCTGTGCTGACGTCATCTGCCGCAAGCTCGGGGTCGAGGCCGAGTGCCGCACGCGCGACACCATCCTGCTCCCCCACACCGAGCTCTTCGCCGCGTGACATGAGCGCGCAGACGCAGACCTCGCCGAACGCCGTCGGCGCCGTGGCGGCCGCATCCGAGTCCCGCCGGCTCCGCGTCTTCCGGTTCAAGCGCGGCGACGAACGTCCGCATTACGAGACGTTCGACGTGCCGACGATCGCGCGCACCACGGTCCTGGACGCGCTCCGCTGGATCCAGATCCACCGGGACCGCACGCTCGCGCTCAGGCACTCGTGCTTCCACGCGTCGTGCGGAACGTGCGGCCTCCGCGTGAACGGCCGTGAGGCGCTCGCCTGCGTGACGACCGTTCGCGACCTCGGCCGTGAGATCACGGTCGAGCCGATCGCGAACCTCCCGGTCTTGACCGACTTGGTGGTCGACATGCGCGAGCTCTTCGCCCGCTTCCCCGAGGAGCAGGCGCTCGTCCGCGAGAGCGAGTTCCTTCCCGAGGCGGACCCGCCCGAAGGCATCGAGTCGTTCGAGCGCTACGAGGATTGCATCGAGTGCGGGCTGTGCCTCTCGGCGTGCCCGGTCGTCGTGACGGCCGAGCGTTACGTGGGGCCGGCCGCGCTCGCGTGGGCCGAGCGCGTGGTCGAGGAGCCGCGGGGAGCCGACGTCGCCAACCTCCTTGCGTGGGCGGACGACCCCGACGGCGTGTGGCGGTGCCACGCGATCTTCGAGTGCACCGCGGCGTGCCCGTCCAACGTGAACCCGGCCGCCCGGATCATGTCGCTTCGCGGCACGCTCCTCGGCCGGCAGCTGCGGGCGCAGCGCCGTGAGGAACGGACCACGTGAGCGAAACCGGCATGCCCGGTGCCGAGGAGCGCCGAGCGCGCGGACCGGTGCTCCGCAAGGGTCTCGGTCCTGGCCCCGTCGGGTGGCTCGACCCCCGGGGCCGGTCGCTCGGCCACGTCGCGTTCGTCGGCAACCGGGTCACGGGGCTGGGTCTGGTCATCTACCTGTACCTGCACCTCGGGGTCCTGTCGATGCTGTTGCTGGGCGAGCGCGCCTGGAACGACTTCCTCGGCCTCGCGACCACGACGGTCTTCCTGCTGCTCGACGTGCTCCTGCTGTTCGGCCTGCTGTACCACGGGCTGAACGGGCTCCGCGTCGCGCTCGTCGGCATGGGCTACGTCCCGAACCTCCAACGGGCGCTCTGGTGGGCCGGCACCGTGATCGGCACGCTCGTGCTCCTCGCGGGCGCTCTCCACATCCTGGAGGACGTGTGATGGCGTTCCGCACCGAGCGTCCGCAGCCCTCACACAGCCAGACGCTCGTCTGGCGCGCGACGGCGTTCAGCGGGATCGCGCTCCTCGTCCTGATCACGATCCACATGGTGGCGCACCACTTCGTCGTCGAGAGCGTCGGCGGGCTCCGGACGTACGACCAGGTCCTGGACTACATCGCGAACCCGGTCATCTTCGCGATCGAGAGCCTGTTCCTCGTCGTCGTGACGGTGCACGCGATGCTGGGCCTGCGCAGCGTCCTGTTCGACGTCGCGACCGGCGATCGGGCGCGCGCGTTGATCTCCCGTGGCCTGGTCGCGCTCGGCGCGCTCACGATCGCCTACGGGCTCGTCCTCATCGGCGTCCTCGCGGCGAGGGCCTGAGGCGGCCGACGGCACCGTGGTCGGCATCGTCCTCGTCTCGCACAGCCACGCGATCGCCGAAGGCGCGGCCGAGCTCGCGCGGCAGATGGGCGGCGAGGACGTGCGGATCGAGACCGCGGGAGGGCTGGACACGCCCGACCACCAGATCGGGACCGACGCCGTGCTCGTGGAGCAGGCGATCGAACGGGCGTGGTCCGAGGACGGCGTGCTCGTCCTCATGGACCTGGGCAGCGCGGTGCTCTCGGCCGAGATGGCGCT
Organism: uncultured Actinomycetes bacterium; assembly: GCA_964567675.1. Taxonomy (GTDB): domain Bacteria; phylum Actinomycetota; class UBA4738; order UBA4738; family HRBIN12; genus CALGFI01. Next base: position 2,600 of record CAZMNP010000227.1, read on the forward strand.
GGACCTGCTCCCCGAACACATGCGCGAGAAGGTCCTCCTCACCGAGGCGCCGTTCGTCGAGGGCGCGGTCGCCGCGGCCGTGACGTCGCGGATCGGTTCCCCGCTCGAGCGCGTGGCCGAGGAAGCGCGGGGCGGGCTCGCCGCGAAGGCCGCGCATCTCGGCGTCGAGATCGCTCCGGAGGTCTCTGCGCCGGCGACGGGAACCGATGCGGGAGGCTCCGCGTCCGCCGAGCTCGTCGTCGAGACCGCGCACGGGTTGCACGCCCGGCCGGCGGCGCAGCTCGTCCGCACGGCGGCCTCGTTCGACGCGGACGTGCGGGTCACGAACCTCTCCGCCGGGCGGGGTCCGGTGTCGGCCCGCAGCCTGAACTCGGTCGCGACCCTCGGCGTCGGACACGGAGACCGGATCGAGGTGACGGCGACCGGCCCGCAGGCTCGCGAGGCGATCGAGGCGCTGGTGGCGCTCGCCGCGCGGAACTTCGACGAGGTGGCCGAGGCCGGCGAGATCGCTCGCCCCTCGACCGGCGCCGTCGCGGCCGCCGACGGAGGGCTGGCGGGGCTGCCGGCCTCGCCGGGGGTGGCCGTCGGACCGGCGCGGCGCTTCCACACGCCGGCGCTCGAGGTCGGCGACGTCACAAGTCGCGGCGCCGAGGAGGAACTTCGCGCCCTCGACTCCGCGATCGCGGTCACGCGGGAGGCCATCGAGGCCCAGCGCCGGGCGGTGGCGGGACGAGCGGGTGCGTACCAGGCCACGATCTTCGAGGCCCATCTTCTGTTCCTCGACGACGAGGCGCTCCTGGACCCGACGCGAGCGGCGATCGAGAAGGGTGTGCCGGCCGCGCGAGCGTGGAACGACACGATCGGGGACGTCGCGTCGTCGTGGGAGACGATCGACGACCCGTATCAGCGCGCTCGCGCGGCGGACCTGCGGAGCGTCGGCACGCAGGTGCTCGCGCGGCTGCTGGGTATCGAGCCGCCGACGCCTCGGCTCGACGAGCCGGGGATCCTCGTCACGGCGGATCTCGCAC
>CAZMNP010000228.1:0-4246 GCA_964567675.1 uncultured Actinomycetes bacterium
GACATCGGATGGCGGATCACGCTCAACGACGTGTCCGACGGCTTCGGGACCAGCGCGGTCGTCTTCAGCGACATGCTCGACTCCTGGCAGTTCCGTTGACCATGCGGGTCGCCGTCGTCGGAGCCACGGGAGCGGTCGGCCGGACCATGCTCCGCATCCTCGAGGAGCGGGGTTTCCCGGCCGACGAGCTCGTGCCGCTCGCCTCGGAGCGAACGGCCGGGTCGCGCGTGTCGTTCGCGGGACGTGAGCACACCGTCGGCGTGCTGACGCAGGAGGCGCTCGAGGGCGTCGACATCGCGCTCAGCTCGTGTGGCAGCTCCGTCGCCAAGACCTGGGTGCCGGCCGCCGCGGAAGCGGGAACGGTCTGCATCGACAACTCGAGTGCCTTCCGGATGGAACCCGACGCGGCCCTGGTGATCCCCGAGGTGAACCCCGAAGCGCTGGAGTCCGGCCCCAGGATCGTGTCGGTCCCGAACTGCACGATCATCACGACGCTGATGGCGGTCGCGCCGTTGCACCGCGCGGCCGGCCTCCGCTCGCTCATCCTCAGCTCGTACCAGTCCGTCTCGGGCGCCGGGCAGAAGGGCGTACGCGAACTGGCCGAGCAGGTGGAGAAGCTCCACGGGATGGAGGAGGAGCTCGGCAATGGCGACCTCGACGCGCTGCCGAGCGGCGACGTGTTCGGCAAGACGATCGCCTACAACGTGCTCGCGAAGATCGACGTGTTCGATGAAGACACGGGGTCCACGTTCGAGGAGGTCAAGATGCAGCGGGAGGCCAAACGCATCCTCTCGATGCCGCAGCTCGACATCTCGGCGACGTGCGTTCGCGTTCCCGTGCCCGTCGGGCACAGCGTGAGCGTGCACGCGACGTTCGAGCGGCCGATCTCGCCGGATGAGGCCCGCGAGATCCTTCGCCAGGCGCCGGGCGTGCAGCTCCGCGACGACCCGGCGAACGGCGTCTACCCCAGCCCGCTCGAGGCTGCCGGTATCGACGACGTGCTGGTCGGGCGGATCCGCCGCCCCGAGGGCCACGACGACGCGCTCATGCTGTTCGCGTGCGGCGACAACCTGCGCAAGGGCGCGGCGCTGAACGCGGTGCAGATCGCAGAAGCCGTCCTCGCCCGGCGCTGACCGCGTCTGCTACTCGTTATACCCCGCGCTGCCTTTCGACTCGTCGAGCAGCTTGACGAACCACTTGCCGTTGTCGCTCCAGCCCTCGCGTTCGTAGAAGCGGTGGGTCGCCTCGCGCCACCCGCTCGTCTCGAGCGACATGCGGAAGCACCCGCGCTTGCGGGCGAGGGTTTCGGCTTCCTTCAGCAACGCCGTTCCGACCCCTTGGCCCCGGACCGGCTCCCTCACGACGAGGTCGTTCACCCAGGCCTGCGGCCGGGGATGGCCGAGGCGCTGGCGGAACTCCAGGTCGAGGAACCCGAGTAGCCGGCCGCCGAGCTCCTCGGCCACCAGGGTTCGGGACTCGCGGAGCGCCAGATGGCCGCCGAAGCGGATCACGTACGAGGGGTTCTCGGTCGCCGAGGGCGACACGTCGCGTCCGAGCTCGACGAGGAGGCCGGCCACCTGTGGCCAGTCCTCGACCCTCGCCGCCCGGATCGCGTAGTCGAGCCCCACCGCTCAGCGGTCGCCGGCGACGACGCTCATAGCCTGAACGCGCACGTGCACGGTGAGGCTCCGCACTTCGGGCATCCGTTCGCGTAGCGAGCCGCGGCCTCGTCCAGGTCGACGTCCACCAGGTTCGCCAGCGAGGCGAGCCACGCGATCACGTCCGAGAACTCGTGCATCAGCTCGTCCCGTTGGTCGTGCCGAAGCGCCCTCGCGAGCTCTCCGACCTCCTCGGTGAGCCAGCGGAACGTGGCGTCGGGACCCCGCTTCAGGTCCCGCTCGAAGTACGTGCGATGCAGCGTTCGTTGCAGCTCGGCGATCTCCATCAGGCCGCCGAGTCTACCGGCCGCGCGTCGGGCAACCGCCTCGCGACCACGATGAGCAGGAGCGCGGACAGCAGGCCGATCGCGAAGGCGCCGCCGATGCCGGCCTCGAGCGAGATCGTGCCGCGGTCGGCGAGGGCGACGCTCGCGCCGCCGAGCCCGGCGCCGAGGCCGACGCCGAGGAAGTCCATGAGGATCGTCGAGGAGAGCTCGCCGGCCTCGTGCCCCTCGGTGGCGACGCTCATCACGGCGAGCGGGATCGTCGGGAACACCATGCCCATCCCGAGACCGCCCAGGCCCCATCCGACGTACGCCACGACGATCGGAACGTCCTGGATCAGCCCCGTCGCGACGAGCAGCGTCCCGAAAGAGATCACGACCGCGCCGAGCGTCGTGATCCACCGCGCTCCGCGGCGACCCACGGTGCGCGACTCGTACCAGCTCCCGGCGGCCCAGGCCACCGTCGCTGCCGTGATCACGAGCCCGGCCTGGCCGAGCGAGAGCCCCCGCACCTTCGTGAGCATCAACGTCAGGAAGCCGTCGACCGCGAGGAACGCACAGGAGGCGAGGAACGCGGCCGCCGCGGCCGCGCCGATCCCCGGACGAGCCGTGAAGGTCCCGCGCGGCGTGACCCGTCGCAGCGCCGGGATCGCAACGGCGAGCCCGACGAGGACCAGTCCCACACTCAGCATGTTGAGCGAGGTGAGGCCGGCCAGGAAGACGCCGGCTCCGAGCATCAACAGCAGGCTCGCGGCGACCGGCAGCCGCTCGGTATCGGGGGTCGAGCCGATCGATCGCAACGAGGGGATGACCAGGAGGACGCCCACGACGATCGCAGGGATGGGGACGAGGAACGCCCAGCGCCAGCCGAGCGTCGCGGCGATCAGCGTTCCGACCGGAGGGCCGAGCAGGCCGGGGACGATCCACATCGACGCAAGCAGCGCCATCACGCGCGGACGGATCCGTTCCGGATAGGTCTTGGCCACGGCGCCGAGCGAGACGGTGTACAGGCCCCCGCCGCCGATCCCCTGGACGAACCGTCCCGCCACGAGTACGAGCATCGACGGCGCCGCCGCCGCGATCAGCAGGCCGGCGACGTACAGCACGAGCGCGAACGCGAGCACCGGCCGCGGGCCGAGCCGATCGGTCAGCCGCCCGGCGATCGGAACGGTCGCGAACGACGCGAGGGTCAATGCGGTGAAGGTCCATCCGTAGAGAGACAGGCCTCCGAGCTCGTCTTCGACCGCGGGAAGGATCGTGAGGACGATGAGGGACTCGATCGCCACGAGGGCCTCGAGCAGCAACAGCCCCGCGGTCAGCCGGCCGCGCGCGCCGGCGAACACCTCCCGCCACGGCGGGGCTGGGGAGACGGTCCGGGCGGGCTCGCTCGTCACGGGCGCGAGCGTAGCGGGGCACGGAAGCCCGGACTTGTCTACCGACCGGTAGAGAGGCATAATCTGCCGAGTGGTAGAGAGCGCGGCGGCCCCGCGGAGCTCGCGCCCGGCGTCGATCACTCGTCTCCTGGCGGGCAAGAACGTCCTGGTGACCGGCGTGACCGGGTTCCTCGGCCAGGCCGTGTTCGAGCGTCTCCTCCTCGACTTTCCGGACACGAGGGTGACCCTGCTCGTCCGGCCGCAGCTCGGCTCGAGCGGGCGCGACCGGGTCGAGTCGATCACCGGCCGGCCCACCTTCAACGCGCTCCGGGACAAGGTCGGCGCCGACGGGATCACGGCCATGCTCGACGAGCGCGTCGAGGTCGTCGACGGCGACTTCACGCAGGAAAACCTCGTTCTTCCGGGCGGGCTCGACGTGGTCATCCACTGTGCGGCCGCGGTCGCGTTCGACCCGCCGATCGACGAGGGCTTCATCACGAACCTGCTGGGCGCCGTTCGTTTCTACGAGGCGGTGCTGGCGGCGAACGAGGCGCCGCATCTGCTCCACGTCTCGACCGCGTACGTCGCCGGCATGCGCAAGGGCGTGATCCCCGAGACGACCCTCGACCATCGCGTCGACTGGCGGACCGAGGCCGACCTCGCGCTCCGCGCCCGCGAGGACGTCGAGGCGGGGAGCCGCAAGCCCGAGATCCTCGACTCGTTCCTCAAGAAGGCGCGATCGGAGCACGGCCGCGCCGGCCCGCAGTCGGTCTCCGACGACGCCGAGGAACGGCGCAAGTCCTGGGTGACCAAGCGTCTCGTGCAGTACGGGCGGGCGCGAGCGCAGACGCTCGGCTGGCCGGACAACTACACGTTCACGAAGGCGATGGGCGAGCGCGCCGTCGAGGAGCTGGCCGCCAAGCACGCCGCG
>CAZMNP010000229.1:0-4197 GCA_964567675.1 uncultured Actinomycetes bacterium
GAACCTCTATGCCGCTTCCCTGTACGTCTGTGACGAGCATGCTGGTTGATAGGCTCCGGGCCCGATGGCCACGGGCACGGATCCGATGGAGGAGTTCCCGCGTCAGGTGGCGCGGACGCGAGGGTTCGTGCTCGGCGCGCCTCGGTCGATCACGGTGTCGCCTGACGGAGAGCGCATCGTCTTCCTGCGGACCAACGCGGGCGACGACCCCATCGCGTGCCTCTGGGTCCAGCACGCGGCGAGCGGCGAGGAGCGGTGCGTGTTCGATCCCCGCTCGCTCTCGATGGACGACGACGATTCTCTCACCGACTCCGAACGCGCCCGGCGCGAGCGCGAACGCGAGCGATCCTCCGGGGTGACCACCTACGCGACGGACCGCGGCGTTCGTCGCGCGGTGTTCTCCGTCTCCGGCCGCCTGTTCCTCGCGGACCTCGTCGAGGGCTCCGCGCGCGAGCTCGCCTCGCCGGGCGGCGTCGACGATCCCCGGCTAGATCCGGTCGGCGTGAAGATCGCCTACGTCGCCGGTCGAGCCCTCCATGTCCGCGAGATCGAAGGTGGCGACCGCACGCTTGCGTCCGAGGACGACCTCGACGTGACGTGGGGGCTCGCGGAGTTCGCCGCGTCGGAGGAGATGCGCCGCTTCCGCGGGCACTGGTGGTCGCCGGACGGAGCGACGATCGCGGCCACCCGCGTCGACGAACGCAACGTCCTCATCTGGCACATCGCCGACGCGACGAACCCGGCCTCGCCCCCGCGCGCGATGCGCTATCCGCAGGCCGGGACGGAGGACGCCGTGGTGACGCTCCACCTGTTCGACGTCGCCTCCGGCCGGCGCACCGAGGTCAGGTGGGACACCGCCCACTTCCCCTACCTCGCGCGTTTCGACTGGAGCGTGGGCCGACCGCCGTTGATCCTCGTCGTCTCGCGCGACCAGCGACGGACACAGCTCCTCGAGATCGACCCGGCGACGGGAGCGACGACGCTCGTGCGCGAGACGACCGACCCCGAATGGGTCGAGCTCGTCGCGGAGGCGCCACGCCGTGCTGCGGACGGCCGCGTCGTCGACGTCGTCGCCGACCGGGAGACCGACACGTACCGCCTCACGATCGACGGCGAGCCCGTCACGCCGCCCGGGCTTCAGGTTCGCGGCGTCCTCGACGCGGGCGTCGGTGTGCTGTTCCGCGCCTCCGAGGATCCGACCGAGATCCACCTGTGGCGGTGGACCCCCGACGAGGGACCGGTGAGGATCACCGACGAGCCGGGAGTGCATTCGGGAGCGGTCGGGGGCGAAACGATCGTCGTCGTCTCGGCGAGCCTCGATCGCGCGGGTGCCACGACGGAGGTGCGTCGCGACGACGCCGCCACCGGACCGATCCGCTCGGTCGCGGAAGAGCCGGTCGTCGTGCCGCGCCCCGTCATGCTCACCCTCGGCGAGCGCGAGTTGCGGGCTGCGTTGTTCCTCCCGGGTGGCGCGGAACCGGACCACCAGCTCCCCGTCGTGCTCGATCCGTACGGGGGGCCGCACGGCGCGATGGTGCTCAAGTCCCGGAACCTGTTCCTCGAGTCGCAGTGGATCGCCGATGCGGGGTTCGCCGTCCTGGTCGCCGACGGGCGGGGCGTCGACGGACGCGGACCGGCGTGGGATCGCGCGGTGAAGTTCGACTTCGGGCTCGCGCTCGAGGACCAGGTCGACGCGCTGCACGCGGCGGCCGAGCGATACCCGTTCCTCGACCTCGAGCGGGTCGGGATCCGCGGATGGTCGTTCGGCGGCTACCTCGCGGCGATGGCGGTCCTTCGCCGCCCGGACGTGTTCCACGCGGCCGTGGCCGGGGCGCCCGTCACGGACCAGCGGTTCTACGACACGTACTACACGGAGCGATACCTCGGACATCCCGATGAGCGCCCCGAGGTGTACGAGCGGAACTCGATCCTCGCCGAAGCGCCGCGGCTCATCCGGCCGCTCCTGCTGATCCACGGCCTCGTCGACGACAACGTGTTCGTCACGCACACGCTGAAGCTCTCGGCCGCGCTGTTCGAGGCCGGCCGGCACCACGAGCTGGTCCTGATCCCGAGCGCGACGCACATGACGCGCTCGGCGGCCGTGACCGAGAACCTGCTCCTGCTCCAGGTGGACTTCCTGAAGCGCTCTCTCGGCGCCTGAGGCGCACCTCGGCGCGCGCCTCCCAGGCGCCCGAGGGGTCGCTGTTACCCTGCGTTCATGCCCATCGTCGTGCAGAAATACGGTGGGACCTCGGTCGGGACCCCCGAGCGGATCCAGCACGTCGCCGACCGGGTCGTCCGCACCCGCGAGGCCGGGAACGACGTCGTCGTGGTCGTGTCCGCGATGGGCGACACCACCGACGTGCTCTTCGGGATGGCCTCGGAGCTCACGCTTGCCCCCGAGCCGCGCGAGCTCGACATGCTCCTCACGGCCGGTGAGCGGATCGCGATGTCGCTCCTCGCGATCGCCGTGAACGCGAGAGGGTGCAGGGCCGCCTCCTACACGGGCTCGCAGGCCGGGATCATCACCGACACCCAGCACGGGAAGGCGCGGATCGTCGAGGTCCGTCCCGCGCGGATCCAGGAGTCGCTCGGCGCCGGCAACGTCGTGATCCTGGCCGGCTTCCAAGGGCTTTCGACCGAGTTCGACATCACGACGCTCGGCCGGGGTGGCTCGGACACCACCGCGGTGGCGATGGCGGCGGCGCTCGGCGCCGAAGTCTGCGAGATCTACACGGACGTCGAGGGCGTCTTCACCGCCGACCCGCGGATCGAGCCGCGCGCGCGCAGGCTCGACAAGATCACCTACGAAGAGATGCTCGAGCTGTCCGCCGCGGGCGCGAGGGTCCTTCAGCTGCGATCCGTGGAGTACGCTCGTCGCCACAAGGTGCGCCTGCACGTCCTTCCCTCCTACTCGGAGGGCGACGGGACGTGGGTGGTGGAGGAGGACGAGATCCCGATGCTCGAGCAGGCGCTCATCCGGGGAGTCGCCCTGGACGCCGAGGAGGCGAAGGTGACGATCGACGACGTCCCGGACCGTCCGGGCATCGCCGCGTCGATCTTCAAGGCCGTCGCCGCCGAAGGGATCAACGTGGACATGATCGTGCAGAACGTCTCGCACGACGGGCGCACGGACCTCTCGTTCACGGTCCCGCGCGCCGACCTGCCGCGGGTCGAGGCCGTCCTGCAGGGGATCGTGAGCGACATCGGCGCGGAGCGGTACTCCGCCGATGACGGCATCGCGAAGCTCTCGCTCGTGGGCGCCGGGATGAAGAGCAACCCCGGCGTCGCCGCGGACATGTTCGATGCGCTGGCGACCGAGGGGATCAACATCCAGATGATCTCGACGTCGTCGATCCGGATCTCGTGTGTGATCCGCGCCGAGGACGCCGAGCGGGCGGTCCGCACCGTGCACCAGCGGTTCGGCCTGGATGAAGCGCTGCTCGAAGGCGAGGGCTGACCTCGATGGTCGTCTGTCCGAGCTGTCGCAACATCAACCCCGAGGAGTCCACGGTCTGCACGCAGTGCGGGACCACGCTCGAACCCGGCCACATGGCACTCATGCCCCTTCGTCGCAGCGAATCCGAACGCCCGCCGATCGAGATCCGCAAACCGCCGCAGCCCTCGAAATGGCGCCCCGTCGTCATGGTCGGGACGGCGGCCTTCGTCGTGGGCGCCGTCGGCGTCGTGTGGCTGCTCCGGCCCGACCCGTGCTCCGGCACGAACTTCCGATCGGAGAACTTCGGGTACTGCGTGCTCGTGCCTCACGGCTGGGAGGCCGGCCCGGCGCAGTTCGGCGCCGATGTCACGCTCGATCAGTTCGCGCCGCCCACCGAATCGGCAACCGTCGTCGTGGAAGCGGTCGACCTCGAGGGCGGAACGGCGCTCGATGAATGGTCCGCGTTCGTCCGCCAGCGCGACGAGGAGGTCGGCCTCACGCCGGGTGCCGCGAGCGAGACCTCGCTCGACGGCGTCGGTGCGCTGCGGTGGGACGTGACCGTCACACCGGAGGACGGGGAGAGCTTCCAGATGCGCGAGGTCGTGACCGTCCGCGATGACATCGGATGGCGGATCACGCTCAACGACGTGTCCGACGGCTTCGGGACCAGCGCGGTCGTCTTCAGCGACATGCTCGACTCCTGGCAGTTCCGTTGACCATGCGGGTCGCCGTCGTCGGAGCCACGGGAGCGGTCGGCC
>CAZMNP010000230.1:0-3159 GCA_964567675.1 uncultured Actinomycetes bacterium
CCCAGACAGCGGATCCCGTTCCCGCACATCTCGGCGAGCGAGCCGTCGGCGTTGCGATAGTCCATGAAGAAGTCCTCGCCATCGGCGCTCCCCCGCGTCACGCGGATCACGCCGTCCGCCCCGACGCCTCGGTGCCGGTCGCAGAGCGCCGCGACGAGCGCCGGCACGAGCGGACGTTCGTCGTCGAGATCCTCGAGCATGACGAAGTCGTTGCCCGTCCCGTGGTACTTCCAGATCTTCAGCTCACCCATCAGGTCTGCCTTCCAGGTACCGCACGATGTCCTCGACAAGGGTAATGGGGCCGGCCGTGCCCGCCACGAACCACCGGATCCGCGGGTCCTTGCGGAGGAAGGCCCTCTGACGCCGGGCCAGCGCCTTCGTCCGCCTCACCGTGCCCGCGACCGCCTCGTCGAACGTCCACGCTCCGGCCAGATGGCGGGCGAATTCAGCGTACCCGATGGCCTGGGACGAAGTGAGCCAGCCGCCGAACCCGCGGCCGACCAGCGAGCGCACCTCGTCCAGGAGACCCCGATCGAGCATCTCGGTCACCCGATTCTCGATGCGATCGGCCAGGATCGCTCGCGGCATCTCGATCCCGGCGGCGCGGACCCGGCCGGGCTCGTAACGCTTCCACGCCTCCGCGAAGCTCGAGAACGGCCGGCCGGTGAGTCGTGCGACCTCGAGGGCGCGGATCGTCCTGCGGATGTTGCCTGGCTCGATCTTCGCCGCGGCCACCGGGTCGCTCGATGCGAGGCGCTCGTACATCGCGACGGCGCCCACCCGTTCGGCCTCGGCCTCGAGGTCCGAGCGGACCTCCGGGTCGGTCACCGGGAACTCGAGGTCGTCGACGACCGCCCGCTCGTACAGCACGGTGCCGCCGACGAGCAGGACCTCGCGGTCGCGTGCCCGGATGCCCTCGATCGCCTCGCGGGCGAGCGCCTGGTAGCGCGCGACGCTGAAGGGTTCGGATGGATCCGCGACGTCGACGAGGTGGTGCGGGATCCGGGCGAGCTCCTCCGGCCCCGGTTTCGCCGTTCCGACGTCCATCCCTCGGTACACGAGCATCGAGTCGACCGAGACGATCTCGGCCCCGAGTCGTTCGGCAACGGCGGTTGCCGCTTCCGTCTTGCCCGAGGCGGTGGGACCGAGGAGCGCGAGCAACGGCGGACCCGCTTCCCTCCCTGAGGCCATCAGCCGACCGCGACGGTCTCCCGCACGAGCTCGCCATCGAGGTGGTGCGGGTGCGCCGCCACGATCCGCGCGTCGAGGAAGGTGCCGGGCGCATGCTCCCCATCGAGGTGCACGAGGCGGTTCGTCCGGGTCCTGCCCTGCGTGCGACCCTTCCGCCCGGTGCCCTCCACCAGCACCTCGGTCGTCGATCCGACCTGCGCGCGCATGCGTTCGAGCGCGATCGCTTCCTGGAGCGCGACGAGCCGGTCGAACCGCTCCTGGACCACCGGCTTCGGCACCTGTTCCTCCATCGTCGCGGCGCGTGTCCCCGGACGGGGCGAGTACTGGAACGTGTACGCCTGGTCGAAGCGGGCTCGTCGCACGAGATCGAGCGTTTCCCCGAAGTCCTCCTCGGTCTCACCGGGGAAGCCGACGATGATGTCGGTGCTCACCGCGATGCCCGGGATCGCCGCGCGGATCCGCTCGAGCCACTCGAGGTAGCGCTCGCGCCGGTACGAGCGCTGCATCGTCTTCAGCACGCGATCCGAGCCGGATTGCAGCGGGAAGTGGATGTGCTCGCACACCTTGTCGCTCTCGGCCATCGCGTCGATCACGTCGGGTGTGAAGTCGTGCGGGTGCGGGCTCGTGAACCGGATCCGCCGGAGACCCTCGACCTCGTTCACGGCGCGGAGCAGCTCGGCGAACAAAGGCTTGCGAGGCGAACCGGGCACGGTCAGGTCGCGTCCGAACGTGTTCACGTTCTGGCCGAGGAGGGTGATCTCGACGACGCCCCGGCGGGCGAGCCCCTGCACCTCCGCAAGCACGTCGCCGATCGATCGCGAGCGCTGCGGTCCCCGCACGAGCGGCACGATGCAGAACGTGCAGGCGTTGTCGCATCCGACGGCGATCGAGACCCAGGCGTGGTGCGACACCCCGCGAAGCGCCGGCAGCGCGCTCGGGAAGACCTCGGTCACCTCGCTCAAGTCCATCTGAGGTCCGTCGGTCTCGGCGCGGTGCAGGAGATCGAGGAGACCCGGCAGTGCATGGGTCCCGATGACGACGTCGACCCACGGAGCCCGCTGCTGGATCGTCTCTCCGTCCTTCTGCGCGAGGCACCCCGCGACGACGATGCGCATCCCGGGGTTCTTCTGCTTCATCGGCCGAAGGTGCCCCAGGTTCCCGTAGAGGCGGTTGTCCGCGTTCTCTCGAATCGCGCACGTGTTGAAGACGACGACCGAGGCGTCCGACGCGTCTTCGGTCGAAACGTAGCCGTCCGCCGTGAGCAGCCCGGCGATCCGCTCCGAGTCGTGCTCGTTCATCTGGCACCCGAAGGTGCGCAGCAGGTAGCGCCGCTCGTTCATCGTTCCGAGGGTACACCGAGTCTCCGGTGGTCCCCGAGGGTCACGCCTGCAAGCGGTAGCCCATCCCACGGACGGTGGCGATCACGTCGTCCCCCAGCTTCTTCCGCAGGTAGCCGACGTAGACGTCGACGACGTTCGAGCCGGGGTCGCGGTCGTAGCCCCACACGAGGCTGAGAAGCTGTTCACGGGAGAGCACCTGCCCTGCGTTTCGGAAGAAGACCTCGGCGAGCGCGAACTCGCGTGCCGAGAGCTCCACCTCTTCGTCTCCCACGCGGGCGCGGCGCGCCAGGAGGTCGAGCGCCACGTCGCCCGCGCGCATCTCCGTCTCCTCCGCGGATCCGCCCACGCGGAGCCGCGCCCGGATCCGAGCCAGCAGCTCCTCGAACCGGAACGGCTTCGTCACGTAATCGTCTGCGCCACGGTCGAGACCCGCGACCATGTCGTCGAGCTGCGAGCGGGCGGTAAGGACGATCACCGGAAGCCGACTACCGGTGCTCCTGAGCTCCTCGAGCACCGAGAGTCCGTCCCGCGTCGGAAGTCCGAGGTCGAGCACGACGAGGTCGAACTCGCCGGTGCGCGCGAGCGCGAGGGCCGACGCGCCGTCCTCGACCACCGTCGCGGCGAACCC
>CAZMNP010000231.1:0-7160 GCA_964567675.1 uncultured Actinomycetes bacterium
GGGACGCCGGGAAGGGACCTCGAGGGCCGGACCGCAGCGAACAGGTCGAGCTCGTGCCGCAGCTCCACGTTCACGCTGCGGAAGCCGCTGCCGACCGGTGTCGTGATGGGGCCCTTCAACGCCACCCGGGTGCGCCGGATCTGCTCCAGCACGCGCGGTGGAAGCGGTGACCCTTCACGCTCGAGGACGGCGGCGCCGGCCTCCTCGACAATCCATTCGATCTCCGCGCCGGTCGCCTCGACGACGCGCCGCGCCGCGTCCGAGACCTCCGGACCGATGCCGTCGCCCGGGATGAGCGTGACGAGGTGGGCCACGGCCGAACCTTACCCGCGGCGCTTCGGCCGCGAGGCTCAGAAGCGGTCGAACAGGATCGAGCGCTTCACTTCCTGGATCGCCTTCGTGACCTCGATGCCGCGCGGGCACGCCTCGGTGCAGTTGAAGGTCGTCCGGCACCGGAACACGCCGGTCTTGTCCGAAAGGATCTCCAGGCGCTCGGCGGCGTTCTCGTCCCGGGAGTCGTTGATGAACCGGTGGGCGTTCACGATCGCCGCAGGTCCAACGTACTCGTCGTCGCCCCAGAAGACCGGGCACGAGGTGGTGCAGGCCGCGCACAGGATGCACTTCGTGGTGTCGTCGAACTTCTTGCGCTCCTCGGGCGTCTGCAGCCGCTCGGTGTCGGGCTCGCCGGAGTCGTTGATGAGGTAGGGAAGCACGGAGCGGTAGCCGGCGAAGAACGGCTCCATGTCCACGATCAGGTCCTTGAGGACCGGCAGCCCGCGGATCGGCTCGATCGTTACCCGGGGCGCGACGTCACGCACGATCACCTTGCAGGCGAGCGCGTTCCGCCCGTCGATCATCATGGCGTCAGAACCGCAGATCCCGTGGGCGCACGAGCGGCGCAGGGCGAGCGTGCCGTCGTGGTACCACTTGACCTGGTGCAGGGCGTCGAGCAGGCGATCGTCCGGATCGGCCTCGATGGTGAACTCGTCCCACCAGGACTCCTCGCCCCGCACCTCCGGGTTGTACCGGCGGATCTTGAGTGTGAGCGTGATGCGGTGGCTCGAGCCCACGGCGCGGGAATCCGAGGCGTCGAGGACCTCGCCGAGACCATCGGGTGGCGTCATCAGTACTTCCGTTCCATGGGAACGTAGGGTCCCATCTTGACCGGTTTGGTCTCCAGGCGGATCGATCCGTCGTCCTGCCGGTAGGCGAGCGAGTGCTTCAGCCAGTTCGCGTCATCGCGCAGGGGATGGTCCTCCCGGTAGTGGGCGCCCCGGCTCTCGTCGCGCACGAGCGCCGCCGCGACCAGCGCGTCCGCGCAGTCCAGGAGGAAACCGAGCTCGACGACCTCCATGAGCTCGGTGTTGAACATCTTGCCCGTGTCCTGGACGTACACGCGATCGAACCGGTCGTGGAGGCCCCCGAGGATCTCCTGCATCTTCCGCAGGCTCTCCTCGGTCCGCACGACGCACGCGAGATCGAACATCTGCTGCTGGAGCTCGGACCGGATGTCGGCCGCGTTCGCGCCGTCGGGCCGGTTCATCAACGCTTGAAGATGCTCGCGCACTGGGGCTTCCTGTTTCTTGTCGGGGAGCTCCGGTAGGTCGGCATCCTCGGCGAACCCAGCCATGTGCTTGCCGCCACGCCGGCCGAACACGACGATGTCCAGGAGCGAGTTCGTGCCGAGACGGTTCGCGCCGTGCACCGAGACGCACGCGCATTCGCCGGCGGCGTAGATCCCGGGCACGGGTGTCTCGTCCTCACCGACGACGACCTGTCCGTCGACGTTGGTCGGGATGCCCCCCATCGCGTAGTGGGCCGTGGGCTGGATCGGGACCGGCTCGGTCGTCGGCTCGACCCCGAGATACACGCGCGCGAACTCGGTCACGTCGGGGAGCTTCTCCTCGATCACTTCGCGGGGGAGATGACGGACGTCGAGGTAGACGGCGTCGCGGTTCGGCCCGACGCCGCGGCCCTCCTTGATCTCCTGGTAGATCGCGCGGCTGACCATATCGCGCGGGGCCAGGTCCATGACCGTCGGCGCGTAACGCTCCATGAAACGCTCTCCCTCGGAGTTCAGCAGGATGCCGCCCTCGCCGCGGACGGCCTCGGAGAGCAGGATCCCCAGCTTGTAGACCCCGGTCGGGTGGAACTGGAAGAACTCCATGTCCTGCAGCGGGATGCCGCGCCGGAACAGCACCGAGGGGCCATCGCCGGTCAGCGTGTGGGCGTTCGAGCTCACCTTGAACATCCGGCCGTAGCCGCCCGTCGCGTACAGCACGGCCTTGGATCGGAAGACGTGGAGCTCGCCCGTCGCGAGCTCGTAGGCCACGACGCCCGCACACCGTCCGTCGGACATCAGTTGGTCGAGCACGTAGAACTCGTTGAAGAAACGGACGTCCCGCTTCACGCATTGCTGGTACAGGGTCTGCAGGATCATGTGGCCGGTCCGGTCGGCCGAGTAGCACGCGCGTCTCACGGGAGCCTCGCCGTGGTTGCGCGTATGTCCGCCGAACCGGCGCTGGTCGATCTTGCCCTCCGGCGTGCGATCGAACGGCAGCCCCCAGTGCTCGAGCTCGTAGATCGCCGGCACCGCCTCCTCGGTCATCAAGAGGGCGGCCGGCTGGTCGACGAGGTAGTCCCCGCCCTTGACCGTGTCGAACGCGTGCCACTCGGGCGAGTCCTCCTCGACGTTGGCCAGGGCGGCGCACACCCCTCCCTGGGCCGTCCCCGTGTGTGAGCGCGTCGGGTAGAGCTTGGAGATCACCGCGGTCTTGACCCGGTCCGACGTCTCGATCGCAGCGCGGAGCCCCGCGCCACCTGCGCCGACGATCACCGCGTCGAACGTGTGGAAGGTCGTCATGGCGTTAGGTGACCGGCCAGTCGCTCGGATCGAACGTGAACACGATCACGGTGCCGAGGACGAAGAGCGAGAAGCCGATCACCGCGAAGAGCATGTTCACGACGAACCGCACCCCCGGCCAGCGCACGTAGTCCTGGACCACGATGCGCAGGCCGTTGATCCCGTGGACCAACGCGAGGACCAGCAATGCCCAGTCCCAGGTGCGCCAGAAGGGCGACTCCCAGCGCAGCGCGACGAACTCGAAGTCGACCCGCGACACGCCGGTGTCGATCACATGCATGATCAGGACGTGTCCGACGGCGAGGAACAGCAGGACGACGCCGCTGACCCGCATGAAGAGCCACGACCAGAGCTCGAACCCGCCCCTCGGACGCTCGCGCCCCGGCCTTCGCCCGGTCCGCGGCCCGCCGGCCGGCTCGGCCGCGTGCTCCTGCGTGTCGACGGCCATCACAGGTCCCAGCCGAGGGCGAGGTTGAGGATGTCGCGCCCCATGAGCCACGTGATCGGGATCATCGAGCCGATGAACAGCGCCGTCGAGGCCAGCGAGATCGGCTTCATCTTCCTGGCCGAGGACGGCCAGAAGTCGAAGACCATGATCTTCACGCCGTTGATGGCGTGATACAGAACGGCGGCGACGAGGCCGAGCTCGAGCACCCGCACGACCCAGTTGTGGTAGACCTCGGTTACCCGGTTGTACGCGTCCGGACCCCAGCCGACGACCGCCGTGTCCACGACGTGCGCGAACAGGAACAGGATGATGGCGACGCCGGTGATCCGATGGAGCAGCCACGACCATTGGCCGGGACTGCCCTTGTAGAGCGTGCCGATGTCGGACTTCCGCTTGGCCATCGTCCCTCGAGCGTCCAGCCTATCGCCGCCGCGGCCGACCCTCGTGGACGTCGGGTCTTGGCCGGGCGCGGCTTCGTTCCACGAGGCCGCGCCCGAAGCCTACCGCTGCGCTGCTTGAGGCCCCGGGCGCGCGCAGTCTACTCCGCAACGGCCCGGCCACTGGCATCGAGGCACTCATGTCAGGCGCAGCGCCGCGAACACCCCGTCGCGGGTCGGCACGATCGTCGAGACGTACCGCTCGTCGCCGGCGACCAGGCGGTTGTGCTCGAGGACGGCGTTCGTCGTGTCGGCATCGCGACCGTGGTCGCCCTTCGGGTCGGCGACCGCACCGGACCAGAGCACGTTGTCGCACAGGTACAGGCCGCCGACGCGGATCCGTTCGCGCGCGGCGCGCCACGCCTCCGGGTACCCCTGCTTGTCGATGTCGTTGTAGACGACGTCGAACTCGCCCTCGACCGCGTTCAGGTTCGTAACGGCGTCCCCGACGTGCCACCGGATCGGCCTGTCGAGACCGGCACGGGAGAGGTACTCCAGCGCCTTCGTCTCGTTCTCGGGATCCCCGTCCGTGCCGTGCACCTCGCCGTCGGATCCAACGGCGCGCGAGAACCAATATGCCGAGTAGCCGAACCCCGATCCGAGCTCGAAGACGCGGTTGGCTCCCACCGAGCGAGCGAGCAGCTCGACGGTGACCCCGACGAGGCGGCCGATGATCGGGAAGCCGCGCTCCTTGCCTGCGGCCTCCATCTCCAGGAGCACCGGCTCGTCGTAGCGCTCGAGGAGCGAGCGCATGTAGTCCTCGATGCGCGGGTCGACGATGTCCACGGCGGCGATGCTACCCGCTACGCTGGGAACGGATGGCCGAAGAAGGGAAGCGCGAGACCGACTCCGGCATCGAGCTGAAGCCCGTGTACGGGCCGCAGGACCTCGAGGGTTTCGATCCCGCGCGGGATCTGGGGCGTCCCGGGGAGCCCCCGTTCACGCGAGGCATCTACGGGTCGATGTACCGGGGCCGTCTGTGGACGATGCGCCAGTACGCCGGCATGGCGACGGCGGAGGAGACCAACCGCCGCTTCCGGTACCTGCTGGAACACGGCCAGACCGGCCTGTCGGTCGCGTTCGACCTGCCGACGCAGATGGGCCTGGACTCCGACCACCCGCTCGCGGAGGGAGAGGTCGGCAAGACGGGCGTCGCGATCGACTCGATCGACGACATGCACCGGCTCCTCGCCGAGATCCCGCTCGAGCGCGTGTCGACGTCGATGACGATCAACTCGACCGCCCCGATCCTGCTCCTGCTGTACGAGCTCGTCGCCGAGGAGCGCGGGATCGACGCCTCGACGCTCTCCGGCACGGTCCAGAACGACCTGCTCAAGGAGTACGCGGCGCGCGGGACGTACATCTACCCGCCGAAGCCGTCCATGCGGCTGATCACGGACCTGTTCGCCTACTGCGGCGAGCGGATCCCGAGATGGAACACGATCTCGATCAGCGGGTACCACATGCGGGAGGCCGGCGCGACGGCGGTGCAGGAGGTCGCGTTCACGCTCGCGAACGCGATCGCGTACGTGCAGGCGGCGCTCGACGCCGGTTTGGCGCTCGACGAGTTCGCTCCTCGCGTGTCCTTCTTCTTCGCGTGCCACATGAACTTCTTCGAGGAGGTCGCGAAGTTCCGCGCCGCGCGGCGGCTGTGGGCCCGGGTCATGGGGGAGCGGTTCGGGGCGACGGATCCGAGAAGCCTCATGCTCCGGTTCCACACGCAGACGGGGGGCGCGACGCTCACCGCGCAGCAACCGGAGAACAACATCGTGCGGACCGCCCTCGAGGCGCTCGCGGCGGTGTTCGGCGGAACGCAGTCCCTGCACACGAACTCGTTCGACGAGGCGCTGTCGCTTCCGACCGAGCACGCGGTGAAGATCGCGTTGCGGACCCAGCAGGTGATCGGGTTCGAGACCGGGGTCGCGAGCGTCGCCGATCCGCTCGGCGGCTCCTACTACGTGGAAGCCCTCACGGACGAGATCGAGGACGCCGCGCGCGGGTACCTGGACAAGATCGACGGCATGGGGGGCGCCGTCGCCGCGATCGAGGCGGGGTTCTACCAGGACGAGATCCACGAGGCCGCCTTCGCGATCCAGCAGGGGATCGAGTCGGGCGAGCGGGTGATCGTGGGCGTGAATCGGTTCGAGGATCCCGACGAGCGGCCGATCGAGCTCCAGAACCTCGGCGCGGACGAGATCGCACGGCAGGTCGAGCGCCTCCGGCGGCTTCGCGCCGAACGCGACGCCGGGGCGGTCAGCGCGGCGCTCGCCGCCGTCGAGGAGACCGCGGCCGGAACCCAGAACCTGTTGCCGCCGATCAGGGAGGCGCTACGCGTTCGCGCGACGCTCGGCGAGGTGTCCGACGTGCTCCGGCGCGTGTTCGGCGAGTATCACCCGCGTTCGTAGGCGGGCTACCGGACGACCTCGAGGATGCCGTGCGCGATCGCCACGAGCCCGGCGACCGCGAGCAGGATCGCGAGCCACCTGAGGCGACGCTGCCGGCGAAGCCCGACGGCGCTCGCGACGCAGGCGAGCCCGACGCCGATCTCGATGGCATACGTGACGGCATCGCTCACGCGCGCAAGGGTGTCACTCGATGGTGCGGCACGCACGCCGCGTTGCGGCTAGGCTTCCCGCGCGATGCAGGTGGCCATCATCGGCGGGACCGGCGAGGAGGGCTTCGGCCTCGCGCTTCGTCTCGGCAAGGCGGGACACCAGGTCGTGATCGGCTCCCGCTCGCAAGAGAAGGGCGCGAGCTCCGCCGAGAACGCACGGGAGATCCTCGGTGGGACCGCCGACGTCGCCGGCACGACGAACGAGGCCGCCGCCGGTGGTTGCGAGGTCATGTTCGTGACCGTCCCCTTCGGGGGCCAGGCCGACATCTACCGAGCGCTCAAGGAACACGTTCGACCGGGCACGATCGTCTGCGATACGACGAGCCCGCTCGCGACGGCCGTCGGCGGGAAGGCCTGGCACGTGATTCGGCCCTGGCACGGCTCTGCGGCCGAACAGGCGGCGGCGATCCTCGAGACCGGCGTCCGGATGACCGCGGGGTTCCACACGATCTCGGCCGAGGCCCTGCGGGCGATCGACACTCCGATGGACAGCGACGTCCTGATCTGCGGCGACGACGCCGAGGCGAAGGCGGTCGTCGGCGGGCTGATCGAGGACATCCCGGGCATGCGCTGGGTCGATTGCGGCCTGCTGTCGCAGGCGCGGATCGCCGAGACGCTCACCGCATTGCTGATCTCGGTGAACCGTCAGTACAAGATCCACGACAGCGGCTTCCGCATCACGGGCCGCGACGGCTGGGGCCCTCCGGTTCGCTAGCGCGAGCCCCCGGCTCAGTCGATGATGGCGATCGTGTCGCCGACCTGAACCACCTGGCCCTCGTGGATCGGAAGCTCGGAGAC
>CAZMNP010000232.1:0-13757 GCA_964567675.1 uncultured Actinomycetes bacterium
TCGGCGGAAAGACTCTGCTCCCGGCCGGGACCGACCGACACGACGCCGATCGGCACGCCGGCCAGATCCTGCAGCCGGTCGAGGTACTTCCGCGCCGCCGCGGGGAGCTCGGCGAACGCGCGCACCTGCGCGAGATCCTCGGACCAGCCCTCGAGCTCCTCGTAGACGGGCTCCGCGGCGTGGAAGAGCGATTGATGCGAGGGCACGTCTTCGTACAGGGTCCCGTCGGCCCGGTAGGCCGTGCACACCTTCACCGTCTCGAAGCCACTCAGCACGTCGAGCTTGGTGACGAACAGCTCCGTGAGGCCGTTCACCCGAGCCGCATACCGGGCGATCACGGCGTCGAACCAGCCGCATCGGCGCTTGCGACCGGTCACCGTCCCGAACTCCCGGCCGCGTTCACCGAGGCGTTCGCCTTCGGGCCCGGTGTCCTCGGTCGGGAACGGCCCGGCGCCGACGCGTGTCACGTACGCCTTCGTGATCCCGATCACCCGCTCGACCTCGCGCGGACCGATGCCGACCGACGCGAGCGCGTAGCCGGCGACCGGGTTCGACGACGTGACGAACGGATAGGTCCCCTTGTCCAGATCGAGCATCGTGCCCTGTGCGCCCTCGAGCAGCACGTTCTTCCCGGCCCGAAGCCCGTCGTGGATCAGCCGGGACGTGTCGGCGACGTGGGGACGCAGTCGTTCGGCGTATCGGAGGTAGTCGTCGAGGATCAGGTCCGACGTGAGCGGAAGCCTCCCGTAGACCCGGGTGAGCACCAGGTTCTTCTCACGGAGCACGATCTCGAGCTTTGCCCGGAAGATCTTTTCGTCGAACAGATCCTGGATCCGAAGGCCGATGCGCGCCGCCTTGTCGGCGTAGGCCGGTCCGATCCCGCGCTTGGTCGTCCCGAGCGCGTTCTTGCCGAGGAACCGCTCGGTGACCTTCTCGAGCTCGAGGTGGTACGGCATGATCATGTGGCAGTTGCCGCTCACCGCGAGGTGCGAGGGGTCGATCCCCACCGCGGACAGCCCGTCCATCTCCTCCAGCAGGGCTCGGGGGTCGACCACCACGCCGTCGGCGATGACCGACGTGATGTGCGGATACAGGATGCCCGAGGGGATCAGCTGAAGCTTCAGCGTGTGCCCCTCGGCCAAGATCGTGTGGCCGGCGTTGTTGCCACCTTGGTACCGGACGACGAAGTCCATCCGGTCGGCGAGGTAGTCCGTGGCCTTGCCCTTGCCTTCGTCCCCCCACTGG
Organism: uncultured Actinomycetes bacterium; assembly: GCA_964567675.1. Classification (GTDB taxonomy): domain Bacteria; phylum Actinomycetota; class UBA4738; order UBA4738; family HRBIN12; genus CALGFI01. The sequence continues at coordinate 1,246 of CAZMNP010000232.1, forward strand.
GTCCCGACGACGATCGAGGCAGGCATCGGCCCGAGTCTATCGGTGACGTCTAGGAGGTCTTGGCGGTGGCGCGCGCGAGCATCGAGTCCATCTCCGCGACGAGCGGCGCCGCTCGTAACGAGAGATAGGCGTCACGAGCGGCCCGCAGGCGCTCGGTCGCCTCGTTCTGGCGGCCGAGCTCGAGCAGAGATCGTCCGGCCCCGGCCAGGGCGTGAGCGCGCTCGAGGATGGACGGGAACGCGCGCCAGCCCTCGGCCGCCCGGTCGAAACGCTCCAGCGCCGCTCCGTGGTCCCCGTTCAATTCCGCGAGGATGGCTCGCGCCGAGGCCTTGCTGTTCGCGTCGCGCAGCAGGTGCTCGAAGCCCTGTTCGATCAACGAACTCAGCAGATCCGTGGCACCCGCCGCCAGGCACACGAGCGCGGCCCCGTTCAGGAGCCAGCTCCGGAATCCGACGCGTCCCCGGAGCAACCCGTCGAGCTCCTCGACCAGCGCGAGCGCGCCGGCGACGTCCCCATGCTGGCTCCGAGCGAGCGCCGCCACTCGGAAGACCGGGACCAGGACCTGTCCGTCGCCGATCTCCCGCGCCCGCGGGAGCAGCGTCTCCTCGATCCCCTCGTGAGCGGCCGGATCGCCCCGGTGGAGCAGGACGTCCCGGCGATAGACGTCGGTGAGGACGATGATCTGCACGCCGGCGGCGCTGCCGCGCTCTCGCTCCCGAGCCAGGATCCCGTCGCCGATGGCCAGGACCTCGTCCCACTGACCCAGGTCGTATCGCGTCCACATCGACTGCATGCGCGCCCAGTCGGCGTGTCGAGCGGCACCGCGACGATCGCCCATCTCCGCGCCTGCCTCGTACAACGCCTGCCCGTTCTCCGGCCCCTCCGCGAACCACACGTTGTCGCCGAGGTTCACGTGCGCAGCCGCGGTGAAGCCGGCCGGTCCCGACTCGATGGCCATCCGCAGACCCTCCCGCAGGTCGGCGAACCCGCCGGTCACATCACCCATGTCGGTTCGCGCCTGACCTCGCATCTGGAGGACCACCGCAAGATCCGTCTCCGTTCCGAACTCGCGGACGACGGGCAGCGCCTCCTCGCTCGCGGCGATCGCCTGCTCGGTTCGGCCGGCAAGGCCGTGTGAGGCAACGAGCCTCGACAGCACGTTGGCGAGGGCGCGGCTCGGCGGGCGACCTTCCATGATGCGGATCGCGGCTCCGAGCAGCTCGGTCTGGCGAGCCGTGTCCCCTTCCTGCCACGCGTTCCTCGAGAGCCACGAGAGGGCCTCCGCCTCTGCCGGGCCGTCCCCTCTCGCTCGAGCCTCGGCGGCTGCCTCGGTGAGAAGCTCGTCTGCCCGCTCGGCGCTCGCACCTCCGGAGACGGCGAGGTGACCTCCCAGCATGAGCGCGGCGAACCGGTTCGGATCGCCCGGAAGAGTGAGTGCGAGCGCGCGTTCGAGATACGGGCCGGCCTTGGCGACGTCGAGCTTGATCGCACGCTCCGTAGCGAGCATCAGGGACCTGAACGTCTGCTTCTCCACCTCTGTCGTGTCCACACCGGCAGCTCGCGAGAGCTCGAGGGCCCGTTCGTAGTGGTACGCGAGGAGCTCCGAGCTGTCGGCGACACGTTCTCCCGCAACCTTCTCGATCCACATCGCAGCGGCCTGATGCTTGGCGGCGCGCGACGCGCGCGGTATCTGTCCGTACGCGACGTCGCGCACGAGCAGGTGCCAGAACGCGTATTCGGCTTCGCCCTCGATCGACGGCCGACGGGCAGGACGCAGCAGTTCCTTCCGCGCGAGCTCGTGGAGGCCCTCGCGGACGTCGTGGACATCGATCCCGCCCATCTCGGCGAGCGCGCCCGCCCAAAAGACCTTGCCGAGCACCGCAGCGTCCTGGAGCAACGCCTTGCGCTCGGGCGAGAGCGTGTCGAGACGTGCGGCGATCAGCGCCTGGACCGTCTCGGGAACGGGGATCTCCTCCTCACCCGAGGTCAGGTTCCACGACGCTCCGCTGCGGGCAAGCACACCACGGTCTACGAGCATCCGGATGAACTCCTCTGCGTACAGCGGGTTCCCGCCGGCCCGAGCGAGCAGCGCCGTCTGCGTCTCGGCCGGCAGGACCGTTCGATCGAGCAGGGCGGCGATCAGCTGCGCCGTCTCGTCCGATGAGAGCGGGGACAGCGAGACGGCCGTGTGGTTGCGCTTCCCGCCTCCCCAGCTCGGGTCGCGTTCGTACAGCTCCGGGCGCGCCGTGCAAAGGACGAATAGCCGGACGCCGCTCGCCCAGTCCGCCAGGTGCTCGACGAAGGCCAGCATCGCGGGGTCGGCCCAGTGCATGTCCTCGATGACCAGGACGCACGGGTTCGTCGACGCGATCGATTCGAGGAAACCCCTCCAGGCCGTAAAGGACTCCTCCCGGTCGATCGCGTGCGCTTCCTCCCCGAGTCCGACGAGCGGCTCGAGGCGCGCACGGATCCAGTCGCGCTCGCCCTCTTCGTCGACGACCGACGAGACCGCGAGCGCGAGCTTCGCGGCGGCCTCCTCCGGACCGTCGTTCTCGAGGATGCCCGCATGCGACTTCACGATCTCGCCGAGCGCCCAGAACGTGATCCCCTCGCCGTACGGGAGGCATCGCCCCTGCCGCCAGTAGACGAGGTCCGGCAGATCGTCGACGAAGCGCTGGAATTCCCAGACGAGCCGGCTCTTGCCGACCCCCGGTTCACCGACGACGGTGACGAGCTGCACGGTCGCATCTGCTTCGAGGCGGCCGAACAGCTCTCGCATCAGGTTCAGCTCACGGTCGCGCCCGATCAGCGGGACCTGGGTCCACTGCTCGACGTCGACCCCGAATCGGCTCCGCGCCTCGATCGCGCGCCAGACCGCGAGGGCCTCCTCCTTGCCCTTGACGCTGACCGGTTCGAGCTCCTCGTACTCGATCACGCCTCGCGTCGCGCGGTACGTCAGTTCCCCCACCACGACGCCGCCGACCGGCGCGATGCCCTGCAGCCGCGACGCGACGTTGACGACGTCGCCGGTGACGAAGCCCTCGCCGGCCTCCGGGCGCGCTCCGAGGGTGACGACGGCCTCGCCCGTGTTCACCGCCGCGCGGATCGCCAGGTCGAGCCCGGGACGTTCCTCGTTCAGCTCCTCGATCGCCTCGGCGATGCGGAGCGATGCGCGGACGGCGCGTTCGGCGTCGTCCTCATGGGCGACGGGCGCGCCGAACACCGCCATCACGGCGTCCCCGACGAACTTCTCGACGGTGCCGCCGAACCGCTCGATCTCGCGCTTCAGCCGCTCGTGGTAGACGCGCAGGGTCGCGCGGACGTCCTCGGGATCGCTCTGATCCGACCTCGCGGTGAACCCCACGAGGTCCACGAACAGGACCGAGACGACCTTTCGTTCCTCGGATGTGGGTGCCCGCTCGGGATCGAGAGAGCCGCCGCACGACCAGCAGAAACGAGCTCGCTCGTCGTTCTCCTCGCCACAGCTCGAGCATCGCCGCACGGCAAGAGTCTAGGGGAGCAAGGACCGGCACCGAACGCGTGGAGTACGGTCCCCATCCATGACCGGCTCCGAGGTCGAACGGCGGATCGTGTCGGTGCTCTTCTGCGACCTCGTGGGCTTCACGTCGCTGTCCGAACGCCTGGACGCCGAGGACGTGTCGATCGTTCAGGACGCGTACTTCTCGGCCGTGCGGGACGCCGTCGGCCGCTACGGAGGGCAGCTGGAGAAGTTCATCGGCGACGCCGCGGTCGCGGTATTCGGCACGCCCACGGCGCGGGACGACGACGCCGAGCGCGGGGTGCGATGCGGGCTCGCGATCGCCGGGGCGCTCGAACAGGTCTGTGCCCTCCTCGGTCTGGACGAGGGTGCGCTCCAGGTCCGCGTCGGCGTCAACACCGGCGAGGCGATCGTCCACCCGAACCCGATCCCCGGGGAACCGATCGTCACGGGCGATGCGGTGAACACCGCGGCCCGCCTGCAGGCCGCTGCGCCTGCAGGCGGGGTCCTGATCGGGCCGACGACTGCGCTCGCGGTCGCCGAGGCGATCGAGCTCGCGGAAGCCGGCCCCGTCGCGCTGAAGGGCAAGACGGAACCCACCCACGCCTCGCTCGCCGTGGGCGTGCGGGCCGAGCGATCGCGCGACGCCGCGATGGGCGCCCTGCGTGCGCCCATGCTCGGGCGCGACGACGAGCTCCAACGCCTCTCCGCCGAGCTGGGATCGGTGACCTCCGGTGGGGCACGGCGGATCACGATCGTCGCGCCGCCGGGAGTTGGGAAGACCCGACTGATCTCGGAGTTCGGCGAGCGTGCTCGAGCGGATGGCGCATCGGTTCGACGGGCCCGGTTGCGGCCCGACGTGCTGGCGCCGTACGGGGCCGTTGCGGAGCTCCTCGTTTCGGCGCTCTCCGCCGAGGACCCCGAGACCGCGTCAGACGTTTCCGCGGCGAGGACGACGCTCGGTGCGGCGCTCGCCGACGCCGGAGTGCCCTCTGCACGAGCCGACGTCGTGACCGAGGAGGCACTCGCCGTCGTCTGGCCGCCGGCATTGGCCGCCGGCGGAACGGACCCCACGGACCGACGAGACGCGCTGTTCGCATCCTGGCGCGAAGCCCTCGGCTGCCTCGGCGAAGGACCGGAGATCTGGATCGTTGAGGACGTGCACTGGGCCGGCGGAGACCTTCTCGCCTTCCTGGACGAGAGTGGTACCGCCGACGCGCCCCGAGGGCGTCTCGTCCTTGTGACCGCACGACCGTCGCTGCTCGATGCAGCGCCCGGGTGGGCTCGAGGTGCCGAACTGCTGCATCTGCCGCCGCTCGACGCCACCGACGCCGGACAGCTCGTCCGCGCCCTCGTGGGCGACTCGCTCCCGGACGAGCTCGTCCACGAGGTGACTGAGCGCTCCGACGGCAACGCCCTGTTCATCGAGGAGTTGCTTCGGACGTGGATCAGCACAGGGATGCTCGAGCTCGGGGACGCGGGCTGGCGGCTGATGACGTCCGCCGCGGACGTCCCGCTGCCGGCGACGGTGCAGGCGATCTACGCCGCCCAGCTGGACGACCTCCCGCCGCCGGCCCGCTCCGTAGCGCGGACGGGATCGGTCGCCGGCCGCCGGTTCCCCGCCGCGGCACTGGGGCCCCTCGGAGAGCCGGAGGCTGAGGCCGGACTCGAGGTCCTCGCACGCCGGGCGCTCGTCGCTGGACCGAGCGCCGAACCTCTACTCGGCGACACGTTCTCGTTCCGGCACGCCCTGCTCCGCGACGCGGGATACGCGAGCCTCGCCCGCGCGGAGCGCGCCCGGCTGCACCTTGGGATGGCCCGATGGCTGACCGGCGCGGCGGGCGACCGGACGGAACAGGTGGCCGAGGTGATCGGCCGTCATTACGCGGCTGCTCTCGACGCGGCGCCCACGCTCGCCGCCGAGGTGGGCGAAGGAACGTCTCGGGTCGAGGCCGCGATGCTCGCCGCGACATGGTTCGAACGAGGTGCCGAGGCCGCGATGAAGCTCGCCGCGCACGAGGCCGCCGCCGCGCTGCTCCACCGCGCCCTCGAACTGACCGTCGAAGAGGACGCCGTCGCGCACGCCCGGCGCTTGGTCGCCCTCGCGCGCGCGACGGCCTTCGTCTCCGACATGGACGAGGGGACGCGTCTCGCGCGCGAGGCGTTGCAACTCTTGCGCGATGTCATCGCCGAGGGCGAGATCACCGCGGAGATCCGGAGCTCCGTCGCGGCGGCGACCTGGTTACTCTGCCGCATCCTGGCTCAGCAGCTCCGTTTCCACGAGGTCATAGAGCTCGCGGATCGCGGCCTCGGCGAGATCGGCGAGGCCGACGACGTGCCGACCGGACGTCTCGTGGTCGCCCGAGGCCTCGGGCGAACGATGATCGGTGACGAGGAGCTCGCACTGCACGAGGCGGGCTCGCTCGAGCGCGTCCTGGCGATCGCGGTGGCCGCGCGCGACCGGGACCTCGAGCTCGACGCGCGGATGTGGCTGCGTCTGGACGATGGCAACGAAGAAGAATGGCGCCGGATCGCGGACATCGCGGTGGAACTCGGGCGCCTGGACGCGGCGGCGCAGGCCCTTCGCGTCCTGACCGCGCTGACCTTTCCCGATCGGCTGGACCTCGGCCTTGCGAGAGCCGCCGAGCACGCGGCGTTCTCCCTCGCCCACGGGTTGACGGAGGAGCAGGCGTGGGCCGACTACTGGCAGAGCGAGCTCCGGTTCCAACGTGGCGAATGGGACGACGCGTGGGTATACGCGATGCGGGCGATCGATCTCGGCACCAAGCACGCGTACCATCGGGCGACGGTTCGGACGTGGCACGTCGCCACGCTGATCGCCGACGCCAGGGGCGACGCCGAGACCCTGAGGCGTGCCGGCGCCTGGGTCGAGGCGCGCCGTGGGGACTTCCCCGACAGCCCGTACGGCCGCCTCACACAGCTTCAGGTCGACCTCCTAGTCGCCCGCGGTGAGGCGTCGCAAGGCCCGTCCGCCGACGTCGGCCGCCTGCTGCCATCGTTGTCAGAGGAACAGTTCCTTCCGTCGTGGTATGGGGCGGCGGACCTTGTCGTGGCCACCTGGATCGACCGCGGGGACATCGACGCCGCGCGGACCGCCGCCTCGGCGTTTGCCTCCGTCGACCGTCCGACCGCGGGCGAGTTCGGACGAGGCGTCGCGTGGCTGATCGACGGACGCGTCTCGGGCAACGCGGAACAGGCGCGGGATGCGCTCGACGCCTTCCGAGCGGTGGGCACCCCATGGTGGACGGCGAAGGCGCTCCGACTTCTCGAGTCGCTCGGCTCGGTCACCGATGCGGAGCGCGAGGAGGCCGAGGCGATCGAACGTCGCCTCGGCCTCGCTGGACCCGCGCGATGAGCGCTAGGCCTGTCGCTCGATCCGGAAACTGATCCGGACTGCGGTGTGGTACTCCGAGATGGCTCCGTCCTTCACGAGCGCACTCGTGCTCAAGATGTCCATGCTTTCGATCCCGCGGATCGTCTTCGACGCCTCCGAGAGCGCCGAGTGTGCCGCGTCTCGCCAGGATTCCGATGAGACACCGACCAGGTCGATCGTCTTGATGACCGCCATCGCCACGCTCCTATCCTCCGTTGTACACGTCGATGAAACGCCGGTAGTTGGCCGCGATCTGCTTGGCGGCTTCCTCGCGACCCAGGTTGCCGTCGACGAACGCCTTCAGCGGTTCCCACCAGATCGAGCGCCCGATCGCGAACCCGATGTAGCCGGGAACACCCGATCCCATGCGGAGCCAGTGGTCGACCCGCGCGTCGTCGGCACCGCGCCCGAGGACCACGCACGCGACGCCGTCGCGCCCACCGGCGCGCGCGGTCGCCGAGATCATCTCGCAGTCCTCGCGCCGGTCGATGCCCTCGATCTTCCAGATGTCGGGCTCGACCCCGAGGCCCTGCAGCTCCACGATCGCGAGCTTCATCAGCTTCGGGCGCTCCCGCTTGTCCCACCGGTCCTCGTCGCCCCCGGCGGCCTGGATCTGCTCGGGGGTCGCCGGCACGAGTAGCTCGAACAGGAACTTGCGGTCGTGTTCGTGGAGCCAGTCGCCCAGGCGCCGAAGCCGCTCGGCCTGCCGAGCGTTCATCTCTTGATCCGCCTCGGGGTTGTAGCGGACGAGCACCTTGGAGAAGTCTGGGTCGAACTCCTCGATGTGCTTGCCGAAGTCCTCTCCGTACTGGAAGTCGAACTCGTCCTGACCGCTCTTCTCCACAGGCATCGCGAGCAGGAGGCCGGACGCCTTCGCGTCCCGGGCGATGTCGGCTCCGAACTGCTCGTCCACCAGAACACCGGCGGACTCGCGAGGAACACCCTCGTCGACGGCACGCTTCGCGCCCTCGTAGATCACCTTCTTGGCGTCCGAGATCCGCGCGGTCTCCTCGTCGTTGGGCTCGCCCGCCACGCCGAAGAACTTCTTCTGGAACGATCCACGGTGATCGAATGCGAGGATGTCCAGCGACTTGTCGTAGCCAAGTGTCATCGTCGCTCCTCTGTCTCTTGTCTCTCTCTCGGCCTCTAGGGCAGCTCGAACGGGTTGGTCGGCTTCAACACCTCCACCCGGACGGGCGCCGCCTCTTTCTCGAACCGGTCGGCATCCGAGGGCGAGCCGACCACGAATCCGTAATGCATCGGGACCGCGAGCTTCGGCCGCATCGTCTTCACGAGACCGGCGGCCTCGGGGACGTCCATCGTGTACGTGCCGCCGATCGGGACCATCGCGACATCCGTGGTGAGCGACTCGAGCTCGGGCACCGCGTCGGTGTCGCCCGCGTGATAGTAGCGGCGCCCGCCGAGCTCGATCACGTATCCGACCCAGTTGTTCACCTTCGGGTGCTTGTCGAGCCGCTCCACGGCGACGTTGTAGGCCGGTACGGTCTCGAAACGCACCCCCGCGATCTCGTGGGATTCGCCCGGCGCGACGGCCGTCACGTCTCCCGAGAGCTCCTTCGCGACGTCCCGCGGCGCCACCACCTTCGTATCGGTCCCGCTGAGGCGCTCGATCTCGCTCGGCTGCAGATGGTCGTCGTGCGCATGCGTGATCAGGATGAGGTCCGCCGGTGCATCCTCGGCATCGGTCCCCCAGGGGTCGATGAAGAGCCGCAGCCCGACGCCCGTGTAGCGCATCGCGGACTGCCGGAACCAGGTGAAGTCCTCGAGCACGGCTCGCTCCCCTCGGTTCGTCCGCCGGTCTGCCGGCCGACGGGTTGCCTGTAGTCTGGCAAATCGCCGTGGCGTCGCGCGAACCGGTCGAGGAGCTGGGAGGCGTCCGGGCCGCGCTCTCGCTGCTCCGGCGCAACCCCGATTTCCGCAAGCTCTATCTGGCGTCGCTGATCTCGCTCGGCGGCGACTGGTTCCTGCTGGTCGCCCTGTTCGGGCTCACGCTGGACATCACCGGATCGGCCGTCTCCGTGGCGGTGCTGATCGCGTCCCAGGAGATCCCGTTCTTCCTGATGTCCCCGATCGGCGGCGTGCTGACCGACCGCCTGAACCGCAAGTGGCTGATGGTGCTCTGCGACGTGGCCAGGGCGTTCCTCTGCCTCGGCTTCCTGTTCGTGAACGACGCCGGGACGATCTGGATCGCCTACCCGCTCCTCGCCGTGACGTCCTCGTTCGCCGCAGTCTTCGACCCCGCTTCGAGCGCCGCACTGCCGAACCTCGTCGAGCCGCGAGACCTCGGACCCGCGAACGCGCTCTCGGGATCGCTATGGGGGACCATGCTCGCGGTGGGGGCGGGGCTCGGCGGGCTCGTCGCCGCGGCGTTGGGGCGCGACGCGGCGTTCTTGATCGACGCGGCGAGCTTCGCGTTGTCCGGACTACTCATCGCCCGGGTTCGGCGCCCCTTCTCAGCCGACCGAACCGAGGAGCCCGAGACCAACGTGATCCGTGCGACGGTGGAGACGATCCGTTACGCGCGGCGCGACCATCGCGTCTTGGCGCTCGTCACCGTCAAGGCCGGCTTCGGGATCGCGGCGGGCGTGCTGGCGCTGATCGCGGTGTTCGCATACGAGGAGTTCGAGGCGGGCGACGTCGGGATCGGCGTCCTCATGGCCGGCCGGGGCGTCGGAGCGCTGATCGGACCGTTCCTCGGCCGCTGGCTCTCAGGTCCGGGCGATCGTCGTCTCTTCTGGGCGATCGGCCTCGCGCTGGCCGTTTTCGGGATCGGGTACGCGGCCCTGGGTTTGATGCCAACCCTGCTGTTCGGCGCCGTCGCGGTGGGCTTCGCCCACCTCGGGGGCGGCGCGCAGTGGACGCTGTCGTCCTATGGGCTTCAGCGGATCGTGCCCGACAGGATCCGGGGACGGGTCTTCGCGTTCGACTTCGCGCTCATCACGCTGACGCTCACGGTCTCCGCACTCGTCACGGGCTGGGCCGCGGAACGCTACGGGGCGCGCCCGACGGTGATCGTCCTGGGCGGGATCGCGGTCGCGTGGGCGATCGTGTGGACCTGGCTCACGACGGACGTGCGGCGCGCCACGATGCTCGAGGGGTGCGGGCCGGCACCCGAGCTCGAGCTCGTTCCCGGACCGGAAGGCGCCCGGCCCGACGCGGTCGCCTAGGAGGGCGAGCCCTCCGGCGGGGTCGGCGGCGCGGGCGATGTCGACGACGGCGACTGCGGCACCGGTGGTTGATCGAACGTCACCGCAGGGCCGGTGCCCGAGAAACTGACCTGAGGCGCGCCGGCTTCGCGAAGGGCCTCCTCGATCTCGAAGAACTCCTCCTGCTCGAAGTGGAACATGCTCGCGACGATCATCGACGGGAACTGTTGCACCCGCTCGTTGTACTGACGCACGTTCGCGTTGTAGAAGCGCCGGGACGTCTGGAGACGGTCCTCGGTGTTCGCCAGCTCTTGCTGGAGAGCGAGGAAGTTCTGATTCGCCTTGAGGTCGGGATAATTCTCGACCACGGCGAACAGCTGCCGCAGCGCGGCGACGAACGGTCCCTCCGCCGCGGCCTGCTCGGCGGGGCTCCCCGTCGCCGACGCTGCCGCAGCGCGTGCCCGCGTGACGTTCTCGAACACGGTCCGCTCGTGCGATGCGTAGCCGCGCACGGTCTCGACGAGGTTGGGGATGAGGTCGTATCGGCGGCGAAGCTCGGTGTCGATGTTCGCCCACGAGTCCTTGATCAGCTGTTTCTGCGAGACGAAGCGGTTATAGGAGACGACGCCCAAGATGGCGACGAGCGCCACGACGCCGAGCACGATCCACAGAACTTCCACGGTCGATCCCTTCTTTCTTCTTGGCGTTCTCTATCGGCCTGCTGCGTTGTTTCCGAGCGCAAGCCTACCCGCTCGGCCGCAGACCGTACAGGTCGTAGACGACCCGCGGGATCCCGTCGCGGAACTGCCGAAGCGTCCCGAACAAGGGAGTCAGCTCGGTCGGCTTGCGCCGCTTCGAGTACACGAGGAGCCACGGCCCGCACGTCTCGAACGCGAACGCCCGATCGGTCCCGAGGAGCCAGTGCATCATCCGCTGGTCGATGAAGTCGTTCGCGAACTTGCGGTCCTTGCACTTGACCGTGAACGCCCGGTTGAACTCGTCGAGCTCGAACTCCATGTCGGCCAGGCCGAGCGAGTCGGCGAGGCGCGTGAACAGGTTCTCGCGGTTCAGCGTCAGGGCCGAGAGCCCGGCCTCGACCTCGGTGACCACACAGGAGAAGCGGTACGTGGAACGGCTCGTATGTCCCTTGGAATCCGTCGACTCCTCGTAGTACCAGTAGTCGAACTCCCGGATCGGCATCTCCTGCCACGTCCCCGAGAGGAGGTTCTCGGTGCCGCGCCCATCGCCTCGTTGCAGCAGGGTGAAGGGCAGGGCGAGGCAGCCGGCGGTGTCCTCTCGCGAGTAGGAGAGACCGAGCTGCCTCGCCATCGCGGCCAACGCCTCGCGTCGCTTCTTCTTCAGGTAGTACGAGCCGACGACGATCGCGACGGCGCCCAGGAACACGAGCGGCAGGAGGACGTACTCCACGGCGCCGCTACCCCCGGTCCGATCGGTCCACCGAGCGCCACCGGCTCATGACCGGCCCTCCCCCGACCTGCCGCCGAGTAGGACGACGACTACGCCGCACAGTCTACCCGATCCCGTTCAGTCCTCGTACACGCCGCGGCGCGGCGCGCTGGCCCCGAACCGTTGATCGACGAGCGCGGCCGCGTCTGCGCGCTCGCGCTCGCGCTGCGCGATCGTCGCCTCGTCGAGCCCGTGCTCGACGAGCAACGCCTGCCCAGCCTCGGTGTCGGCGCGGGTGCGCTCGACGCGACAACTGCCGGAGACGGCGCGCTCGACGTAGTGCACCGTCCCGCCGTCGTGAACCTCGACGAGCCGCCAGCGGCTCGCGCCGTCGACGGTCTCGCCGAGGGTGAACTCGACGCGAGCCATTACGCGGCACCGTGGGCGCACGGCTGCGCGCCGTGGCGCTCCCAGTTCGTGCACACGCCCGCCGAGTCGTGCATCGCGGGGAACGCGGCGCAGTCGCACGCGTTCGTCAGGTAGAAACCCGCGACGCCGTGCTTCGGGCGCGACCAGCGGATCTCGACCAGCCCGGCCTCGATCAGCGGGCGGAGCCCGCCTTCCCACGCGTCCGACCAGTAGACGTGACCGGTGTCGGCGGTCGCGTACGCCTCGCCGCCGTCCCATGCGAGCACCACGCGCTCGAACGTGCGGCCGTCCGCGATGGTGACGCTCTCGGTGGTCTTCGTGATTGCCATGGTGTGCATCCCTTCGCCCGTCTCCCGTGTGACCGGAGTATAGCCGAACGGCCCGGTTGCGGTCAACTGGGCCGTTCTTGTTGGGTGCTACTCGTCGTCGCCGTCGTCCTCGTATCCGTGCTCGGCCACTTCGAGGGCGAGCGCGGCCCCGATTTCTCGATACGATCGGTCCTCGCGCGCCTTATGCGCCGCCCGCCGCGCCAGTGTCGCGGCGTCGCCTGAACCGATGCCCCGGCAGACTTCGCACTGAAAGATGCCGTCGCGTCCGGAGCCGCCGCACTGCTCGC
>CAZMNP010000233.1:0-13935 GCA_964567675.1 uncultured Actinomycetes bacterium
CCCTACTTCCGCTCGACGCGCACGCTCGCGGGACGGATCACCGAGCCGCGCAGGCGGTATCCCTGTCGGAACACCTCGGCGACGTGCGGCTCCCCTTCGTCATCGCCCGTCTGCATCAGCGCCTCGTGCTCGTTGGGATCGAACAGCTTCCCATGCGCATCGATCTGCTCGAGGCCCTCGGAGCGAAGTGTCTCCGCGAGCTTCGCGTACACGAGCTCGACGCCCCGCCGGAAACTCTCGAAATCCGGACTGCGTTCGGCGGCGATCAGCGCAAGGTCGAACTCGTCGAGCACCTCGAGGAGTCGCGCGACGAAGCGCTGGACCTCCGTGTCGACAAGTCGCTGCTGCGAGGTCGTGATGCGCTTGCGGTAGTTCTCGAACTCCGCCTGGAGACGCTGCAGATGGTCGCGGTACTCCGCCGTCTGCGTTCGGGCCTCCGCGAGCTCGTCCTTCGGTTCGGCGCCGGCCACCTCTGTGGAACTGGCGACCCCGGTTGTGGGCGGTGCGCCGAGGTCCGCGGCCGCAGGGCCACCCTCCCGGTAGCGGCGCTTGTCGACGATGCGGACCTTCGGCCGCTCCTCCTCGCCGTCGCGCTGATCGTGCTCGGTCATGACGACGACTCTCCTTCGTCCACGATCTCGCCCTCGACGACGTCGCTCTCGCCCTCGCTGCCAGAGGTCGAAGGCCCTTCGCCACCGGCGGCCGCGGCCTGCTGCGCCTGGGCCTGCGAGGTCTGCTCGTACATCGCCTGGCCGATGCCCTGGAACTTGCTCAAGACAGCGTCGGTGCCACCCTTGATCCGATCGACGTCCTCGCCCTTCAGCGCTTCCTTGAGCTCATCGTTCAGCTTCTTCAGCTCGTCGCGATCGGTTTCGGGGACCTTGTCGCCCCACTCCTCGAGCGACTTATCCACCTGGTAGGAGAGCTGGTCGCCAGCGTTGCGGGTCTCGGCGGCCTCGCGCCGCGCGTGGTCCTCGGACGCGAACTTCTCGGCGTCGGTCATCATCCGGTCGATCTCGTCCTTGGACAGGGCCGTCCCGCCGGTGATCGTCATCGCCTGCTCCTTGCCCGTGGCCATGTCCTTGGCGGACACGTTCACGATGCCGTTCGCGTCGATGTCGAAGGCGACCTCGATCTGCGGCATCCCGCGTGGAGCGGGGGGAAGTCCGGTGAGCATGAACTTGCCGAGGGAACGGACGGCCGGCGAGTACACGGTCTCGGCCTCGCCCTGCAGGACGTGGATCTCGACGTTCGTCTGACTGTCGTCGGCGGTCGTGAAGGTCTCCGACTTCCGCGTCGGGATCGTCGTGTTGCGCTCGATCAGCTTGGTGAAGATCCCGCCCTTGGTCTCGACGCCGAGCGTCAGCGGAGTGACGTCCAGGAGCAGGATGTCCTTCACGTCGCCCTTCAGCACGCCGGCCTGGATCGCCGCGCCGACGGCGACGACCTCGTCGGGGTTGACGCCCTTGTGTGGCTCCTTGCCACCCGTGAGCTGCTTCACGAGCTCCTGGACCATGGGCATCCGGGTCGAACCGCCGACCAGGATGATGTGATCGATCTGCTCGACGCCCTTGCCCCAGTCCTTCACCGCGAGCTCGAAGGGGTCCTTGATGCGCTGCACGAGGTCCTCGGTCATGCGTTCGAACTCGCCGCGCGTGAGCTTCATCTCCAGGTGCAGCGGTCCGTCGGCGCCGGCGGAGATGAACGGCAGGTGGATGGTCGCCTCGGAGACCTGCGACAGCTCGATCTTCGCCTTCTCCGCGGCCTCCTTCAGCCGCTGGAGCGCCATGCGGTCGTTGCCGAGATCGATGCCGTAGTTGTTCTTGAACTCCTTGACCATCCAGTCGATGACTCGCTGGTCCCAGTCGTCGCCGCCGAGCTGCGTGTCGCCGTGGGTGGACTTGACCTCGAAGACGCCCTCGCCGATCTCGAGCAGCGACACGTCGAACGTGCCTCCGCCGAGGTCGAACACGAGGATCGTCTGGTCGTGCTGCTTGTCCAGCCCGTACGCGAGCGCGGCCGCCGTCGGCTCGTTGATGATGCGCAAGACCTCGAGCCCTGCGATCTGCCCGGCCTCCTTGGTGGCCGTGCGCTGCGAGTCGTCGAAGTACGCGGGAACGGTGACAACCGCCTGCGTGACGGTGTCGCCCAGATACGCCTCGGCGTCGCGCTTCAGCTTGCCGAGGATCTGTGCCGAGATCTCCTGCGGTGTCCAGCGCTTGCCGTCCACGTCCAGGCCCCAATCCTTGGCGCCCATGTGACGCTTGACGGAGCGGACGGTCCGGTCGGGGTTCGTGATCGCCTGGCGCTTGGCGACCTCGCCGACCAGGATCTCGCCGCTCTTGGAGAACCCGACGACCGACGGGGTCGTCCGGGAACCCTCGGCGTTCGGGACGACGGCCGGCTCCCCGGCCTCGAGAACGGACACGACCGAGTTCGTCGTGCCCAGGTCGATCCCCACGGCTCGTGACATCTGCGTCCTCCTTGCTCCGGATGATCGGTGGGTGGTTCCTCAGTTCCTCGCCATGATGGAACCTGAGCGTATCTCTGTCAACCCTAGGCACGACAGAAGTGTCCACGAGGCGGCCGGAGGATGAAGCGAGCCGTCTCTCGGCTCGATCTGTGGACGACCGGCGGCAGGGGCGAGGGGCGGCTGCCGAACTCACGGCCCGCGGGTGGGCACCTGGGTATGCTCCGGGCGATGCTCGCCCGGGCCGCCGTGCTCGCTGCGTTGGTCGCCGCCGCCGGCGGCCTGGCCGCCAACCGGGCGAAGTTCCTCACCCGCCTGGTTCGGATGGGACGGCCGGTCGACCGGCGAGACGACCTCCCCACACGCGTCGCGCGGGAGGGCACCCGGGTCCTCGGTCAGCGGAAGCTGTTCCAGCGCTTCCTGCCCGGCCTCATGCACGCCCTCATCTTCTGGGGCTTCCTCGTCCTGCTCACGACGATCGTCGAGGTTGGTGGCCAGGTCATCGATCCGTCGTTCGAGATCCCCGTGATCGGCGGCAACCGCTGGCTGGGACTCGTGCAGGACGTGTTCGCGGCCGGCGTGCTCGTCGGGATCGCGATCGCGCTCTGGTTCCGGCTCGTCGTGCGCCCGGAGCGTTTCATCGGGAGCCATCAGGGCGAGGCCTACCGGATCCTCGGCCTGATCTTCTGGATCGTCGTCACGCTCTTCCTCGGCCGAGGGGCGCGGATCGCGCTCGGTCTGGCTCCCGACTGGTGGTGGACACCCGTGTCGACCTTTGCCGCGCAGGGGTTCGACTGGATGTCATCGGGATGGCAGCGGCTGTGGATGTGGACGTCCCTGTGGCTCCACATCGTGATCATCCTCGGGTTCCTCGTGTACATCGGTTACTCGAAGCACCTCCATATCGCGACGAGCGCCGTCAACGTGTTCTTCGGGAAGACCAAGCCCCGCGGCTACCTCACGCCACTGCGGATCGACCTCGAGGCGATGGAGGGCGAGGACGTCCGGCTCGGCGCGGCGACCCTTCCCGACCTCACCTGGAAGGAGACGCTGGATCTGTACTCCTGCACCGAGTGCGGGCGCTGCCAGGAGGTGTGCCCGGCGTGGAACACCGGCAAGCCGCTCTCGCCGAAGCTCCTCGTGATGAACCTTCGCGATCACCTGTTCGAGGAGGGACCCCGGCTCCTGGAGGCGAGAGCGTCCGGCGAAACGGTGGAGGCGACGGCGCTCGTTCCCGGCGTGGTGGACGACGAGGCGGTGTGGGACTGCACCACGTGCGGAGCGTGCGTGCGCGAATGCCCGGTCGACATCGAGCACATCGACACGATCGTCGACCTTCGGCGGAACCTGGTGATGGGGGAGTCGCGGTTCCCAGCCGAAGCCGGCGCGCTGCTCCGCAACCTGGAGAGCGCCAACAACCCCTGGGGTCTGCCGCAAGCCCAGCGCGCGGCGTGGGCCGACGGGCTCGGGGTTCGAGTGATCGAGGAGGGCGACCGGGCTCCGGAGTATCTGTATTGGGTTGGGTGCGCGGGTTCTTTCGATGACCGGGCGAAAGCGATCTCGCGCGCGGTAGTAGGGATCCTGCAACGGGCCGGGGTGTCGTTCGCGATCCTCGGACCGCGTGAGCTCTGCACCGGAGACCCTGCGCGCCGGATGGGGCACGAGTACCTCTTCCAGACACTGGCAGAGCAGAACGTCCAGACCCTGGACGCGGCGGGGGTCACGAAGGTGATCGCCAACTGTCCCCACTGCTTCAACACGCTGCGGAACGAGTACCCGGACTACGGCGGGCGGTACGAGGTGATCCACCACTCGCAACTCATCGCTCGCCTCCTGGCCGAGGGTCGGCTGCGGCCGACCGGCCGGGTATCGGCGACGATCGCCTACCACGACCCCTGCTACCTCGGCCGTCACAACGACGTCTACCGGGACCCCCGGCTTGCGATCGAGGCCGTCCCGGGCGTGAAGACGGTGGAGATGCCCCGGCACGGCGAGCGCGGTCTGTGTTGCGGCGCGGGCGGGGCGCGGATGTGGATGGAGGAGCGGATCGGCAAGCGCATCAATCGCGAGCGCATGGACGAGGCGGCCTCGACCGGCGCCGACACCGTCGGCGTCGCCTGCCCGTACTGCCTGATCATGCTCGACGACGGGGCCCGGGACCGCGGGGACGAGACGGGCGTGCTCGACGTCGCGCAGGTGCTGGCTCGGTCCCTGGGCGCCGAGAGCCCGCCCGGACCCTCGACGTAGTCCGCTCGTTCTCGAAACGACCGACCCCACCTCGCCGGCCCAGGCACGGCGCGTGAGGGCGGGATCTCCCCTGCCGCCGGCCCGCGACGTTCAAGGCGACCCTCGAACCGACCGAAGGAAAGAACTAGACCGAACGCATGTCCCCATCCGTCGAGCGGCGGGTTGTGCGGACGGCGGGCATGCGTCCCGTCCCGGGACGGTGACGTGGGGAGCAGGGGAAGCGCCGGAGGGACGGCCGGACCAACCGGCCCGACCCAACCGGCAAGGGAGGACCAGGAGGAACGTGGACAGCGTCGCGACGCTTCGAAGCCCGACAGCCGTGGCCGAGTGCCGCCGGCTCGCGGAGCTCCTGCATCTGGACGCCGTGGGCCTCGTGCGCAGGGTCGGCGGCCGCCGGCGCATCGCCTGGTGGGCCTCGCCTGAAACCGAGCTTCTCCCGCTCGACCGGATCCTCGAGGGATCCGCCCCGGGTTGGATCGCCTGTCCCCAGGCCGACGACCTCGTGTTCGCGCACCTGACCGAAGACTCTTCCGTCCGCTCCGTCGCCGCGCTCTCGGCGATGCTCGCTTCCCTCGTCGGCGACGAGGTCCGCGATGCGTCGGGAGACCCCGTGGCGGTCGTGGCCGATGATCCGATCGCGCACGAGCGCGCGCGCCTTGCCTACGCGATCCACGACGGGCTCACGCAGGTCGTGACGGCCTCCGTGCTCGAGCTCGAGTGGCACGCCCGCCGAGCGGATCTCGCTCCGGAGGAAGCGGTCGATGCCCTCGTTGCCGCGGCAGGCGAGCTTCGCAAGGCGCTCGATGAGATCCGTTCGCTCCTCGCCAGCCTGTCGACCCCGATCGAGGATCCGGGTCAGCCGCTCGACGAGCTGATGCGGGGTATGGCCGAGCGCTGGCGCCTGCCGGCGACCTGGTCGGTCGAGGGCGACCTGAACGCGGTCCCCCGATCGGTGCTCGAGGTCGCGTCGTCGGTGATCAGTGAGAGCGTGGCGAACGCCGCGAAGCACTCGGCGGCGCAAGACGTGGCGGTGAAGGTCCAAGCAACGCGGTCGGGCGTCGAGGTGCGCGTCGAAGACCGCGGAACGGGATTCCGGACCAATGGATCCGGGCTCCACGGCGGCCATCTCGGGCTCGAGATGATGCGGCGGCGGGTTGCCGAGGTACACGGAACGCTCGATGTCGAATCCTCGCCCGGCAAGGGCACACGGGTGGTCGCTCGACTGCCCGTCTTCGAACAAGGAGTGAACTCGTGAAGATCCTCATCGTCGACGATCATGCGCTCGTGCGCCGTGGGATGGGCCACGTCGTGAGGGAATCGTTCCGGGACGCGGAGATCGTCGAGGCTGGAAGCTCGGCGGAGGCGCTGGAAGCCATGGCGCCGGGCGACGTCGCGATCGCGCTCGTCGACGTCCGGATGCCGGACGCTGACGGGCTCGAACTGCTCCACGAGATCAAGGCGAGCTGGCCGGACTGCCCGGTGATCATGCTGACATCGTTCGACCACGCGCACTACGTTCGTCGCGCCCTCGCCGAAGGTGCGGCGGGATACATGCTGAAGGACGCGACCCCCGAGGATCTCGAGCAAGCGATCAAGGTCGCGCTCTCCGGCGGCGGCAACGTCCTGTCCCCACGGGTGATCCAGAACCTGTTCGACGCGATCGACGGACCCCGAGGTGAGAACGGCGAGACGTCGCACCGAACGACGGGCTCGCTCACCCAGCGCGAGACCGACATCCTGGCCCTCCTCGCGGAGGGCAAGAGCAACCGCGACATCTCGCGCGCGCTGTTCCTGTCCGAGAAGACCGTGAAGGCGCACCTCGCCGCGATCTTCCGGAAGCTCGGCGTCACGAACCGGACCCAGGCAGCCATGGCGGCGGTGTCGATGGGCATCGGCCCCGGCCTCGTCGACTACGGCGTTCGTGCCGGCGGCCTCAAGCCTTAGACAGCGGAGGAGGATCCACGTTGAAGAAGCACCGGGATTACGAGGACGAGATGAACGAGGCGACGAAGGCGAAGGAGGTCACGGCCTACGAGGACTCGTGGTACCGCAGCCTGAAGGCCCTTGCGGACATGCGCCCTACCGAGACCGAGGTTCGCCCCGCCCCCGAGGAGTTGCACCCGCCCGCCGAGCAGGAGGAGCAGCCGGCCGCCGACGCGGTCTACCCGGTCACCGTCGAGGAGGTCGCGACCGACGAGGAGGACGCCGCGGCCGACGACGAGTACCCGGAGGCCGGAGACCTCCACCAAGCGGCCGAAGCCGCTGTTCGCTCGATCGAGGGCGACGAGGAAACGGCCGAAGTTCCGGAGGACTAGTTCCCCGGATCCGGCTCGAACTCCTGGAAGAACTTGCTGGCGGTCGGTCCGCGCTGCCCCTGGTACTTGCTCCGTGTCTGCTTGGATCCATAGGGCACTTCGGCCGCCGTCGTCAACCGGAAGAACGAGATCTGTCCGATCTTCATGCCGGGATAGATCGTGATGGGTAGGTTCGCGACGTTCGACAGCTCGAGGGTGAGGTAACCGTCCCAGCCGGGATCGACGTATCCGGCCGTGGAGTGGATCAACAGCCCGAGACGCCCCAGACTCGACTTCCCCTCCAGTCGCGCCACCATGTCGTCGGGGAGCCGCACGCGCTCGCGCGTCGAGCCGAGGACGAACTCACCGGGGTGCAGGATGAACGGCTCGTCGCCCTTCACCTCAACGAGCTCGGTGAGGTCGGGCATCGGCTTACGGACGTCGATGTACGGATAGCGCGAGTTCTTGAACACCCGGAACTGCGAGTCGACGTGAAGGTCCACCGACGACGGCTGAACGCACGCCTCGTCGAACGGATCGATCTCGATCCGGCCCGAGGCGAGCTCCTTACGGATGTCGATGTCGGAGAGGATCATCGCCGCGCCAGGCTACCCGCTCCGTGATGCCACGACCCAGCGATCGAGCGTGGCCGCGGCATCCCCGGAGTCGATGGACCGGGCCGCCAACTCCACGCCTTCGGCGAGCCGCGAGACCCGGCCCGCGACCTCGAGCGCTGCGGCGGCGTTGAGGAGGACCACGTCGCGGCGCGCGCCGGGCTTGCCCTCCAGGATCGCGCGCGCGATCGAGGCCGAGGCCGCCGCGTCTCCGCCCCGCAGGTCCTCCGCCTTGGCCCTCGCCAGGCCGACATCGTCCGGATCCAGCGTCGTCTCGTCCACCCCGCCTCTCCCAACCTCGAACACGGTCGAAGGGCCGGTGGTCGTGAGCTCGTCGAGTCCGTCCGCACCGCGGAAGAGCTTCGCGCGAACGCCTCGCCGCGAGAGCACCTCCGCCATCAGCGGCAGCATGCGCGGGTCCGACACGCCGACGACCTGCGCGAACGGCCGAGCCGGATTCGTCAACGGGCCGAGGAAGTTGAACACGGTCGGGACCCGGAGCTCGCGGCGCACCGGGCCCGCGTGCCCCATCGCGGGATGGAACACCGGCGCGAACATGAACGCGATCCCGGCCTCGGCCAGACACCGCTCGATGCCCGGCGCGTCGAGGTCGATCCGCACGCCGAGTTCCTCGAGCAGGTCGGCCGAGCCGCAGTTCGAGGACGCCGCGCGGTTGCCGTGCTTGGCGACCGGTACGCCGGCGCCCGCGACGACGATCGCCGCGATCGTCGAGATGTTGAAGGTCCCGGCCCGGTCCCCGCCCGTCCCGCACGTGTCGATCACGGGCGAGGGCGGGACGACCGGGTTCGCGAACTCGAGCATCGTCCGGGCGAGGCCATCGATCTCGTCGACCGTCTCGCCCTTGGTCCGAAGGGCCATCAGGAGGCCGCCGAGCTGCGCGGGCGTCGCCTCCCCCGCCATGACCTGTCGCATCGCCTCGGCCGCTTCGTCCTTGGACAACGCCTCCTGCGACGCGACCTTGGAGAGCGCGTGCGGCCAGAAATCCGGGTCCGGCTCGCCCATGGGGCTCGGAGGCTAGCAGGTCGGGGTCGCCGGATCGGCCGCGCCGGGCCGCTCGCTATGCTGTGGGTCCGCTCGCTGCGGCGGGCGCGCCATGCGGGCGTGGTTCAATGGCAGAACGCGAGCTTCCCAAGCTCGAGACGGGGGTCCGATTCCCCTCGCCCGCTCCGATCTCTCTAGTCGAGCTGCGCGAGCACCAACGACCCGGTCGGACAGAGCTCGAACACCGGGCAGTGCTCACAGAGCGGCCGGCCCGCCTTGCAGATCTCACGCCCGAGCCGGATGAAACCGACGTGCAGCGGCACTCGGATCTCGGCGGGGACGAGGTCCTCGAGCACGCGGTGCGCTTTCTGCGCGGTCGTCCCGGGATCGATCAAGCCTAGGCGCGTCGCGACGCGGTGAACGTGCGTGTCGACCGGGAGCGCGTCACGTCCGAGCGAGAACGCGAGCACGACCGCAGCCGTCTTCGGTCCGACGCCCGGGAGCGAAGACAGATACTCGTTCGCCTCTCGATCCGACATCTGCCGCAGCGAGGACAGACCGAACCGACCCTCGCGCTCGCGGATCTCCCGAAGGATCGCCTGGATCCGAGGTGCCTTCGTGTTCGCCAGACCGCCCGAACGGATCGCGTCGGCCACCTCCTCGGGCCGAGCGCGGACGACCTCGTCCCACGTGGGGAACGTGCCACGAAGCGACTTGAACGCTCGCTCGGCGTTCACGTCGCTCGTATGTTGTGACAGGACGGTGAGGATCAGCTCCTCGAGCGGATCGCCGCGCCGAGGTGGCAGCAACTCGCCGAAGTGCCGCTCGAGCCGCCGATGGATCGCGCGCACCCGACGCCGGTCGACCGCCATGCCCGAAGGCTACGCGAGGACTACCCGCCGGCCGGTTGAAAGTTCCGGAACTGCGTCAGGTGGGGCAGGAACGTCAGCGGGATCGTGTCGGTCGGCCCGTTGCGGTGCTTGGCCACGATCAGGTCCGCGAGCCCCTTCTTCGCGGGGTCGGCATCGTCGCGGTGGATGAACATAACGACGTCGGCGTCCTGCTCGATCGCACCGGACTCGCGCAGGTCCGAAAGTTGCGGCCGCTTGTCCTGTCGTCGCTCGGGGTCGCGGTTCAGCTGCGAGACGGCAATCACCGGGATCGAGAGCTCCTTCGCGAGCATCTTCAGCCCGCGGCTGATCTCGGCGATCTCCTGCTGGCGGTTGTCCACCCGGCGGGTGTGCGACATCAGCTGCAGGTAGTCGACGATGATCAATCCGAGCCCCTGGCGACGAGCCGCCAGCCGTCGAGCTTTGGCGCGGATGTCGACGAGCGTCACGTTGCCCGAGTCGACGATGAACAACGGCGCCTCGTGCAGCGTGTCCGCCGCCTGCGCGATCCGCGACCAGTCCTCCGCGGCGACGCGCTTATTGCGGATCAGGTCCCACGGGACACGGGCCTCGGCGCACAGCAGCCGCATGCCGATCTCCCACCGCGACATCTCGAGCGAGAACATGGCGACCGGCTGCTGTGCGTCGACGCTGACGTTCCGCGCAAGGTTCGTCACGAACGACGACTTGCCGACGCCCGGCCGGGCGGCCACCACGAGCAGGTTGCCCGCCTGCATCCCCGAGAGCAGCCCGTCGACGTCGCGGAACCCCGTCGGAACGCCGGCGAAGGCCGATTCCCGGTTCTGGAGCTTCTCCAGGTCGGTCATGGCCTGGTCGACGAGCTCGCGGAGCGAGGCCACCTGGTCCTTCTCGTCACGCCGGGCGACGTCGTAGATGCGCTGCTCGGCCTCGTCCGCGACCCGCTCGGGCTCGTCGGTCGGAGAGAACGCCATCTCCATGATGTCGCCGGCCGCCGAGATCAGCCGTCGCATGAGCGCGGTCTCAGCGACGATGCGCGCGTACGAGGCCGCCGCCGCCGGGGTGGGCACGCGCTCGACGAGCTCGGAGATATAGAGGTGGCCGCCGACCTCGGCCAGCAGGTTGCGGCGCTTCAGCTCCTCGACCGCGGTGATCGCGTCGACTGGGTCGCCCCGCCCGTAGATCTCGCGGAGCGTCTGGAAGATGCTCCCGTTGGCGGAGCGGTAGAAGTCGACGGGTTGAACGATCTCGACGACGTCGGCGATGGCGTCGGAGGAGAGCATCATGGAGCCGAGGACCGACTCCTCGGCCTCGAGGTTGTGCGGGGGAACGCGCTCGGGCCGGAGCCGGCGAACGTCGTCAGCCGTACGAACCACGATCGCGCCCCCCTCCCGCCCTCGCCCCGTCCGAACCGGCGGGAACGCTAGCCCCCGCCGGCCTCCCGGCTCCAGGGGAAACTCGTGGGGAAACACGGATCGCTGGTCGTGCCTGAAGATTCCTTGTCACTGTGGCGTCCACCTGCGATTCCCCATGAGGAAAACCCTGTGGAAAGTTGTGTACCGGTCGCCTCTGACACTCGAATCACAGGCACGTAATTCTACCCCCGGCCCGCCCATGCGCTCGTCGAGGGGGCTGAGGTCGGGGGTCGCGTCGGGCTGCTCGTCTCCGTGAGGATCGGCGTGCCAACGAGGCCGGCGCGAGGGCTGGGCCGTCCGAGGGCGACTGGCGCGCGCGGAGGGGGGCCGTGTCGGCGGCGATGGGCGCGCGGGGAGGGCGGTCCGCCGGGCGTCGTCGAGCGAAGCCCTCGCGGGTGGAGGCCGGAGGAAAAGGTGGTCGGCGAGGGCGAAGACGAGCAGCCCGGCGGATCCCCGACCTCAGCGCGCCTCCCCGACGCCACGCTTCACACGAGCCCAGACGCACGGCGACCCCGGACACCAAGCCCGGGGTCGTGACGTGCCTTATGCCTCGGTCGTGCCTTCGACCTCTACCGAGACGACCGGGTCGACCTCCGCGAACAGGTGGACGCGAACCTCGTGCGTGCCGACCGACCGGATCGGCTCGTCGAGGTGCACGTCGTGGCGGTCGACACGGATCCCCGCCTGGCCCTCGATCGCCTGAGCGATATCGGAGGGTGTCACGCTGCCGAACAGCTTGCCCTCCTCGCCGGCGTGCGCGAGGACCTTGATCGGGGAGGCGCTCAGGCGGGAAGCCACCTGCTCGGCCTCGACCTTGGCGACGTTCACGCGCGAGATGTGCGCGCGCTTGAGGCTGTCGACGTGCTTCACGCCGCCTTTGGTCGCCTTGACCGCCAAGCCGCGCGGCATCAGGTAGTTGCGGGCGTAGCCGTCCGCGACGTCCACGACGTCTCCCGGCGCGCCGAGCTTGTCCACGGGCTTCTGGAGGATGACCTTCATCGTGACGAGTACGGCAGCAGGGCCATCTCGCGTGCGTTCTTGACCGCGGTCGCGACGTCGCGCTGGTGCTGGGAGCAGTTCCCCGACACCCGGCGCGCGCGGAGCTTGCCGCGCTCCGAGACGAACTTGCGCAGGATGGCCGTGTCCTTGTAGTCGACGTATTCGATCCGGTCCTTGCAGAAGATGCAGATCTTGCGCTTCTGCTTCTTCTGCCAGCCCTTCTCTTCCTTTTCCTTCTTCGGAGGTCGTTTCCTAGCTTTGGGTGGCATCCAGGGGTGTCTCCTCATCTCCCGTCGAAGCGCCGACGCTGACCGGCGCGGACCAGTCGCTCGAACCCGAACGGCCCTGCCGTTCGACCTTGGCCGTCGCCCAGCGCAGGCTGGGACCGATCTCGTCGGCCTCGATCTCCACCACCGTGCGCTTGTCGCCCTCCTGCGTCTCCCACGAGCGCATCTGGAGCCGCCCGGCGACGACGACGCGGGTCCCGCGCGTGAGCGACTCGGCGACGTTCTCCGCCAGCGTGCGCCACGCGTTTACGGTGAAGTAGGACGTCTCCCCGTCCTTCCAGTTCCCGGCTTCGTCCTTGTACCGCTTGTTCACCGCGACGCGGAACTTCGCCACCGCGGCCCCGTTCGGCGTGTACCGCAACTCCGGGTCGTCGGTCAGGTTGCCCACGATGATGATCTGGTTCTCGCTCGCCATCTCCATCACCTTCCGTTCTGGGATCCGCTCCCCGGCGGATGGCGTTGCCCGGGAAGGGGGAAGTCGCTTGTGCCTCTACGCGGCCTCGCCGCGAACGAGGACCTTGAACCGGATGACCTCGTCCGCGAGGTGCAGCGTGCGGTCGAGCTCGGCGATCGCCGTGGGCTCCGCAGTGAACTCGGTCACGACGTAGTAGCCCTCGGTCTGCCGATCGATCTCGAACGCAAGCCGTCTGCGGCCCCAGCGGTCGACCTTACCGACCGCACCGCCGGCCTCGGAGACGATCCGGGTGATGCGATCCAACGCCCCGGACACGACGGCTTCGTCGGCCTCCGCGGGCAGGATCAGCATGGCTTCGTACTTCCTCAGCGTCCCACCTCCTCTGGTCTGGACGGCCCCCCGGGGGGAGCAGGAATGGGTCGACCCAGAGTGTATCGGTTCTCTCTGGGCGCGACCCTAGCAGGGAGTACCGACACGCCCGCCGGCATTTCGCCGGACGGGGTTACACTGCAAGGACAGCCGTGCACTGCCGGAAGGAGGCGCGAGCATGAGCGTGACGATCCACGACCTCGCGGCGTGGAAGGCGGAGGGCAAGCGTTTCGCGATGCTCACCGCGTACGACTTCCCCACCGCGAGGATCCTCGACGAGGCGGGCATCCCGCTCCTGCTCGTCGGCGACTCGGTGGCGAACGTCCTCGGCTACGAGAACACGCTGCCGGTCACGATGCAGGAGATGCTCCATCACACCCGGGCGGTCACGCGTGGCGCGCGGAACGCACTCGTCATCGGCGACATGCCGTTCCTTTCGTACCAGGTCTCCGTCGAAGAGGGCGTGCGTAACGCCGGCCGGTTCCTCAAGGAGGGCGGCGCGCAGGCCGTCAAGATCGAGGGACCACAGGTCGAGCTCACGCACCGGCTCACCGAGCTCGGGATCCCCGTGATGGCGCACGTGGGGCTCACGCCGCAGGCCGTCCACGGGATGGGCGGATACCGGGTGCAGGGGCGAGGGGACGAGGCGGCCCGAAGGATCGCCGAGGAAGCCCAGGCACTCGAGAAGGCCGGGGCGTTCTCGATCGTCCTCGAAGGACTGCCCTCCGGCCTCGGGGCGGAGATCACGAGCTCCGTGCGGATCCCGACGATCGGGATCGGCGCCGGGCCCGGGACCGACGCGCAGGTCCTGGTCCTGCACGACCTGCTCGGGCTGAGCGACCGACTCCCGCGGTTCGCGAAGGCGTACGCGAACCTTCGAACCGAGATCGGGGACGCCGCGCGGGCGTTCGCCGACGACGTCTCGTCGGGCGCGTTCCCGGACGAAGAGCACTC
>CAZMNP010000234.1:0-4449 GCA_964567675.1 uncultured Actinomycetes bacterium
CGCATCCAGACGCGCCTCGAGCTCCCCCACCAAGGTGAAACGTTCGCGCTCGGCCGAACCGACGCGGCGCACGGTCACCGTGTCGCCAAGCTCGACCACCGTCGGGTCGTGCGGCTCCTCCTCGAGGGGCGTTGCGGTGGCGAGCGCCCGGCGCACGGTGGCCACCTCGTGGATCGTTGCCCTCAGCGCCGCATCGACGGACGGGTCCCCCGAATCCGCGAGCTCGCGCTCGAGTCGAGGGACCCGCTCCTCCTCGAGCTTGCGCAGCCGCTCCTCCAGCGAGCGTCGTGCGGTCATGGACAGCTTCGGTGTATCCACTACCTTCCTCCTGGAGCCGAGACCCGGCGCTCGTTTCCTCTCCGCCGACCCTAGCCGGTGGAACCCTCCGGCTGCTCGCCGTCGCCCTCCCGTGCGCCGGCCGGTACGGCCGCGGCGGCCGCGAAGCGGAGCAGCTCGATCGGGATCGGGAAGATCAACGTCGAGTTCTTCTCCGCCGCCACCTCCGTCATGGTCGAGAGCATCCGCAGCTGCATCGCGCCGGGGCGTCGCTCGAGCACTTCCCCGGCCAGGCTCAGGTTCTCGGCCGCTTCGAGCTCACCCTTCGCGTGGATCACCTTGGCACGCCGCTCGCGCTCGGCCTCGGCCTGACGGGCCATCGCCCGACGCATGCTCTCGGGGAGCTCGACGTCCTTCACCTCGACGAGCGTGACCTTGACCCCCCAGGGGTTCGTCAGGTCGTCGATGATCTTCTGCAGCCGCTGGTTGATCTCGTCGCGGTTGACCAGGAGGTCGTCGAGGTCGACCTGGCCCAGGATGCTCCGCAGCGTGGTCTGCGCGATCTGCGACGTCCCCTGGATGTACCTCTGGATCACCACCGTCGCCTTGACCGGGTCCACCACGTTGAAGTACGTGACGGCGTTCACCCGGACCGTCACGTTGTCCCGTGTGATGACGTCCTGCGGCGGGATGTCCATCGTCACCGTCTGCAGGTTCACGCGGACCATCCGGTCCACGACCGGGATGATGACGAACAGGCCCGGACCCTTCGCTCCGATCACACGCCCCAGCCGGAAGATCACACCCCGCTCGTACTCGGGAACGATCTTCACGGCCGAGAAGACCAGCAGGAGGAGCAGCGCGACGGCCGCCAGGATCCCGTACAGGAGTGCTTCGCTCATGGCTTTCCCCTTTCGGCGCCTTGCGCGGTTGCATCGTCCTTCTCAGGCTCGGGCTCCGGCTCGGGCTCGACGACGAGCTCGAGGCCGTCCATCTCCAGGACGCGAACCCGCTGCCCCGGCTGGAGCGTTCCGCGAGCCGCGCGCGCGGTCCACCACGAGCCCTGGAGCCACACGAGGGCCTCGTCTCCCTCGACCGACCGGACGGTGGCCCGGCCGCCGACGATCGCATCCACACCGGTTGACCCGGCGAGACGGCGAGATCGCCACGCGACGCGCCCGAGCGCGACGGACCCCGCGCCGGCAACCAAGGCCGTCGGCAGGAGCACGACGGGATCGACCCCGATCGGTCCGCGGAACAGGAACAGGCCCGCGAGGACGAGCGCCACCGTCCCGCCGGCAGCGAACACGCCGATCCCCGGGACGAACAACTCCGCGATGAACAGCGCCGCCGCCAGCACGAGCAGGATCACACCGGCTGCGTTCACCGGGAAAACCGAGAGCGCCGTGAAGGCGAGAACGAGCAGGATCACGCCGGCGATCGCCCCACCGCCGAACCCCGGGTTCGCGAGCTCGTACAGGATCGCCAGCGTGCCGATCGAGATGAACAGGAACGCGAGGTTCGGGTCGGAGAGCCACTGCAACACGCTCCGCGCGAGCCCGAGCTCCACCTCGACGAGCTCGGCTCCGGCGGTCCTGAGCGTCACGTCCCCGCCCGGGTCGAGCTCGATGACGCGCCCGTCGAGAGCCTCCAGCAGCTCGACTCGGTCGCGGGCGAGCAGGTCCACGACGCCGAGCTCGAATGCCTCGTTCGCCGCCACCGAGCGGCCCTCGCGCACCGCGTCGATCGCGAACTCCACGTCGCGGCCCCGCTGCTCAGCGATCGATTCGGCGTACGAAGCGGCGTCGTTGATGACCTTCTCCGCCAGGTCGCCGCCCTCGAGGTCGATCGGCGTCGCGGCGCCGATCGAGGTGCCGGGTGCCATCGCGGCGACGTGGGAGGCCAACGTGATGATCGCGCCGGCCGAGGCCGCGCGCGCCCCCTGCGGCGACACGTACACGATGACGGGCACGCGCGAGTTCAGGAAGGACTGGACGATGTCGCGCATCGACGTGTCGAGCCCGCCGGGCGTGTCGAGCTCGACCAGGAGCGCCTGGTGCCCTTCGCGCTCGGCGAGGTCGAGGGTGTCGCGGACGTGATCGGCGATCACCGGCGTGATGACGCCGTCGACCTCGACGACGACGATGCTGCGGACGCCCTGCGCGTGCGCGCTCGAGTCAGCGGCGAGGAGCAAGCCTGCGATCAGCAGCAGCCACGCCGCGATGCGCCCGTAGCGGGCACCCGACGCGCGGGCATCGTTCGCCCGCATCGGCGGACGGGTCATCGCCCAACGTCGCCTCCTCTTCGGCTCGGCCGCTCGCACTCCTACCATACGCCGCGGGGCGTGTTTCGGCCGTCCGAGACCGACGATCGGCGGGTTCAGGCCTCGGTGAGCAGAGCGATCGACGCGGTGAAGCCGTGGAGGAAGTTCTTCCCGCCGACCGGACCGATCTCGCCCGCGCAGTTGAATCCGGCGAGCGGAACGCCTCCGAGTTTCTCCGAGACGAGCGACGCGTCGTGATCGGGCACCGAGAACAAGCGGGATCCCCTGCCATTGCAGGTGAACAGCAGCGCCCCGGCCGCCGGCTCCTCCTGCTGCTCGAGCAGCGTGCGCAGGTCCTCGTCCGCGGTCGCCTCGTCCCGGACGTGGAACTGGATGCTCTCACCGACATCGACGCGGTCCCCCACCGTCATCGCGCCGCTCTGCGCGTCCACGCCCATGACGCCGCGGACGAGGAAGTCCCCTCGCCCCGGATCGGTCTTGTATTCGTCGATCACATGGCCGACGTGCAGGCCACGAGCGAGCAGCTCGCGGTCCCTCGGCGCGACCGTATCGACGAGCTCTTGGAGCCGCTGCAGCGGCGACATGCCGCCCAACTCGTGGACGACGTTCCCCTCGGCTCGCGTCACCGTGTAGACCTCGCCGATGGGGCGGCAACCCTGCGAGACGAGCGCACGGATCCGGATGCCCGATAGGCTCGCTCCCACGGCGCCGGAGTCCACCACGCGATCGTCCAGGAACAGGCGCGTCTCGCCGGGCCGGGTCCCGCCGCTCGCCATCCCGCCCATCACGACCGTTCCGGGGAACCGTTCGTTCAGGTGCTCGAGCAGGAGGTCGGTCGGGAAGGAGTAGGGATCGCCGATCAGCAGGCACGACCCCGGTCCCTCCCCGAAGCGATAGCCGGCGAGCAACCCGCCCTCCGAGGTCCGCACGAACTCCATGTGAAAGGTCTCGACGGGCTCGGGCAACGAAGCCAGCCACACGGCGACGGCCGGGCCGTCCTCGATCTCGCGGTCGCCACCCACCACGGTCTCGGCGACGCACCCGATCACGCGTTCAGCTCCGGCCTCGAGCCGCAGGACCTCGGATGCAACCTCGGCGGACGGCGCGTGGTGCCGAGAGGTGACGAGCACCGCGAGCGACACCTCGGCCTCGCCGAGCCCGGACCGGGCCTTCTCCACGGCGTGCGCCGTGGCCGTCGCCGGATCGAGATCCGTCGAGAGTCCCGCGCCGATCCTCATCTCCCCGACCCTACACGCGTGAAGAAGACCGGAGGTCGGTCGACCACGACCGTCTCAAACGCCGTGGACCTAGCCCGTTTCCCGGCCCATGACGGACGTTCCGAGGAAGACCGCACCCTCGGCGATCCGGGGTTCCCGGCTGAGAAGGGCCGTGTGGAGCGGTCATCATCCCGCGCCCGTGGTATCCAAGAGGCAGATGGACGAGATCGAGACACCGACCCCCGGGACAGAGCGATCCAGGTGGCGGCTTCGCCTCCAGCGGCTCAGGCTGCGGTTCGGCGATCCGGTCCTCGAGTCCACGTATCGGGCCGACCGTTTCCGTCACAACGTCGGCAACATCCGCTTCGCCTTCCTGGCGGGGATCACGCTCTGGGTCTCGTGGGGCCTGCTCCTGCGCCCCTACATGCTGGCCCTGTCCGACCAGAGACTCGACGTGGTCATGCGGTTCGGCGTGTTCATCCCCATGCTGATCGTCGGCCTCGCGACCACGTACACGCGGCTCTTCGAGCGCGTCTGGGAATGGCTGTCGGTCGCCATCGCGGCGGGGACCCTCCTGCTCTGGGTCTTCTACGTCTCGCGGATCTCGACGTTGCCCCCGGAGTACGGATACGTCGGCGTCATCTTGATCACGGCATTCAGCTACACCCTGCT
>CAZMNP010000235.1:0-2748 GCA_964567675.1 uncultured Actinomycetes bacterium
GGCGAGACGATCACCCGGTCGTGCGTGATGTCCTCGATCCGCCACGACGTGGCCCCGAGGAGGAACACCTCGCCTCGCCGGCTCTCGTACACCATCTCCTCGTCGAGCTCGCCGACGCGCCGGCCGTCGAGTGTGAACACGCCGAACAGGCCTCGATCCGGGATCGTGCCGCCGCTGGAGATGGCGAGTCGCCCGGCGCCCTCGCGCGAGCGGATCACGTCGGTCCGCCGGTCCCACACGATGCGCGGGCGGAGCTCGGCGAACTCGTCGCTCGGATAGCGCCCGGCCAGCAGGTCGAGCACGTTGCGCAGGAGCTCGTCCGACAGGTCGGCGAAGTTCGCCGCCCGGCGGATCAGCCGCCCGAGATCCTCCACGGTCCACTCGTCCACCGCGCAGGTCGCGACGATCTGTTGCGCGAGGACGTCGAGCGGGTTCCGCGGGTAGCGCGTCTCCTCGATCAGGCCCTCGAGCATCCGCTGCACGACGACGGTCGCCTCGAGCAGGTCGCCGCGGTACTTCGGGAAGACCTTGCCGCGCGACGGCTCGCCGACCTGGTGACCGGCCCGTCCGATCCGCTGCATCCCCCGGCTCACCGAACCGGGCGACTCGACCTGGATCACGAGGTCGACGGCGCCCATGTCGATGCCGAGCTCGAGCGAGCTGGTCGCCACGATGGCCTTGATCGTTCCGCGCTTGAGCCGGTCCTCGATCTCGAGGCGTTGCTCGCGGGCGATCGACCCGTGGTGGGCCGCGACGAGGTCCTCACCGGCGAGCTCGTTCAGTCGCGCGGCGAGGCGCTCGGCGAGACGCCGCGCGTTCGTGAACACGATCGTGGAGCGGTGCGCCTGGATCAGCTCGAGGAGCCGCGGGTGGATCGCCGGCCAGATGCTGACGCGCTCGGGAGCGGCGGCGGCGGGGCCGGTCTGCAACTCCTGCGAGACCTGCCCGATCTCCGACATATCCTCGAGCGGGACGACGACCTCGACTTCCATGGGCTTGCGGTGGCCGGCGTCCACGATCGTGACCGGGCGAGGACCGGCTTCGGTCTGGCCGCCGAGGAAGCGCGCGATCTCCTCGAGCGGTCGCTGCGTCGCCGACAATCCGATCCGCTGCGGGGCTCGATGGGCGATGGCCTCGAGCCGTTCGAGCGACAGGGCAAGGTGCGCGCCGCGCTTCGTCGCGGCGAGGGCGTGGATCTCGTCGAGGATGACCCACCGGACGCTGCGGAGGATCTCGCGCGTCTGCGAGGTGAGCATCAGGTACAGCGACTCGGGTGTCGTGATCAAGACGTCCGGGGGCTTGGTCACCATCCGCCGGCGCTCGTTCGCGGCGGTGTCCCCGGTTCGGATCGCGACCGTCGGCGCGTGCAGGGCCGTGCCGAGCCGTTCGGCGGCGAGACCGATCCCCGTCAGAGGGGCGCGAAGGTTCTTCTCGATGTCGACCGCGAGCGCGCGAAGCGGCGAAACGTACAGGACGCGGCACCGCTCGGCCGTGGGCGGCACCGGCTCGGTGCTCAGCCGGTCCAGGGCCCACAGGAACGCCGCGAGCGTCTTGCCCGACCCGGTCGGCGCCAGGATCAGCGTGTGCTCGCCCTCGGAGATGGCCGGCCAGCCGCGTTCCTGCGCCGGGGTCGGCGCATCGAACGTGGACTCGAACCACGCGCGGACCGGGGGAGAGAAGCGATCGAGGCTCACGGCGAACACGGTACCGCGCATCGCGGACAGGACGGACGGCCGTCGACCGAAGATACCTGCTCGCGGACGTCGGAGCTCTCCGATGTCCTCGGCTCTGATGCTGGTTGCCGCTGACGATCCCCTCCGCCTGAACCTTCCCAGCCATTCCGGGGCTCCAAGTTGCTTTGCACACGCCGCGGGGGAACAATCCAGGCAAGGGAGGAAAGGCCATGTTCGACTTATCGGATCGGCAGTTCTGGACGGTCGTTCACGGGCTGGTGCTCGGGACGGTCTTCCTGCTGTTGTTCGGGGGCGGCCTCGCTGGCCTCTGGAGCCTACGACCGGGCTTCCTCACGACGGCGGGTGTCCAGGAACGAACGCGTCGTTTGCGGATCGGGATGTGGGCGATGGCGGCCACCGCATGGGGAACCGTGATCACCGGCACCTGGATCGTCTACCCCTGGTACCGGGTTGAGCTCGCGGTTCAAGGCGACGACGACTTCGCCGGCTGTGCCGGTGCGGTGCTGCCGACCGGGACCTGCTCGCCCCGCGACTTCCTCAAGTCGAACGTGTCCGGTGACACGGAGTCATGGCACAACTTCGGGATGGAGTTCAAGGAGCACATCGCGTGGGCCGCGCCGTTCCTGGCGACGGCGGTCGCGTTCATCGTCGCGTACTACGGGGCGAGGCTCATCAAGCGACCCTGGCTGCGAGCGGCGACGATCGTGATGTTCGTCGGGGCGTTCGCCGCGGCGGCCATCGGCGGCTTCTTCGGTGCCTTCCTGAACAAGATCGCTCCGATCGTGTGAGGTGAGGGAGAGATGACGACAACGGATGGGGGGGGCAAGGGCGCCTCGATCCTCGACGCCCCCGAGGTGGACGCGCTGCATCTCGACGAGCGCCCGGACGGACCCGGCGCGGCCGCGATGATGGCCGCGGGGATCGGCATCTTCGTGACTGGTTTGTTCACCGTTCTCTCCGAGGCGAGTGTCCCGATCCACGACTGGCTCGGATCGCTGGAGTTCGGGCGCGGGGTCGGACCGCTCGCGGGCAAGACGATCCTCGGCACGCTCAG
>CAZMNP010000236.1:0-5195 GCA_964567675.1 uncultured Actinomycetes bacterium
CCGGAGGGGTCGCCCACCCTGGCGGTGAAGTCTCCGACGATCAGGACAGCGACGTGCCCGGCGTCCTGGAACTGCCGCAGCTTCCGAAGGACGACCGCCCACCCCAGCGTGACCGCCGGCGCCGTGGGATCCAGGCCCAGCTTGACCCGCAACGGGCGCCCGAGCTCGAGCTTGCCCCGGAGGCCGTCCTCGGGGACGACGCCGGCCGGGCCGGAGAGCAGCGTGGAAAGGTCCGCGGGACCCATGGGCGACGCGATGCTAGCAGTGGGAACTCTGCCGCCGTGCGAAGATTGAGCTCCCATGGCCGGGACCTCCCGCGCGCCCTTCGGCGCGACGCGTCCTCGCGCGACGTTCGTCGCGACCTTGTTGGTTTGCGCCCTCGCCGCTTCGGCGTGCGAGCTGCCGACACTGCGCGAGGCCCGGCAGCAAGCCATCGAGCTCCCCCAGACGTCCTTCCTGTACGCCGCGAACGGGGCGCTCATCACGCGCCTGCACGCCGGCGAAGACCGGGTCGTCGTCCGCGCGACGCGGATCCCCGAGGTCGTCCGCGACGCCGTCACCGCGATCGAGGATCAACGGTTCTACGACCACAGCGGCCTGGACCTGCGAGCGCTCCTTCGCGCCGCCTACATCGACGCGACGACCGGCGACGTCGTGGAGGGCGGCTCCACCATCACGCAGCAACTCGTGAAGAAGGCCTATGTCGGCGACGAGCAGACGATCACTCGAAAGCTGAACGAGGCCTACCTCGCATGGCAGATGGAGCAGCGTTTCACCAAAGAGCAGATCCTCACCAAGTACCTGAACACGGTGTACTTCGGCCACGGCGCCTACGGGATCATGGCGGCCGCGCGGACGTACTTCGACAAGGAACCGGTCGATCTGACACTCGAGGAGGCGGCCTTCCTTGCCGGCGCGATCGCGGCGCCCGTTACGTACGACCCGCTGACCCACCCGAGCCGAGCGCGTAACCGCCGCAACCGCGTGTTGGCCAGGATGCTGGAGGACGGCCTGGTCGAGCCGTCGCGGTACCTGGAGGCGACGCGATCGGCGATCGAGCTTCACATGAACGAGGACGACGGCGAGCCGTACCTGGCTCCGCACTTCGTCGACTACTTCAAGGAATGGTTCCTGTCGAACCCGCGTTTCGGAGAGACCTCGGAGGATCGGTACAAGCTGCTCTTCGAGGGTGGGCTCCGGATCGTCACGACGATCGACCCGCGGATGCAGGCCGCGGCCGAGCGCGCGGTCCGGTCCGTGCTCGTGTCTCCGTCCGACCCGTTCGCCGCGCTCACCGCGATCGATCCGCGGACGGGGTACGTGCTGGCGATGGTCGGCGGCCGGGGCTATTGGAACGAGGACGACCGTTTCGCCCGGATCAACCTCGCCACCGGCGGGAGCACCGGGCGCCAGGCGGGCTCGGCGTTCAAGCCGTTCGCGCTCGTCGCGGCGCTCGAGAGCGGTCTCACGCGCTCGACCTCGCTGAACGGGTCTTCGGCACACATCCTGCTGCAGGACGGGACGTACTGGGAGCCACGCAACGCGGAAGGTGGGGGCTACGGCACGATCTCGCTCGAGAGCGCCACGCGCAACTCGGTGAACGTCGCGTACGCGAATCTGCTCGGCGTGATGGGTGGGGGCAGTCCCTACGTCGGGGCGCAGAAGACCGTCGAAGCGGCGGTCCGGATGGGGATCCGATGCTGCCCTCGCACCACCGAGCCGAGCGGGCCGCTCGCGGCGGTCCCCTCCGCGGTGTTGGGCGTGAACGAGGTGAGCACGCTCGAGATGGCGTCCGCGTTCGGAACGCTGGGGTTCGCCGGGCAGCACGTGCAGCCGACCCCGGTGGTCTCGATCACGACACGCGACGGAGAGGTCATCTACCGGAACAACGCCCGGCCGACGCAGTCGGTCGAGCCCGCTATCGCCCAGGAGGCCGTCGACATCCTCAAGGGTGTCGTCTCGGGAGGCACCGGCACGGCCGCGAACATCGGGCGGCCGCAGTTCGGCAAGACCGGGACGTCGCAGAACGCGAGCGACGCGTGGTTCGTCGGCGCGATCCCGCAGATCGCGACGGCGGTCTGGGTCGGGTTCCCGCAGGGTCAGATCCCCATGTGCTGCGGCAACGTCCGGATCTCGACCGTCTACGGCGGCACGTGGCCTGCGCAGATCTGGCGGGCTTTCATGTCCGTGGCCACCTCCCGGATGCCGGTCAAGGAGTTCGCCGTCGCGCCCGAGGTGGAGTACGTCACCCTCCGGATCGACGTGACGCAGGGTTGCCTCGCGAACCCGTTCACGCCGCCGCAGGACATCGACACCCTCCAGTTCGTCGCCGGGTCCGAGCCCAACCTCGAGGTCTG
Source organism: uncultured Actinomycetes bacterium (assembly GCA_964567675.1). Classification (GTDB taxonomy): domain Bacteria; phylum Actinomycetota; class UBA4738; order UBA4738; family HRBIN12; genus CALGFI01. Next base: position 2,358 of record CAZMNP010000236.1, read on the forward strand.
CAGGCAGCCGACCTCCTACCAGGTGCTCATCGTGCCCTCGGTCATCGGGCTCGGGAAGGACGCGGCGATCGGCGCGTTGCGTTCCGCGGGGTTCAACGTCGCCGTCGAGCACGCGGTCTCGGACCAGCCCTCGGACACGGTAATCGACCAGGAACCGCGAGGGGGAACCTCGCTGATCCAGACCGGCACCGTCACGATCACGGTCGCGCGAGGCCCGATCGAGCCCCAGACCGCCGAGGTACCGAACGTCATCGGCCTAAGGGCGGGCCCGGCGAACTCGATCCTTCGCAACGCGGGCTTCCAGGTCTCCATCGTGCAGGAGCAGCAATGCGACCCGGCCGATCCCAAGTGTTTCTACGAGCCGGGCGTCGTATGGCAGCAGTCGCCGGGTGGCGGCCAGGCGCAGGTCGGCTCGACCGTCACGATCGTCGTGAACCCCTGACGGCACCGGGGACCGGTGTGGGACGGCCCGGAGAGACGTAGGCGCTTCCCCGCTCGAAGAACCTCCATCGCGGCTCGATGCCGACGTTGACGCCGACCCGCGTCGACCGGGCGATCCGGCGCCGCACCAGGGGTTCGCCGGCTCGCAGGTGGAACGATCCGTCTCGCGCCAGATCCACACCGTTCTCCGGGCGCCCGATCCCGAACGCCTGCGTCAGACGTCCGGGCCCGCCGCACAGCCGGTTGGGGACGTCGACGCCGCGTCGGTCCGCCATCACGTCCAGGCCCTCGATCGGCTCCGCGGCTCGAAGCAGCACCGCGCTCCCCTCGCCGTCATGACCCGTCACGACATTCGAGCAGAAATGCATGCCGTACGTGAAGTACACATACAGCCGCCCTGGGGGACCGAACATGACGAGGTTGCGCGGGGTCGGTCCGCGATAGGCGTGGCTCGCCGGGTCCTTCGGACCGTACGCCTCGACCTCGACGAGCCGCGCCGCGAGCCGCGTTCCGTCGGGCAGGATCCGGACGAGGATGCGGCCGAGCAGCTCCGGCGCGACGACGGTCGACGGACGCGCGAAGAAGGACCGCGGCAGCCGCGGACCGAGCCTCACCGGCCTTTCCGCAGGAACGTCTTGAGCTTCGCGAGCGGCCACGCGTTGATCACGTCGTCTTTCGTGAGCCACCCGCGCTGGGCCGACCCGACGCCGTAGCGCATGTTCGCAAGGTGCGTCGTCGCGTGCGAGTCGGTGTCGACGGCGAACTTCGCTCCGTGACGCTTCGCCCACAGGATGTGCTCGTCCTTCAGGTCGAGCCGGTCGGGATACCCGTTGACCTCGAGCGCGGTGCCGGTTCGCGCGGCGGCGCGGAACACCTCGTCGAGGTCGCACTCGACCGGCTGCCGCTTGTTGATCATCCGGGCCGTCGGGTGACCGATGATGTTGACATACGGGTTCTCCATCGCCCGGATGATCCGACGCGTCATCTCGTCCTTGGACTGGGTGAAGTGCGAGTGGACGGAGGCGACGGTGACGTCGAATCCCTCCAGGAACTTCGGCCCCCAATCGACGTTGCCCTCGGCGTCGATGTTCAACTCGGAGCCGTGGAGCAGCGCCATCTTCGGGTAGCGCTCCTGAAGCGCCCGGAGCTGCTCCCTTTGCGCCAGCATCTTCTCGTCGGTCATCCGCTGCATGAACAGGTTCGGCGCGTGGTCGGTGACGGCGTAGTAGGCGTAGCGGATCTCGGAGGCGGCATCGAGCATCTGCTCGAGCGTGGCCTGCCCGTCGGTCAGCTTCGTGTGCGTGTGGAGGTCTCCGCGGAGCTGTTTCTGCAAAAGGACCTCGGGCAGGGTGCCGTCGAGCGCCGCCTCGATCTCGCCTCGATCCTCCCGAAGCGTCGGCGGGATCCACGGAAGGCCGAGCTTCGCGTAGACCTCCTCCTCGGCCCGGGCAACGATCAGCGTTCCGGACTTGGCTCGGAACAGGCCGTACTCGTTCAGCTTCAGGGCCTTGCGGACCGCCATCTCGCGGATCCGGATGTTGTGGGCCTTGGAGCCGGTGAAGTAGATCATCGCGGCGCCCCACGCCTCGAGCGGAACGATCCGGAGGTCGACCTGGAGCCCCTTGCGGGTCATCACGCTCGTCTTCTTGTCGCCCTTGGCGATGACGCGTTCCACGATGCCAACGCCGGTGAAGGCCTCCATCACCGCCTCCGGGTCCTCGCTCGCGGCGAGGAGATCCACGTCGCCGATCGTCTCGGCCATACGCCGAAGCGAGCCCGCGAACTCGATCCGCTGGACGTCCTCGCGCCCGCCGAGCCGTTCCAGGAAGTACTCGGCGAGATCCATCGCGGCCGAGATCAGCGCCCGCCCGCTCTGCTGGCTGAGCCGCTGGATCCCCCGCCGGATGTTCTCCTCGCTCCGGGCGCCGAACCCCTTCAGACCGGCGAGCCGCCCGGCGTCGAGCGCGTGCCGGAGCTCCTCCACATCCGAGATCCCGAGCTCCCGGTACAGGACCATGGCCTTCTTCGGACCGAGCCCGGCGATCGCGGTCATCTCCCGGACACCCGGGGGGATCTTCGTTCGTAGCTCCTCGAGACCGGCCATCGATCCCGTTCGGAGGAACTCCTCGACCTTCTCGCCGATCGACTTGCCGACGCCGGGGATCGCGAGGATCTCCGCGAGCTCCATCCCGTCGAGGTCGGCCGGATACCCACCGACCGCTCGAGCGGCCTTCTCGTAGGCGCGCGGCTTGAAGCGATCGTCGGTGACGATCGACAGGAGCTCGGAGTACTCGAACAGTGCCGCCTCGACGGCGTCGTTCGCGCGCGGCACTCAGCGCACCTCCGGACTCAGGCGGCGCCGAGCAGCCAGAGCAGAAGCGCCTTCTGCGTGTGCAG
>CAZMNP010000237.1:0-3099 GCA_964567675.1 uncultured Actinomycetes bacterium
ACGAGCTGGCGCTTGATCTCCTCGAGCCGCGCGATGCGCGCCTCGGTCGGCGGGTGCGTCCGGAACAGGTTGGCGAAACCGGCCGCGGCGTTGCGCCCTTGGAACGGGTTGACGATGAACAGGTGCGCCTCGGCCGGGCTGACGGTCGCGGGGACCGGGACGCGCTTGGCCGTCTCCTCGAGCTTTCGAAGTGCGCTCGCGAGGGCATCCGGGTCGTTCGAGAGGATCGCGCCCGACTCGTCCGCCTGGTACTCGCGCGAACGGCTCACGGCCATCTGGATGATCGCGGCCGCGATCGGAGCGAGGATCCAGGCGAACAACAGACCGAAGATGCCGAACGAGTTGTCACGGTCCTCGCCCCCACCACCGAAGAACATCGCGAACCGCGCGAGGAAGGTGATGCTCATCCCGATCGCCGCGGCGACGCTCGAGACCAGGATGTCGCGGTTCGCCACGTGGGAGAGCTCGTGGGCGAGGACCGCCCGGAGCTCGCGCTCGTCGAGGATCTCCAGGATCCCCCGCGTCACGGCCACGGCGGCGTGTTGCGGGTTCCTGCCCGTCGCGAACGCGTTCGGCTGCATGATCTCGGAAACGTAGATCCTCGGCAGTGGCATGTCGTTCGTCTGGGTGAGCTCGCGGACGATCCGGTACAGCTCGGGCGCCTCCTGCTCGGTGACGGGCTTGGAGCGCGTCGTCTTGATGGCGATCGTGTCGCTGAACCAGTACATCGAGAAGTTGAAGACCAGCGCGATCCCGAGCGCCAGCACCATGCCGCTCTGGCCGCCGATCGCCCCACCGATCAGGACGAACAGGCCGCCGAGGGCGGCGATCAGGATCCAGGTCTTGACTCTGTTCAGGCCGATCACTACGACCTCATCCTCCTTCGAAACACATCGACCTCCGCCCGGTGGCGAAGGTCGGTCGGTGCTCCCATGGTCTCACGGAACGTTCGCTACGCAGGGTTCCCCGGTTCCCGCGGGAGGGCCGGTCAGGGCGCGACGAGGGTGGACAGCGGCGGGAAGTGGGCGATCAGCTCGGGCCACACCCCGATCGCCACCACAGCCGCCGTCGCGACCACCGTGACGAACGTGACCGAGGCAGGCGACAGGAGCGGCCGGTCGTGCTCGGGCTCGGCGAACAGCATCTGCCTGGGGACGGCGAGGTAGTAGTAGAGGCTGACGACCGAGTTCACGACCATCACGACCGCGAGCGCCGTCCCGATGCCGCCTCGTTCGATCGCGACCTTGAACACGAAGAACTTCGCCCAGAACCCGCCCGTGGGCGGGATCCCGGCGAGGGAGACCATGAACACCGTCATGGCGAGGGCGATCACGCCCGAACGCCGGCTCAGCCCGGCGAAGTCGGAGATCAGGAGCCCGTGGGATTCCCTCGTCATCGCGATCACGACCGCGAACGCCCCCAGGGTCATCACCGCGTAGATGATGATGTAGGTGACGGCGGCCGCGAACGCCTCTTGGTTCACCGCCGCGTCGGCCGATACGAGCGCGAACGGGAGCAACATGTAGCCCGCCTGCGCGATGCTCGAGTACGCCAGCAGACGGACCACCTGTCGTTGCTGCAGGGCGACGAAGTTCCCGATCGTCATCGTCGCGATCGAGAGCACCGCGAAGATCGGCGTCCAGAACTCGTGCTGGTTCGGGAATGCGACGAACATCAGCTGCAGGAGGCCCGCGAACCCGGCCGCCTTCGACGCCGTCGCGAGGAACGCAGCGACCGGGACCGGAGCGCCCTCGTACGTATCCGGCGCCCAGAACTGGAAGGGCACCGCGCTCACCTTGAACGCGAACCCCGCGACGATGAACAGGATGGCGGCCAGCATCAGCGTCTCCTGCCCCTGCGGCAGCGGAGAGGATAGGGCGCTGCCGATCTCGGTCAGGTTCAGCGTGCCGGTCAGCCCGTAGATGAGGCTCATCCCGTAGAGCATCACCGCCGTCGAGAGCACGCCGATCAGGAAGAACTTGATGCCGGCCTCGTTCGATCTCGGATCGTCCTTGCGGAACGCCGCGATCAGGAACCCGGGCGCGCTCACAAGCTCGAGCGAGATGAAGAGCATCAGCAGGTCGCGGGACGAGGGCATCAGCAGGCAGCCGAGGAACGACGTGAGGAGCAGGAAGTAGTACTCGCCTTGGTAGAAGCGTCCGTCGCGGAAATACCGGAGCGACACGAGCAGCACGAACAGGGCGACGACCAGGAAGAACGTCTTGAACAGCACCGCGAAGTCGTCGACGACGAACATCCCGCCGAACGTCGTGCGGTCCTCGCCGATCAGGGTGAGCACGGCGACCAGCGCGGCCAGCGTTCCGAGGAACGCGAGCGGCATCGTGAACCACTTGCGCTGCTGCTTGAGGAACGCGTCGGCGACCAGGACCAGCAGGATCGTGCCGGACAGGATCGTCTCGGGCAAGATCGCGTGGTAGTCGATCGCCTGGTTCATCGCCGCGCCGTCTCCCGCTCCCTCGTCAGCCGCCGAAGAGGTGCATCAGCGCATCGACCGGCTCCTGCGTGACCCCGAAGATCAGGCGGGGGAAGATCCCGAGCACGACCGTCGCCACGAGCAGCGGCGTCCACGAGACCCACTCCACGGGCAGGACGTCGGGAAGTGGCTGCGCCTGCCATTTCTCGGGGACCGTGCCCATGTTCACGCGTTGGAGCATCCACAGGAAATAGCCGGCGGTCAGGATCGTCCCGATCCCCCCGGCCACCATGAAGACCCGGAACAACGTGGTGTGGTCGCTCAGGATGCCGGCGGGGTTGAACGCCGAGAGCAACGCCAGGACCTCACCCCAGAAGCCGGCAAGCCCCGGGAGCCCGAGCGAGGCGATCGCCACGAATGCGAAGACACCGCCGAGGTACGGCAGCTTCTGCATCACGCCGCCGCCGATCTCGGAGATCTCGCGGGTGTGGTAGCGCTCGTAGAGCGACCCCACGCAGAAGAAGAGCATCCCGGTGATGATGCCGTGCGCGACCATCCCGAAGATCGCCGCGTTGATCCCGATCGTCGTGAGTGTGGCGATGCCGAGCATCACGAATCCCATGTGGCCGACCGAGCTGAACGCGATCAGCCGTTTCAGGTCCCGT
>CAZMNP010000238.1:0-15100 GCA_964567675.1 uncultured Actinomycetes bacterium
CTGTCGGAGACCAAGGCGGCGTTCTCTGCGCGTCTCGCCTGACCCGGTGCGCCGATTCGACACCGGCCGGACCGTCGCGCTCCGGGAGATCTGGCACGGGGGCGTCTGGTCGGCTCGGCCGGCGACCGTGGTTGCGGACGACGACGACGTGCAGATGTTCTACGTCCCGATCGGCGCGCGGTGGATGTCGCCGCGCGACGAAGGCGGCACGGTGCTCCGGGCTCGACGGGATCGATGGACCCTCGGCGAGAGCACCTGGGAGGACCATCACGTGCTCTCCTTCGCATGGCCGGGCGTGGGGCACGCCGTCCTGCTGTTCTTCGATCGCGCGTGGTCCCCGACCACCTGGTACGTGAACGTCCAGGAACCGTTGCGCCGGTCGCCCGTCGGCTTCGACACCATGGACCACGATCTCGACGTCCTCGTCGCGCTTGACGGCACCTCCGTGCGATGGAAGGACGAGGACGAGCTCCTCGAGGACGTCCGACTCGGCAACTACACGCAGGACGAAGCGGCATCGTTCCGCGCCGAGGGCGAGCGCGGCGTCCGCCGGATCCTCGACCGGGAACCTCCGCTCGACCGGGACTGGACGATGTGGCGCCCGGATGCTTCACGGCCGCCTCCGACGCTTCCCGCCGGCTGGGAGCAGCTCAGCGAGGAGTGACTCGCCCCTCCCGTCCCGGGACGGGCGCCCGCGGCGTTCGCCCGGTTGCCACCCGCGCTCGTCTCCCGCAAGCTCTGGCCGTGGCACCCATCGATCCGTCGCGCGTCCGGTCCTCGTTCCCGTCGCTCTCGCGCGAGATGGACGGGCGTCCGGTGGTGTTCGTGGACGCTCCCGGTGGATCCCAGGTCCCCGGGTCCGTGGTGGACGCGATGGCGACCTACCTGCGGACGAGCAATGCCAACACGCACGGCGCGTTCCCGACGAGCCAGGAGACCGACCGCGTCATCGACGAGGCCCATCGCGCCGGAGCGGATCTCCTCGGCGCCGACCCCGACGAGATCGTGTTCGGGCCCAATGCGACGACGCTCATGTTCTCGATCTCCCGTTCGGTCGCCCGGACGCTGCGGCCCGGCGACGAGGTCGTCGTGACGCGCCTGGATCACGACGCGAACATCCGTCCCTGGATCCTGGCGGCGGAGGACGCGGGCGCGTCGATCCGCTGGGTCGAGTTCCGGCCGGACGACGTCACGCTCGACCGCGACTCGTTCGAGGGCGCGCTGTCCGAACACACGAAGGTCGTCGCGTTCACGCTCGCCTCGAACGCCGTCGGAACCGTGACGCCGGCCGCCGAGCTCGCGGCGCTGGTCCACGAACGGACGGAGGCCATCGTCGTGTGCGACGGCGTGCACCTCGCGCAGCATCGGCGGATCGACGTTCGCGCCCTCGGCGCGGATGTCGTCGTGTGCTCGCCGTACAAGATCTTCGGACCGCACCTGGGCATCCTCTACGGGCGCCGCGAGCTTCTGTCCTCCCTGCGGCCGTACAAGGTTCGACCGGCACGCGATGCACTCCCGCACGCGTTCGAGACCGGCACGCAGAACCACGAGGGGTACGCCGGGTGGATCGCCGCGGTGGACTACCTCGCGGGGCTCGGTGAACAGGGCCGGGGACGCCGTGTCGCGCTCGCTTCGGCATTCGAGCAGTCGATCGGGCCGTGGGAGAACGCGCTCTCGCAGCGGTTCCTCGAGGGGCTCCAAGCGATCCCGGACATCCGCCTGGTCGGGATCCCCGACGTCGACCGGATCGACGAACGCACCCCGACCTTCGCGATCCGCGCGGGCGACCGCCATCCCGCCGAGACCGCCAAGGCCCTGGCCGAGCGCGGCATCTACGTCTGGGACGGCCACTACTACGCGCTCGAGCTGATGGAACGGCTCGGACTCCAGCAGACCGGCGGCGCCGTCCGGGTGGGCTTCTGCCACTACAACACACGAGAAGAGGTCGACCGGGTGCTCGAGGAGCTCGCCGCCCTGCCCTGAGCGGCGCGTTGCTAGGATGACCGCGACCCCACGACCTGCGAGAGAGGCGCGATGCGCATCCTGATCCTCGGCGGGGACGGGTACCTCGGCTGGCCGACGGCGATGCACTTCGCGCGTCGCGGTCATCAGGTGCACGCCGTCGACAACTACCTCCGCCGGCGCGCGCACGAGGAGGCCGGCACCGATTCCCTCACGCCGGTCGGCGAGTCGCTTCCCGCGCGGGCGTGGGACTTCGGCGAGGTGACGGGCCTCGAGATCGGCGTGACCGAGGGCGACCTCACCGAGTGGGGCGTCGTCGAGCGTGTGTTCCGCGAGTTCGAACCGGAGGCGATCGTCCACTACGGCGAGATGCCGTCGGCTCCCTACTCGATGATCGACCGGGAGCACGCCCTCTTCACGCAGACCAACAACGTCATGAACACCCTGAACGTCCTGTACGCGATGGCCGAGCTGGCGCCCGACGCACACCTGGTCAAGCTCGGCACGATGGGCGAGTACGGGACCCCGAACATCGACATCGAGGAAGGGTTCATCGAGATCCACCACAAAGGCCGGAGCGACACGCTCCCTTTCCCCAAGCTCCCGGGCTCGATGTACCACCTGTCGAAGGTGCACGACTCGCACAACATCCAGTTCGCGTGCCGGACCTGGGGCCTGCGGTCGACCGACCTGAACCAGGGCGTCGTGTACGGCATCCAGACCGAGGAGACCGAGCTCGACGAACGACTGATGACCCGGTTCGACTACGACGAGGTCTTCGGCACGGCGCTGAACCGCTTCTGCCTGCAGGCGGTCATCGGACATCCGCTCACGGTGTACGGCAAGGGCGGCCAGACCCGCGGCTACCTCAACATCGTCGACACGCTTCAGTGCGTCGAGCTCGCCGTGCAGAACCCGCCGGAAGCCGGCGAGTATCGCGTGTTCAACCAGCTCACCGAGCAGTTCTCGGTCGTGCAGCTCGCCGAGCTCGTTCGCAAGGCCGGCGCCGAGGTCGGCATCGACGTGCGCGTGGATCACCTCGAGAATCCCCGCGTCGAGATGGAGGAGCACTACTACAACCCGATGCACACGAAGCTGCTCGATCTGGGCCTGCAGCCGCACCTGCTCTCCGAAACGCTGATCGAGTCGATGTTCACGACGATCGACCGGTACAAGGACCGCGTGATCGCCGATCACATCCTCCCCGCGACGAGATGGCGCGGTGTCCGGGAGGGCTCGGCTCCCTAGTCCGCCCGGGCGCCGGACGATGGACGCTCTACCAGAGCCTTCGCATGTTCGTCCTGCGGCGCGATGGGTAGGCTCCCTTTCCGAACCCAAGAGGAGGTCGAGGATGGAACGAACGCTTCTCCGCGTCATGCTCGTGGTAGGGATCATCGGGGCATCGTTCGCGGTCGCGCTCCCCGCGTCGGCGCAGGTGATCACCGTGTTGCCCGGCGAGTCGATCCACCAGGCGGTCAAGGCCGCCCAGCCCGGCGATACGATCCAGCTCACCGCCGGCGTCTACGAGGACGTCGTCGCGGTGAAGACGAACGACATCACGATCCAAGGCGTCGGGAGCGACACGAACGGGACGATCCTCAGGCCGCCGGCGGACCTCCCCGGCCGGTGCTTCCGCGGGATCGCGGGCATCTGCATCCTGGGGAACTTCCGGGACGGGACTCCGGTCGAGGGCGTCACGATCACCGGCGTCCGCGCCGAGGGCTTCATCGCGGCGGGGATCATCTCGATCCTGAGTCGGAACACCACGTTCGAGGGCAACGCGGGCATCGGATCCCAGGAGTACGGGCTCGCCGCGTTCGAGAGCCCCGGGGTCACGATGCGCAACAACACGGCGTCGGGGAACGGGCTCGCCGGCATCTACATCGGCGACACACGCCGGGCACGGGCCGTCGTCGAAGGCAATGAGAGCTTCGACAACACCTTCGGTCTGTTCCTGCGGGACGTCTCGCTCGGCGACATCACCGCCAACCAATTCCACGACAACTGCATCGGCATCCTCAACCTGGACACGCCAGGACCGGTACGAGCGGGACGGTTCACGATCTCGGAGAATACGATCGAGCACAACAACGCGTTCTGCCGGGGCCAGGGTCGGGGCGAGCCCTCCACGGGGGGATCGGGCATCGTGATCCTCGGCGGCCGTGGGAACACGATCCAGGGCAACGTGATCGCACGGAACCGGACCAGCAGGAACGTCCCGTTCCACGGGGGCGTCGTGCTGGTCGAGCACGCGTCGAACAACACCGTCACCGGCAACACGCTCCTAAGGAACCGGCCGAACATCTTCACGGACGGTTCGGGGTCGGGGAACCAGGTCAGCGGCAACACCTGCACCCCCGGCTGCTAGCGCAACGACCTCTGCAAGAGGCCGCTCCCGACCGGGAGCGGCCTCTTGCTATCCTCGGCGCGCGCGATCCCCGCGCACGGGAGTGAGAGCATGCTCGCCCTTCGCGTCATCGGCGCCGTGCTGGCGATCGTCTTCTTCGGCGTAACCGTCGCTCGGTACCAACGTCGTCGCATCAGCCGCCTCAGCCTGATGATCTCGAGCGTCATCGCGTTCGCGGTCATCCTGCTCGCGGTCGTTCCGGACCTGTTCAACCCGGCCTTCGAAACGTTCAACTTCGAACCGGATACCGGGGAACGACTCACGGCCGTCCTGCTCGCCGCGGTCCTGATCCTGTTCGTACTCCTGATCCGGATGCAGTCCTATGTGGACACGAACGAGCGCAGCATGCGACTGCTCGTGGAGTCGTTGGGCCACGCCGGGTTCGACTGGGAGCTCGCAGAGCGGCTCCCCGAGGGCAAGCGGATCGTCGTGATCTCGCCCGCGTACAACGAGGCCGAGAACGTCGGGGCCGTGATCCATGCGATGCCCGAGGAGATCGAGGGGTACGACGTCGTCCCGATCGTGGTCGACGACCGTTCCGACGACGCTACCGCCGAGGTCGCGCGAGAGGCGGGCGCTCTTGTCGCGAGCCTCCCGATCCGCCGCGGCGGGGGCCTCGCGCTGCGGGTCGGTTACGGGATCGCGCTCAAGCTCGGTGCGGACATCGTGGTCTCGATCGACGCCGACGGACAGCACCAACCCGAGGAACTTCCGATCCTCGTCAAGCCGATCCTGGAGGGCCAGGCCGACCACGTGAACGGCTCACGCATGCTGGGCGACTACGAACGCGGTCCGGTGATCCGGCACGCCGGGGTGCACCTCTTCTCGTGGATCGTGACCCTGCTCACGGGACAGCGGGTCACGGACATCTCGAGCGGCTACCGCGCGACCCGCGCGGACATCCTTCGCAAGCTGATCCTGGAGCAGGACCAGTTCTGGACGTCGGAGGTGACGATCGAGGCGCTGCGCCAGCGCGCGAGGATCGTGGAGGTGCCGGTGACGTTCCTCACGCGACGCGGCGGAGAATCCAAGAAACCGAAGTCTCTGCGCTACGCGTGGCACTTCGCGAAGGCGATCACGAAGACCTGGCTCCGGTAGCGCGGTCCCCGATCGGGCGTGCGTGGGTCTCAGGCCGGGGGCGTCGCCGCGGCCACCACGATCTCCCCCGCCAGGCGCGCGTTCGATTCCAGCAGCGCGAGGTTCGCCTCCAGGCTCGCGCCGCCGGTCCGCTCGGCGAGGCACGAGAGCAGGAACGGCGTGACCGCTTTGCCGCGCATCCGCCCCCGCGTCGCCGCTTCCTCGCACGCCCGGACGGCCTCGGCGACGGTCGCCGCATCCATCGCCCGATCCGCCGGGATCGGATTGCACAACACGACGGCGGACGCGTCCTCGAGACGCCAAAGGGCATGGATCAGCCGCGCGGCGGAGACTAGGTCGTCGACTCGCTCGTCCAGCTCGACGTCGCTCTCGAGGGCGAGGAAGAACGGCATCCGGTCGCACCGGTATCCGACCAGCGCGACGCCCAGTTCCTCGAGGCGCTCGGCCGTCGCGACCGGATCGACGATCGATTTCGGCCCCGAGCACACGAGCACCACACGGGTCCGGGAGAGCTCGACGAGGTCCGCGGACACGTCGCCGGTGGCACGATGGACACCGCCGATCCCGCCGGTCGCTCCGACCGGCACGCCGGCCCGGGCCGCCGCCCAGATCGTCGTCGAGACGGTCGTCGCGCCGAGCCCGCCCCGAGCGAGCGCGACCGGCAGATCACGGCGCGCCACCTTGGCCGCCCGGCCTGGCTCGGCGAACGCCTCGAGCTCGCTCTCGGAGAGACCGACGCGAACCTCGCCGTCCACCACGCCGATCCAGCCCGGCACGGCGCCTGAGGCCCGGACCGCCGAGGTCATCCGCTGGATGCATTCCACGTTCCGAGGCGGCGGCAGCCCCTGAGCGATCACGCTCGTCTCGAGCGCGACCACGGCCCCGTCGCCGGCGAGCGCCTGCTCGACCTCCTCGGACGGAACGATCGGCCCGCTCAACGTGACCGCTTGTCCGGCCACGTCTCGAAACTGCCCGCGACCTGCGCTCCCGCGCGGCACGCCGCCTGCAACGCATCTCCCGGCGAGCGTCCGGCAGCCAGCTGCGCGAGCAAGACCCCGTCGAACGCATCACCCGCGCCGGTCGGGTCGAGCTCGGCGACCGGCTCCCCCGCGTAGCGGATCACCAGCCCCTCCCACGACATCAGCGCGCCCGATTCACCCTGCTTCACGCAGACGATCGGGAACCGCTCGGCGAGCTCGTCGGCGGCCCCGTCCCCTCTCCGGCCCGTCAGGACCTCCGCCTCCCGCTGGTTCACGAGGATCGTGTTCGCCGACGTGGTCGCCTCGAAGAACCGCGCGGGGCCGAAGTCGCGGATCAGCGGCCAGGACGCGCCGTCGATCGCGACGAAGCGAGCGGTGGCGCGGTCCAGCGCAGCCTTCGCCGCTTCGAAGGTCTCTTCGAACAGGAGCGCGTACCCCGAGACGAGCACTGCCGATGCCTCGATCCGCTCGGGAAGATCCTCGGGGGTCAGGGATGCGTTCGCCCCCCGGTCCGCCACCATCGAACGCTCGCCCGGCTCGTGCACGACGAGCATCGTTCCCGTGTCGGAGCCGGGGTCGATCGCGAGCGCGGGTTCGACACCGCGACGGATCAGCTCGTCCCGGATCAACGCGCCCGCGGTATCGGTCCCCACGCGGCCGTGCACGCGCGCACGGGCACCCGCCTCGGCTGCCCAGACCCCTGCGTTGCAAGCGCTCCCCCCGGGGCGGACGAGCACTTTCCCGTGGACGTCGCCGCCCTCCTCGAGGGCCCCCGCCTCCACGCGAACGTCGAGCATCACGTCGCCGACCGTCACCACGTCCACGGTCGCAACCCTAGCGGGTAGCGTGTCCGGCCAGATGGGGAGATCCGAGCCGTCCGAGCGGGTACGGATCCGTCGTCCGCGCACCTCGGACGAGACGGAGTTCCTCCAACGCGTCCGCGCGAGTCGTTCGCTCCATCGCCCGTGGACCTACCTGTCCGAGACGTCCGAAGGGTTCGCCCAGCTGCTCGCGCGAGCTCGAGCGCCGAGCCATTCGGGCTTCCTCATCGTTCGGACGCAGGACGATGCGATCGCCGGGCTCGCGAACCTGAGCCAGATCGTCCTCGGGGACTTCCGGAGCGCATACCTGGGGTACTCGGCGTTCGTGCCCTTCGACGGCAAGGGATACATGACCGAAGGGCTGGACCTCGTCCTCCGAGAGGCGTTCGGGCCGGTCGGGCTCCACCGGGTAGAGGCGAATGTGCAGCCGGGTAACGATCGATCGATCGCGCTCGTCGAACGGCTCGGTTTCCGGTTCGAGGGCTACTCGCCGCATTACCTCAAGATCGGAGGGCGCTGGCGCGACCATCTGCGGTACGCGATCCTCGCCGAAGACTTCCTCGCCGGAGAGCCTGTCGGCTAGCCGGCCTCGGCGATGCCGGCCGCCTCGGCGGCCCAGCGTCCGAACGCTCCCCAGAACGGGTCGAGCCCCGGATGTTCGAGCGGTCGTTCGCCCTCGGGAGTCACGAGGATCCTGCCCGCCGAGGACTCCGTGACCTCGCCGATGTCCGCCGCCTCGATGCCGGCATCCGCGAGAGCAGCGACGAACGCCTCCGAGCGTGAGGGAACGACGGTGGCGATCAGCGTGCCTTCGGAGATCGATGTGTACGGGTCCATCCCGGTGTGCTCGCAGACGGCGCGGACCTCGGGTCGAACCGGGATCGCCGCGAGGTCGATGCGCATGCCGACGCCTGATGCCGTCGCCACCTCGGACAGCCCGCCCAGGACGCCGCCCTCGGTCGCATCGTGCATCGAGGTCACCCCGTCGTCGCGAAGTCCGAACGTCCGCGCCACCGTCGCCTCGGGAACCACCGTCATCTGCTCGAAGAGCGCATCCGCCGACCTCACCACGTCCTCCCCGACACCCCTGGCGAGTCGGTCGGGGAAGGTCGCGGCGAACAAGGCGGTCGCCTCGATCGCGGCTCCCTTCGTCACAACGACGCGGTCCCCGATCCTCGCCATCTCGGGCGTGACGAACGAGCCCTCGGGCCCCGACGCCATGCAAACCGCGCCACCGACCATCGGCCAGTTGCAGCCGTCATAGCGGGCCGTGTGTCCGGTCACGACGGCCACTCCGATGCCCTCGCACGCGCGGTGGAACGCATCCCACAGCGCGGTGAGCTCCTCGTCCGTGACCTCGGGTGGCAGGTTCAGGTCGACGGCCATCCAGCGAAGGGGCAATCCGCTCGTCGCGGCGTCGGACGCGAGGATGTGCACGGCGAACCACGCCGCGCGCTCCCACCCGTACGCCGGGACCACGAACACGGGGTCCGCCGTGATCGCCATCACGACCCCGTCGGCCACCCGCACGACCCCAACATCGACGCCGTGACGCGGCCCCACCAGCACGTCGGGGTCGCGGGCGCCGAGGCGGCGCAGGATCACCTGCTCGAAGAGCTCCGCCGTCGCCTTCCCGGTCCGCTGCTCGCTCATTCCCGCCGGACCTCCGCGGCCCGAACCGCCTCGACAAGTTGACGCGTCGCGGCGACGGGATCGGGTGCCGCTCCGACGGCCGAAACGACGGCAACGCCCGCGGCTCCCGCCTCGAGCGCCTCCCTCGCGTTCCCCACGTCGATGCCGCCGATGGCCACGACCGGGAGCGAGGTGGCGTCCACGACCGCGCGCAAACCTTCGACCCCGACGGGCGCGGCCTCCGGCTTCGTCGCCGTCGCCCACACCGTGACGCCCAGGTAGTCGGCTCCGGCGCGCTCCGCCTCCACCGCTTGCCCCGGCGACGAGACCGAGATGCCGAGCACGGCCCCCGAGCCGATCCGCCGGCGCGCTTCCGACGGGTCGTCGCCCTGACCGACGTGGACGCCCGCGCCCGCCTGGGCTGCGACCTCGAGGCGGTCGTTGACGACGAGCAGGGCCCCGGCCTCACGGCACCGCTCGGCGAGATCCGAAGCGAGTGGCCGCAACTGCTCGTCGGAAAGCTCGGGAGCGCGGAGCTGGATCGCCGTCGCGCCGCCCTCGATCGCCGCGAGCGCGACGTCGCGATGGCCACGACCGGGTACGAGGCCACTCGAGGTCACGACGTACACCGCGAGCGAGCCGGTCTCGAGCGCTCCCATCGTCCTCCCTCCGCCGGCATTACCCGGTTCAGGTTCGTCGGGTCGCCGCCACGACGAGGCGGCCTCTCAGCCCGGTCGCCCGAGCTCCCCGGTGGATCTTCAACAAGGATAGTCCAGAGCGATCGCCAGGGGCCTGGGAGTCTCTCGCGTCAACGATCCGCCTGTAACCGAGCGATCCGGAGCTCGCGACGGACCCGCTTCCAGTCGCTCCTTCGCACCGAGAACACGATGTCGCTCCCGATCTCCAGGACGCCGAGCGCGAGCAGCGCCCATGCCGCCCAGACTGACGCCACGGTCGAGGGCCAGAACGCCAGCGCCGCGAACGGTGCCAGCTTCGTCGCGATCGCCCCCGATGCGTGCATCCACACCCGCGCGATAGGTCCGGTTCGAAGGTACGTCTCGTACGCCGTCTTGAGTCCCGGGCGTGGCGGGAATGGCCCCGAGAGGAAGTACGACGTGAATCGGATCCCGACCATGCGGCCGACCAGCCAGTGCGCGAGGTCATGCCACGTCACCGACCAGACGCCACCGGCGAACACGAGGGCGAGGCCCGCGACGAGCTCCGAGGTCGTCCTCGTCGCCAGCCACACGGCAACGGCCCCGGCGATCGTCCCGAGCAGCAGCAGGAGGTTGCCCGCCCAGACGGGGACCCGCAGGCGCACGCGCGACTCGAAGGCCGTGCGGTCGATCCGGCCGGCGACGTCCGCCCAGTGCAGCGCGAGCGCCGGCTCGGCCTTGACCCGTCCCAGCAGTCGCCAGAACCCGAGGGCCCGCAGGTCGGTGTTCCCGGACTCGAGCGCGGCCTCGATCCGCTCGAAGTCCTCCTCGTAGGTCTCGGCGCCCTGAGGAAGGCTCATCGCGCTACCAGGAGGTGCTTCCGGGATGCCCTAGGATGGTCGTCCGTACGCACGCCCGGCCCCTTGTCCGCAAGCCCGCGACGGCCGAGTTCGAAACGGCCGAGATCCGAAGGGGAGGAGCGACCATCTCCAGAGGCACCATCCCCGAGCGGCCCGCAGGCCGTTCCGGTCTCGCGTTCGCGCTGACCACCCTCGACGGCCGCTACCACGTCGTCGATCGTATCGCCGCGGGCGGGATGGGCGAGGTGTTCCGCGCCCGCGATGCCGTCCTGGAGCGCGAGGTCGCGATCAAGGTCCTGCACCGGCAGCTCGCCGGCGACACGGGGTTCGTCGAACGGTTCCGCCGCGAGGCGCGCGCCGCCGCGAACCTCTCGCATCCGAACATCGTCGGGGTGCACGACTGGGGTGCGGTCGACGGCGTGTACTACATGGTCATGGAGTTCGTCCGCGGCCAGAGCGCACGGGACATCCTGAACGCCGAAGGAGTCATCGCGCCTGCGCAGGTGGCCGACGTCCTGATGCAGACGCTCTCGGCGCTGGACCACGCGCACCGGCAGGGCATCGTGCATCGCGACGTCAAGCCGGAGAACATCATGATCACGCGCGACGGCATCGTGAAGGTCACGGACTTCGGGCTGGCGCGCGCGTACGCCGACGCGCAGATCACCGAGGCCGGGATGGTCACGGGCACCGTGCAGTACCTCGCGCCCGAGCAGCTCCAGGGCGAGCCCGCGGATCCACGCACCGACCTGTACGCGCTCGGCATCGTGGGCTTCGAGCTCCTCACCGGGAGCCTCCCGTTCACCGCGGAGACGCCGATGGGGATCGCGTACAAGCACATCCACGAGCGGGTGCCCGCTCCGTCGAGCCGGAACCCGGCCGTCCCGAAAGGTCTTGACGGCTGGGTGGCCTCGATGACGGAGAAGCAGCGCGAGCTGCGACCCGATTCGGCAGCCGAGGCCCGCCGGGATCTCGAGACCGAGGCGCGCTCGCTCCCGGCGGCGAAGAACGTCGGCACGCTCGTGCCGGAGGTTTCCGTGCTCCCCGTCCAGACTGGCCCCGCCCGGGCGACGACCGTCACGATCCCGAAGAGCCGCGGAGCCAAACGCACGCGCCGGCGCAGGGTCCGGTGGGTGTTCGGCATGCTGCTCGCGCTGGCGGCGCTCGGCGCCTCGGCGTGGGGAGCGTGGGCGTACCTGCTCCCCCACGACACGGAGGTTCCGCAGGTCCTGGGTTTGAGCCTCGAGGCCGCGCAGCAGCGGCTCGAGGCCGCCGACCTGGTGCCGCGGGAGGCCGACGGCGAGTACTCGCGGCAGGTCGAGGCCGGGTTCATCCTCGACGTCGATCCCGCGGAGGGCACCACGCTGGAGCCAGGCGACCGCGTCACGCTGACGCCCTCGCTCGGCCACGAGCCGGTCCCGGTCCCCGACCTGGTCGGCAAGACCGTTCCGAGGGCACGGGAGCTGTTGCACGCCGCCGACCTTCGACTCGGCAGAGTGACGAAGGCCTACGACGAGGAGCTCGCGGCGGGTCAGATCGTCGAACAGAGCGTGCGGGCCAAGGGCGAGGCCGACTTCCGCAGCGAGATCGACGTCGTCGTGAGTAGAGGTCCCCAGCCCCAGCCGGTCCCCCGGGTCACCGGCCGAACGCAGGAGGAGGCGACCAGCCTGCTGCAAGGCGCGGGCTTCCTGGTCGTCGTCGAGGAGGAGTACTCCGACGACGTCGCGCGGGGCAGGGTCATCTCGCAGCGGCCGGAGAAAGGAACCGAGCTGCAGCCCGGCAACACGGTCACGATCGTGGTCTCGAAGGGACCACCGGAGTTCCCGATGCCCGACGTCGTCGGCATGTCGAAGGACGCGGCGGTCGCGAGACTCACCTCGTTGGGATTGCAGGTCGACGTCGTCCTCGTTAAGCCTGACGGCTCGAAGGTCGTCTTCCAGGAACCCGCCGTGGGCGCAACGGTTCACGCCGGCGACGTGGTCCACATCTACGTCGCGTGAGGGTCGGGGCTCACCTTCGAACACCCGGGGGCCTGCGCAGCGCCGTCGAGACGGCCCGGGATGTCGGAGCCGAGGCTGCGCAGCTGTTCATCTCGAATCCGCGCGCCTGGTCCGGCCCGCGGCTGGAGACCGCGGAGAAGTTCGGTGCCGAGTGGCGCGAGGGCGGGATCGGTCCGCTCTTCGTCCACGCGCCGTACCTGGTGAACATCGCCTCGCCGAACCCGGAGTTCCTCCAGAAGTCCCTCGCGTTGTGCGTGCAGTCGGTGCGCGCGTGCGGTGTCCTGGGAGCCGGGGGTTTCGTCGTCCACGCGGGGGCGGGCGGCCCCGGTGAACCGGCTGCTGCGATCGAACGTGCCGCGACGATCCTGGGCGCGATCGTGGACGAGACTCCCGAGGAGACCCAGCTCCTCGTCGAGCTGATGGCCGGAACGAGCGGAGCCGTTGCCTCCACCGTCGAGGAGGCCGCGCGGCTCTTCGACGCCGTCGGCGGAGACCGGCTGGGCGTAGTGCTCGACACCTGCCACCTGTTCGTGACGGGCTACGGACTCGACGAGCCGAGCGGGGTCGACGCGCTGTTCGAGGAGCTCGGGTCGTCAGGGCTGAGCGATCGGCTCCGTCTCGTGCACCTCAACGACGCGAAGAACGAGCGCGGGAGTCACCGCGACCGGCACGAGGTTGTCGGCGAGGGCACGATCGGGCTCCCAGGGTTCGCGGCGTTCCTCGGCCGGCCCGAGGTGCGGGATCTTTCGGTCGTCGTCGAGACGCCAGCGTCCGGGGAGACCCGCCGCGCCGAGCTCGAACGGATCCGGGGACTCCTCCCGGGCTAGGGCTCCATCTCCGCCCGTGGGCCCTCCTGGTAGCTGTAGCGCTCCTCGCGCCAGGGATCGGCGTGGATGTGGTACCCGCGCACCTCCCAGAACCCGCGTTTGTTGGTCTTGGAGAACTCGAGGCCGCGCAGCCACTTCGCGCTCTTCCACGCGTAGCGCTGCGGGACGACGAGCCGGAGCGGGTACCCGTGCTCCGGCGTCAGGTCCTCGCCGTCGTGAGCCCACGCGACGAGCACGTCGTCGTCCATCATCGCCTCGAGCGAGAGGTCCGACGTGTACCCGTACTCGCAGCGCGCGATGACCCACTTCGCGTCGGCCATCGGCTTCGCCCGCTCCGCCAGCACTCGGAACGGGACCCCCGTCCACCGGTTGTCGAGCGTCGACCAGCCCGTCACGCAGTGCATGTCCGCCTGGACGTCCTGCGGACCGAGCGCCTTCAACTCGTCGTACGTCAGCGTGAACGGGTTCTCGACGAGCCCGGAGACCTCGAGATCCCAGTCCGAGCTGTCGGAGGTCGGGATCGGGCCGTAGTGCAGGACCGGCCACGTCTTCACCAGACGCTGGCCGGGTGGAACGCGCTTGGCGACCTCTTCGGGATACCGCGGACCGAACAGCTTCACGGGTGAACCTCCTCGCCCCGGCCGGTTCCGGCCAGGCGCCGCCATGCCGTCAGCGCCATGTCGATGTCGTCGTCGGAGATGCCGACGTGGGTGACCATCCGCACCCTCGGAGGAACGATCGTGCAACCCACGCCCTCCTCCTTCAGTCGCAGGACGGCCTCGAGTGGTCCCAGGTCCATCGGCGCGGGGTCGACGAGGACCATGTTCGTCTGCACGGCGTCGAGGTCGACCGAGCCGGGGAACGCGTCGGCGAGCCCTTCTGCCAGACGCCGAGCCCGCGCGTGGTCCTCGTGCAAGCGCTTCGGCCCCTCCTCGAGCGCGATGAGTCCCGCCGCTGCGACGACGCCGGCCTGACGCCACGCTCCCCCGTACAGGATCTTCAGGCGTCGGGCCTCGCGCATCAGCGAGGCCGGACCGCAAAGCAGCGAACCGATCGGCGCCCCGAGACCCTTGGAAACGCAGAACATCATCGTGTCGACCTCGGCGGTCCATTCGGTCACGTCGACCCCGGCGGCAGTCGCGGCGTCGAAGATCCGCGCGCCGTCGAGATGGACCGGGACCCCCGCCTCCTGGGCGACCTTGCGGATCTCGCGCATCTCCTCGACCGGCAGGACGGTCCCGCCGGCATGACCGGCGGTGTTCTCGACGGCCAGGAGGTCGACGACCTCGACGTCGTAGTACGTATCCGGCTCGAGGAGCTGTCGCGCCAGATCGGCCGTCATCCATCCGTTCGGCGCGCGTACGGTGCGATACGTGATCCCCGACAGCACCGCCGCCGTCATGACCTCGGTCGACGCGACGTGCGCGAGGGCCTCGGCCGCGACGAGGTGCCCGTTGCCGGACCAGTGGAGCCGAAGTCCGATCTGATTGGCCATCGTGCCGGTGGGGACGTAGATCGCCGCCTCCATGCCCACGACCTCGGCCGCGCGCTCCTGGAGGCGGTTGACCGTCGGGTCGTCGCCGTACCAGTCGTCACCGACCTCGGCCTCCGCCATGGCCCGGCGCATCGCGTCCGAGGGCTTCGTGACGGTGTCCGAACGCAGGTCGACACGCAGATCGCCCATGGGCTCGCCAGTATAGGAGCCGTCTCGGATAGGGGGGTCGGCACTCAGTACAGGAACATCGGCTTGCCGTCGACGTGGCGGATCTTGGGGCGATACGCGTCGACGTCGTACAGCGCGCCGACGTCCACCCGCTTCACGCCCTGGCGCACCACATCGATGGGCACGTTCACGTA
>CAZMNP010000239.1:0-7376 GCA_964567675.1 uncultured Actinomycetes bacterium
CGGGCCTGTATGCCACTCTCGCGGCGCGGATCGAGGACGCCGCGGCCGACGAGGACGGGCAAGGCCTCTGGGAAGCCCTCGCCGAGCGGGTCGATCCGGCCGAGTACCGGCCCGAGGTCCGTTCGGACGTCGAGGTGAAGACGTTCAGCCTTCGGTGGGGCAACGACTACGCGATGATCGCGAACCCCACGGATCTCCTGCACTACCAGCTCGAGATCGGCGACGTCCCGCTGTTGCCACTGATGGACGGGACGCGAACGGTGAGGCAGATCGTCGTCGAGCGTTTCCAAGAGTCCGGCGACATGGAGCTCGACGGCGTCGCGGACCTGGTGCGCGAGCTCCGTCAGGGGAACTTCCTCACGGACCGGTTCGTGGACGTTCGGGAGATGGTCAAGCAGGCGGCCGACCCGATCTCGCGCACGCGAGCGAAGGCCCGCGAATTCGTGAAAACCCTCTCGATCGACTGGGCGGGAGCGCACGGACTCGTGGACTGGATGTATCGCCACCTGCTCCGACACTTCTTCCGTCCCTCGGTGGCGATCATCACCACCCTCATCGCCGTGGTCGGGCTCGTCGCCTTCTTCGCGACCGTCCAGAGTCACCGGTTCGCGCTCGGCGGGGACTCGCTGGCGATCCAGACGTTCGTCCTGCTGGGGATGGACTACGTCCTGACCTTCATCCATGAGCTCGGCCACGCGGTCGTGCTCGTCCACTACGGCCGCAAGGTGAAGAGCGCCGGTTTCATGCTCTATTTCGGGTCGCCGGTCTTCTACGTCGAGTCCTCCGAGGTGCTGATGCTCGACCGGCGGCAGCGGATCGTCCAGGCCGCCGCTGGGCCCTATGCCGAGCTCGTCGTCTCGGGAGCGGCGGCGATCTTCATCTGGGCGTTCCCGGAGTCACCCGTCTCGCCGTTCCTCTACACCTGGGCGGTCCTGAACTACTTCGTCATCTTCATGAACCTCGTCCCGATGCTCGAGCTCGACGGCTACTTCATCCTCGCGGACGTCATCCAGGTTCCCGACCTCCGGCCCCGGTCGCTCCGTTTCATCCGCTACGACCTGTGGCGCAAGCTCCGCGGCCGCGAGCGCATCACGAAGCAGGAGCTGGGTCTGACCCTCTACGGCTTCCTCGGCGTCGCGTTCACGATCTTGTCAGTGTTCACGGCCCTCTTCTTCTGGAAAACGATCTTCGGCGGCCTGATCTCCCGCCTGTGGAACGGCGGCACGCTCGGCCGGGTGTTCCTGGTGGCGCTCGGGCTCTTCATCCTGGGTCCGGTGTTGCGCGGCTCGATCACCCTCGGACGGTCCATCGTGAAGAAGGTGAGTGGGGTGGTCGATTCCATCCGCTTCCGGCTCCAGACGGGCTGGCGCGTCGAGGCGGCCCAGCTCATCGACGGCTCGCCGATGTTCGACGACCTCCCGGAGGACGTCCTGTCCGAGCTCGCCGGCCGCGTGTCGCTCAAACGCTATCCGGCGGGAAAGCCCGTCTTCCGCCAGGGCGAGCGCCCGATCGCGTTCTACGTCGTGCGGAAGGGGTCCCTCAACGTCATCGAGGAGGACGAGCAGACGGGCAAGGAGCGCGTGATCCGAACGATCGGCCGCGGGGAGACCTTCGGGGAGCTCGGCCTCGTGGACGGCTCCGTTCGCTCGGCCACCGTGCGGCCGGTCGAGGACACCGAGCTGTTCGAGGTCGACGAGAGCACGTTCGACCGGCTCCTCAGCGACATGCTCCACGTCCCGGAATTCGCCCCCACCCTGCAGCAGGCCGCCGAGATCAGGCAGCTGAAGCCCTTCGCATCGCTGGGTTCCGCGGACGTCGCCGAGCTCCTCGAGCACGGAGAGTGGATCAACGTGGCTCCTGACACGGCGGTCGTCGAGGAGGGCGCCGAGGGAGACTTCTTCTACGTGATCGGGTCCGGGCAGGCCGACGTGGTCCAGGGAGACGAGCTTGTCCGTACGATGGGGCCGGGCTCGCACTTCGGGGAGCTGGCGCTGCTGATGAGCATCCCCCGGACCGCTTCGGTGATCGCCCGAACGCCGGTGCGGGCGTTTCGCCTCGACCGGGAGGCGTTCGACGGGGTCGTGGCGGCTGCGTTCCGCCGCGGGGTCGTTTCTGCGGCGCCGACCGAGCGAACCTCGCAACACTGACGACGGAGGGATCGAGGATGGACTGCTGGCATTGCCGCAAGACCGCGGTCGGGAGCTGCCGCTTCTGTGGTCGAGGGATCTGTGCGGATCATGTCGAGACCATGCCCTTCGTGCTCGAGCTCTTCAAGACCGGGGACGTTCGCAGGGCGCTCGTCGTGGAGGATGCCCTCTACTGCGGAGCGTGCACACCCCGGCCCGACCCGGTACCCCTGCCCGAGCTCGACCAAGAAGTGTGACGGTCGTCACACCGACTCGGTGACCGAGGTCACCCCCGCTCTCGTGACGCGCGACACACCGCTCTTAGGTCCCAGGGGCGGACGATACGCGTGTGAGGTTCTAAGCCCTTCGGGGTTCAAGAGTGTGAAAGGGAGGTGAACCAGGTGGCGGAGAAGAAGATCACGCCGAAGAAGGCGACGAAGTCGACCGCGAAGAGGGCGTCGACCGAGGCCGCGACGCGGGTGACCAAGCGCAAGGCACGGCGCATGCGGAAGGCGGCGAAGTAACCGTCCCGCACAGATCTTGCAGGGCGAGGCCCGGGTCCATCCCGGGCCTCGTTCGCGTCCGGACTCGCCCCAGCGCGGGCTCGTAACCTACCCTTGACGATGATGGCAAGGGTCGGGGCGAGCGGGCTCGAGGCGATGATGGCGACCACGCCGCTGTTCGCCGGCGCGGCGCCCGAGGTGATCTCGGCGCTGGACGAGCGCGGGAACGTGAGGTCCTACCGCCGGGGGACCTACCTCTTCCACCAGGGCGACGACGCGCCCGACGTGTTCTTCCTGGTGGAAGGGCGGATCGAGATCAGCTCGCTGTCGACGGGCGGGCAGCGGCAGCTCCACACCACGCTGGATACGCCCCAGTTCTTCGGAGAGCTCGGCGTGCTGGGCGACATGCCTCGCACCGCCTCGGCCTTGGCGCGGGACGAATCCACCGTCTGGGTGGCCCCCGGTGAGGCCTTCCTCACGTTCCTGAGCGGCGAGGAAACGGCCGCGAGGGCGCTCCTCCGGGCGCTCGCGCGTCAGGTGCAGGCGACGGAGTCGTTCGTGGACGACCTGCTCTACCTCGATCTCAAGGGTCGGGTCGCCAAGCGCCTGCTCCAGCTCGTGGCACCCTCGCTGGACGACCTCCCGGGGGACGGCGCCGTCGTCCCCTCCATCGTGACGCATGCCGACCTCGCCAGCCTGTGCGGGGGCAGCCGCGAGAACGTGACGCGGATCATCTCCGACCTGCAGCGCCGCGGGTTCGTCGAACGCGACGGGCGGCGGTTCGTCTTGAAGAAGATCTCCGGGCTCGCTCGCCTCGCCGGCGTAGCGGAACCGCGCGGCTGATCCTTTCGCGCGCGAGCGTCAGCCGCCGATCGCGGACATGCTCCGCTCCGGCTGGACGAAGTCCGGATGGTTGATCCGGTGGCCGGACCATTTCCCCCACACGTCGGCTCGGATCAGCGCCTCGAGCTCCGAGTCGCTCGCACCCGCACGCATCGGGCCTCGCAGGTCGGTCTCGTCGAGGGCGAACAGACAAGCCCTGACCTCGCCCTCGGCGGTGATCCGAAGGCGATTGCAGGTGTCGCAGAAGGGTTCGGTCACGCTGCCGATCACGCCGATCCCTCCGGGAGCGCCGTCGGCGAAGCGGTAGCTCGTCGCCGGCTCGTGGTCCGGTCCCACCGGCACGAGGGGGAAGACGGCATCGATCGCCTCGAGGATCCGTCCCGACGGAACGACCTTGGCCCGCTCCCAGGCATGTTGCGCATCGAGCGGCATGTACTCGATGAAACGGACCGTGTGACCGTGCTCCCGCGACCACTCCGCGAAGTCGACCACCTCGGAATCGTTCGTGCCTCCGATCACCACGCAGTTGATCTTGATCGGCACGAGGCCGGCCGCCTCGGCGGCTCGGATCCCCGCGAGCACGCGCTCGAGCGCGTCACGCCGCGTCATCTCCTCGAACCGATGCTGGACCAGGGAGTCGAGCGAGACGGTCACCCGGTCGAGCCCCGCGCCGGCGAGTGGCACGGCGAGGCGTTCCAGCAGGACGCCGTTCGTGGTCATCGAGAGGTCGAGGTCGGGGGCGGCATCCCGGAACATCCGGATGAGCACCGGCAGATCGGCGCGGACCGTGGGTTCTCCACCCGTCACCTTCACCGAGCGCACCCCGAGCTTCACGAACAACCCCAGCAGCCGTGTCAGCTCCTCGAACGTGAGGATCTGTTCCTTCGGGAGCCAGGCCAGGCCCTCGGCCGGCATGCAGTAGGTGCAGCGGAAGTTGCAGCGGTCGGTGACCGAGATGCGCAGGTCGTCGGCCACCCGTCCGAACGTGTCGACGAGGGGCCCTTCCGCCGGTGGCGGGGACGACGAAGGCTGCCGCAGGGAAGTCACGAGAGGCATCGTACCGATTCCGACCCTCAGCCCTCTGGCCGGTCCTCTGGCGCACCTTCCGGCAGGGCCGACCGGAGCGTCTCCAGGGCGGCGGCCATCGCCTCCGATCTGGGGGCTCCCGCCGAGACGTACCGGCCCACCGCCGATCCGAGGAGGAAGGCGGCGAGCGGGGTGACCTTGCGCTCGACACGATGTGCTACGTCGCGAGCGACGCCGAGGAGCCGGTTCATCTCCTCCTGAGAAAGGGGTTCCTCGCCGAGCGCCGCCGCGAGCTGGTCGATCCAGTCGTCCATGCGTGCCAACCTCCCTCTCGCCGCCTGGGCGAACGGACGAACCGTAGTACAGCCGCCTTCTGGCAGGATGAGAGGCGTGGAGGGCCTGGATCGGACCGCAGCGGTCGTCACCGTTTCGGACGGGGTCGTTCGTGGGACCCGTCACGATGAGTCGGGCGATGTCGCCGAGACCCTGCTCGCGGGCGGCGGTTTCGAGGTGGTCGAGCGCCGCGTCGTGCCCGATGAGCGGGCGCTGATCGAAGGGGTCCTGCGCGAGCTCTCCGATGGCGCGGGCGTCGGCCTCGTCGTCACCACCGGCGGTACGGGCTTCGGACCTCGGGACGTCACGCCGGAGGCAACCACGGCGGTCGTCGATCGCGAGGCCCCCGGTCTGGCGGAGCTCATGCGCCGTGCCGGGCAGGACAAGACACCGATGGCCGCGCTCTCGCGCGCCGTCGTCGGAAGCCGCGGCGCGACGCTGATCGTGAACCTTCCCGGGAGTCCCCAAGGCGTCCGAGAGGGACTCGAAGCCGCGTTGCCCGTGCTTCCCCACGCCGTCGAGCTGCTCCGAGGTCGAGCCGGCGAGCACCCGACCGGTCACGCGGACACCGCACGGGTCGTGCCCGGCGCGAGCTCGGAGAACCGGCGAACGTGGGTGGAGGTGCGCGCGGTCGAGGTCGTCGGGTCGCCACCCTGTGCGGTCGGGAACGCGATGCGGATCGTGCCGGGCGGCGAGGTCCGCGGGACGCTCGGATGCGCGGAGTTCGATGAAGCGGCGGTGCGCGATGCCGCGGAGATCGCCTCCTCGGGCGAGCCGCAGAGCCGGCGGTATCGGCATGAGCGGGGAGAGGTTCTCGTGTTCTTCGAGCCCCCTCGGGTCGCAGCTCGGCTCGTCGTCGTCTCCGCGACGGACGTCGCGCGCGAGCTCCGTCGCCATGCGACGCGTCTCGGCGACGAGGTCGTGCTCGTCGAGTCCCGCGCCGACCGCGTGACCGCCGAGGACGGCGCGGCGGGACCGGTCGTGAGCTCGATCGCCGAGGCGACCATCGACGAGGGTACCGACGTCGTCTTCACCGATCACGACACGCCCGGGATCGCCGAACAGCTGGCGGAGGCTCTTCGCTCGCCTGCACGCTTCCTCGGGGTGATGGGCAGTCGCCGGCACGTGGCTCCGTATCTCGACGACCTTCGAGCGATGGGCTTCGATGACGCAGCGCTGGCGAGGATCCGATCGCCCGTCGGGCTCGATCTCGGGGGCAGACGGCCGGAGGACATCGCTCTGTCGATCGCGGCCGGTCTCGTTGCTGCCCGGAACGGGCGCGCGGCAGGATGGCTGGACGCCGAGGCGTGACCATCTCGACGCGCCACGTGCGCAAGAACCGGCGGTACTGGGACGGCGTGAGCGAGCGGTACCAGCGCGATCACGCCTCCCATCTCGGTCGTCCCCGCCCAGCGTGGGGTGTCTGGGGCGTGTCCGAGTCCCGGCTGGGTGTTCTCGGGGACGTCCGGGGCAAGGAGGTCCTCGAGTACGGGTGTGGTGGCGCCGAGTGGAGTCGCTGGCTGGCACGGATGGGTGCGCGTCCGGTCGGGCTGGATCTCTCGCTGAACCAGCTCCGGCATGCATCCGGGCAGATGCGAGGCGACGGCAGCCGGTTCCCGCTCGTGAACGCGGACGCCGAACGCACCCCGTTCGCCGACGCGACCTTCGACGTCGTGATGTGCGATCACGGGGCGATGACCTTCGCGGATCCGCACCGGACCGTGCGCGAGGTCGCCCGTGTCCTTCGGCCGGGCGGGCTCTTCGCGTTCTGTCACGCCAGCCCGTTCCACTTCGTGTGCTGGGACGACGCGAAGGATCGCGTCACGACGAAGCTCGCGCACGACTACTTCGGGATGCGCAAGTGGGACGAGGAGACCGTCGACTTCATGCTGACCTACGGGGGGTGGATCCGCCTGTTCCGCGACAACGGCTTCGAGGTCGAGGACCTGATCGAGCCTCGACCGCCGGCCGGCGCCCGGACCACGTACCGGTGGTTCGCGCCGCTCTCCTGGGCCCGGCGTTTCCCGTCCGAGAGCATCTGGAGACTCAGGAAGCGGAAGGCGTGAGCGTGCGGAAACGGGTCGCGGCGATCGCGGCGGCGGCCTCGGTCTTCACCGGGGTCGTCTTGCTGCCGTCGGGGACGACCGCGGAGCGGGATCCGCGCTGGAACTTCATCGTGATCGTCACCGACGACCAGTCTCCGGATTCGCTCCCGCACCGTCCCCCGGTGATGCCCTACCTGCAGGCGGCCACCGGGGATCCGGATGACCACTGGATCGTGTTCCGCAACGGCTACGTGAACGCTCCCATCTGTTGTCCGTCTCGCGCGACGATGCTGACCGGCCTCTATCCACACCATCACGGTGTCGTGACGAACGACCACGGCACCGCGCTCGAGGAAACCTCGACGATCGCGGCCTGGCTCCAGGACGCCGGCTATCACACGGGGCTCGTCGGCAAGTACCTGAACCAGTACCCGTTCGGCCGGCGGCCGTTCGTCCCGCAGGGATGGGACCGATGGTGGGGCAAGGAGCACGGAACGGTC
>CAZMNP010000240.1:0-3524 GCA_964567675.1 uncultured Actinomycetes bacterium
ACAGGCCGCCGAGATCATGGTCTTGTACCTGAACCCGGAGGTCCCCATCCATCCGGACGAGATCGACAAGGCCGGCGACGTCAAGGCCGCGACGAGCCGGATGATCCAGCAGACCGTGGACCGGATGTACGCCTCGAGCGAAGACAACCGCTTCCTCGAAGTGACCTACGCGAGTGGCGACAAGGAGATCCTCTACTTCAAGGACTTCAACTCCGGCGCGATGATCGAGAACATCGTCCGGCGTGCCAAGAAGGAAGCGATCAAGCGGTTCCTCTCCACGGGCGAGAAGGGGATCAAGTCCGAGGATCTGCAGCGTGCGATCCGGGACGAGTTCAAGGAGAACGAGGACCTGCCGAACACGACGAACCCCGACGACTGGGCGCGGATCTCGGGCAAGAAGGGCGAGCGCATCGTGTACGTGCGCACCTTGCTCGGCGAGGGGATCGGCGGCGAGGGCCGGCAGGTCGAGCGCGTCAGCGCCGGACAGTACCTGTAGGCTTCCGCGATGGCCATCCCCAAGGTCGTCGGTACCGAGACCGAGTACGGGATCTCGGCCATCGGTTCGCCGGAGTTCAATCCCGTCATCTCGAGCTCGCTCCTCATCAGCACGTTCGCCGGAGCGCTGCGACGCATCCGCTGGGACTACGAGCAGGAGTCGCCGCTGCGCGACGCGCGCGGCTTCGAGCCCGTTCAGGTCCGTGAGGTGTCGGAGGAAGATCTCGGCCTCGCGAACGTCATCCTTCCGAACGGCGCCCGGTACTACGTGGACCACGCGCACCCCGAGTACTCGACGCCGGAGTGCACGACGGCGCGCGACCTCGTCGTCCACGACAAAGCGGGGGAGCGGATCCTGGAACGCTCGCTGGACGAGCTCGAGCGCGCGATGCCGGGTGGGCAGCGGCTCGCGATCTACAAGAACAACAGCGACGGCAAAGGGAACTCGTACGGCACGCACGAGAACTACCTGGTCGACCGCGCCGTGCCGTTCGCGAACATCGTGCGGGACCTCACGCCGTTCTTCGTCTCGCGCCAGATCTTCTGCGGAGCCGGGAAGCTCGGCGCGGAAGCGCCGTGGGATGAGAAGGACCGCCACCGGTACCAGCTCACGCAGCGGGCAGACTTCTTCGAGGCCGAGGTCGGTCTCGAGACGACGCTGAAGCGCCCGATCATCAACACGCGGGACGAGCCCCACGCCGACCCCGACAAGTACCGGCGACTGCACGTGATCATCGGCGACGCCAACCTGTGCGAGGTCGCCACGCTGCTGAAGCTCGGGACGACTTCGATCGTCCTGAAGATGATCGAGGACGAGTACCTGCCCGACCTGACCCTGGCGAACGCCGTGGCCTCGCTGCACGAGGTCTCCCGCGACCTGACGTGCCGCGCGGAGGTGCGCCTGGCGGACGGTCGCCGGATGACGCCGATCCAGCTCCAGTGGGAGTACCTGGAACGGGCGAAGAAGTACGTGGAGCAGGAGGACACGACGGCGGACAACCAGGACGTCGTCGAGCGATGGGAAGAGGTCCTTTCGGCGCTGGAGGACGATCCAATGCAGCTGCACCGCGAGCTCGACTGGGTGGCGAAGTATCGCCTCTTGGAGGCGTACCGCGACCGCGACCGGCTGGACTGGGGCGATCCGAAGCTGCGGCTGATCGACCTCCAGTACCACGACGTTCGCCGCGACCGCGGCCTGTATCACCGGCTCGCGGCGACCGGGAAGGTCGAGCGCGTCGTCTCCGACGAGGAGATCGAGCGCGCGGTGCTGGAGCCGCCTGAGGACACGCGGGCGTACTTCCGGGGTCGATGCATCTCGAAGTTCCCCGACGCGATCGCGGCCGCCAGCTGGGACTCGATGATCTTCGACGCGGGTCGGGAGGCGCTCCAGCGGATCCCGATGCGCGAGCCGCTTCGCGGGACCAAGGCGCACGTCGACGACTTGCTCGAGCGCTCACCCGACCCCGGGACGCTCGTCGACCTCCTGCGGTCTTAGGCAGACCCCGCTGGAGGGCAGTTCCTCAAGCGGTCGCTGACGCCGGCCGATGGCTCGGTGTGGCCGGCTCAACCCCTGGCACCCCTTTCTCTCCATGGCTCGCTGCGAGCGAGATCGTCGGGCGGATCGCGAACGCGGTTGTCGCGATCATCGCGATCAGCGCCTTCGGTCTGCCGTCCCCGCTCGACGTGCTGATCATCATGCTCGCCTTCTGGGTCACCATCGCCGTGCACGAGGCGGGTCACGCGGTGATGGCGCTCGCCGTCGGACATCGCTTGTTCGAGATCCGGATCGGCGTGGGTCCGACGTTGAGGTTCCACCTCGGACGGACGCGGATGCTTCTTGGGCCGGTGCCCGGGCTCGGCTACGTCGTGAGCCTCTCGGACGACGCTCGTGGGTACCGCATGAACCGGCTGATCGTCGGCATGGCGGGGATGGCGATGAACGCGCTGGTGTTGGGGTGGCTGTTCCTGCACGGCATCACGACGGGCCTCACGACGTCTCTTGCGGTCTTCAACGGGCTGGCGTTCGTGAGCAGCTTCCTGCCGGTCGTGACGAAGACCAGTATGGGCCCGCTCCGCACGGACGGGCTCATGGTGCTCCGGACCCTAGTCGCTACGCCCACCGACCTGGACGAGGAGCGAGCCAGCTTCCACTCGGTCCAGGCGCAACTCCTCGTGGAGGCCGGCGATCCTGACGCTGCCCGGGCGGAGCTCGGATCGGGGCTCGAGCATCATCCCGGGAGCCCATCGTTGCGAGGGTGGATGGGGTACCACCTCATCCAGGCGCACCGGTATCGGGAGGCGCGCGAGCTCTTCTCCTCGCTGGCCGATCCGGCGGACGATCAGGGACGAACCGTGGAGCCGCACGTTCGAGCGGCGTACCTCAACAACCTCTCCTGGGCAGATCTGATGACGGGCGACGAGGACCTTCTCGACGAGGCCGAGACCGCCTCCGCTCGGGCGCTCGAGTTGCTCCCCGAGAATCCTTCGATCATGGGGACGCGCGGGTTCGCTCTGATCTGCAACGGGAGCTACCTCGAAGGTGTCTTCCTCGCAGAGAAGGCGTACGCGAAGCATCGGGTTCCCAAGGATCGCGCGGCGAGCGCCGCCATCGTCTCGATCGGGCGAGCGAGGAACTGGCGATTCTCGGATGCGGAGCGATGGTTGGCGACGGCGCGGGAATCGGATGCCGACTGCCCCCTGCTCGAACGGGCGTCGCAGGAGCTCGAGCGCCGTAGGTCCGAACCGAACCCTGCGTGGGACCTCGAAGGCACTTGGTCCTCGGACCACGGAAGAGTGGCTGAGTCCGGATAGAATCGGACACCCGGGGGTCGGAAGGAGCAGCCATCGTGCCGCAGGAACAGGAACAGAAGAGGACCCAGCGCAAGGGCGGCGGTGGCGACGGCGGTGGTGAGGACGACGCCGGCCAGACCCAGACCACCTCCAAGAGCGAGAAGCTCAAGGAGGAGATGGACGAGATCCTCGACGAGATCGACTCGGTCTTGGAGGAGAACGCCGAGGAGTTCGTGAAG
>CAZMNP010000241.1:0-2885 GCA_964567675.1 uncultured Actinomycetes bacterium
GACGATCTCGGTCGCGATCGGACGGCCGATCCGCTCCTGGGCCCGATCGCGTGAGACCTCCGCCGCCCGCTGCTGCTCGTCCGAGCTCGTGAAGATCGCGCTCCGGTATTGGTCGCCGACGTCCGGTCCCTGGCGGTTCACCTGGGTCGGGTCGTGCATCGCCCAGAACACCTCGAGCAGCTGGTGGAAGGTCACCATCGCGGGGTCGAACTCGACCTTCAGCACCTCCGCGTGGCCGGTGGTATGCGAACACACCTCTCGGTAGGTCGGGTTCTCGGTGTGGCCGCCGGCGTAGCCGACCTCGGTGCCGAGGACCCCGGGGACGCGCTCGAAGACGTACTCGACACCCCAGAAGCAGCCGGCGCCGAACGTTGCGGTCTCGCTGGACATACGAACATCCCCTCCTTTGGGTGGCCTACCCTTCCGTGTCGTTCACCCCCTGCAACGCTACAAGGGCCGCTTCAGTTCCCGAGCGCCAGGCGGACCGCGAAGGCCGCGATCAGGAGGTTCCCGAACACGGCGGTCGCCACCCGCAATCGTTCGGAGAGGCGGTGGTGCAGGACGGCGCCGGCTCCGGCGAGCAGCAGCTGCCACGACGCGCTCGCGATGCCCGCGCCGGCCGCGAAGAGGGCCTTGTCCGTGCCCGACCGGAGGGTGTCCGGGCCGAGCCCGAGGATCAGCGCCGCGAAGTAGGCGACCGTCATCGGATTCACCAGCGTGAGCGCGAGGAACGACCCGTAGATCCGCAGCGGCCCCTCGGCGGTCCGTCGTGGCCGCTCGACGTCCCCGGGCCGGAGCAGCTTCCAGGTCCGGTACGCGACGATCGCGGCGAGCACCCCGGCGCTGACCAGCTCGATCGTGCGCTGGTGGGGTTCGAGCGCCGACGCGACGGCGATGCCGGCGAGCACGGCCACGGTGGCGTACGTGAGGTCGGCGCTGGCCGCCCCCAGCGCCGCCGGGACGGCGTGGGCGAACCCTCGTCGCATCGCGAGGTCGACGATGAGGACGGCGATCGCCCCCACGGGGACGGCGATCCCCAGCCCCGCGAGGGCGCCCTCGGCGAAGGGGCGCATCGAGCGGCCCTATCCCTCGAACCCGGTGACCGCGTCAAGGATCCGCTCTACCTCGCGCGGGCCGTGCGCCGCGCCGAGCGTCCACAGCTCGTAGCCACTCGGGGGCGGGTGGACGCCGCGCTCGAGCAGGTGATGGAAGAACCGCCCGTAGCGCTCGTGATCGGCGGCGCGGGCGCCGGCGAAGTCGCGAACCGGACCGTCGGTGAAGGACACGCTGAACATCGACGCCGCCCGGTTGATCGTCACCGGGATCCCACGACCGGCGAAGGCCTTCGAGAGGCCCCCGACCAGCTCGTCGGCCGTCGCTCGAAGGCCCGGGTACGGGTCGAGCGCCTTCGCGAGGTCGAGCGCGGCGATGCCGGCGGCAACGGCGACCGGATTCCCGCTCAGGGTACCGGCCTGGTACACAGGCCCGACGGGCGCCAGCTGCTCCATCACGGCTCGCCGCCCGCCGAACGCGGCGCATGGGAAGCCCCCGCCCATCACCTTCCCGAGCACGGTCAGATCCGGGATGACGCCGTAGACCCCCTGCGCGCACTCATAGGCGATGCGGAACCCCGTGATCACCTCGTCGAAGACCAGGAGCGCGCCGTGGGCCGTGCAGAGCTCGCGGAGCCCTTCGAGGAACCCCTCCTCAGGGGGAACGACGCCCATATTCGCTGCGACCGGCTCCACGAGCACGGCGGCGATCTCGGCGGGGTGAGCGTCGAACAACGCCCGGACGGCCTCGAGGTCGTTGAAGGGCACGGTGAGCGTGTCCCGCGCGGCGCCCTCGGTCACGCCGGGCGAGCCCGGGCTCCCGAGCGTCGCGAGGCCGGAGCCACCGCTCGCGAGCAACGCGTCCGAGTGTCCGTGGTAGCACCCCTCGAGCTTCACGATGCGATCGCGACCCGTCGAGCCGCGCGCGAGCCGCACCGCGCTCATCGCCGCTTCGGTCCCGGACGACACGAGGCGAACCATCTCGACGCCGGGCACGGCAGCGACGATCCGCTCCGCGAGCTCTACCTCGAGCTCGGTCGGGATCCCGAACGTGCTGCCACGCCCGGCGGCCCGGGTCGCCGCCTCGAGGATCTCGGCGCGAGCGTGCCCGAACAAGAGCGCCCCCCAGGACTGCACGAGGTCGACGTACCGGTTCCCGTCCACGTCGACGAGGTAGGCGCCCTCGCCGCGAACGGCGAACCGCGGAGTGCCACCCACGGCGCCGAACGCCCGCACGGGAGAATCGACGCCTCCAGGGATCACACGGCGTGCGCGCTCGAAGAGCTCGTCGGATCGCGTTACTGGAGACAGAACTCGTTGCCTTCGGGATCCTGCATGACGATCCAGAACTCGCCGCGCTCGGTCGCCTCTCGCTGACGCGTCGCGCCGAGCACCTCGATCCGGTCCGCTTCCTCCTTCACGCGCGCGGTGCGCTCATCGTCCTTCATGTCTCCGCCGACGTTCAGGTCGAGATGCACACGGTTCTTGGCCGTCTTACGCTCGGGCACGCGCTGGAAGAAGATCCGCGGGCGCTTGCCCTCGGTGTCGATCAACGCGCCCCCGCCGTCCCGGCGTCGAACACGATCTGCAAGGTCGGTCCCATGACCGGAGGCTACCGAACGTTCCGGTTCAGGACGAGAGCCACTCGGCCGCGTCCTTCGCGTGGTACGTCAGGACGAGGTCGGCTCCCGCGCGTCGGATCGAGGTGAGGATCTCGAGGACGGCCTTGCGCTCGTCGAGCCAGCCGTTCGCGGCGGCGGCCTTGACCATCGCGTACTCGCCCGAGACGTTGTACGCGGCGACGGGGAAGTGGGTCTCGTCCTTCGCCCGGCG
>CAZMNP010000242.1:0-3630 GCA_964567675.1 uncultured Actinomycetes bacterium
CTCCTCGTGCCGTGCTAGGTTCCCCGGAGCCTAGGAGGGGGCACCGACATGGCACAGGCCGAGCTCACGCCGCGGCAACGCCGCATCCTGGATTTCATCTCGGGGACCGTTCGGGAGCAGGGGTATCCCCCCACCGTTCGCGAGATCGGCGAGGCGGTCGGCCTCACCTCCTCCTCGAGCGTCCACGCGCAGCTGGCGAACCTGGAACGCCGCGGCCTGCTCCACAAGGACGCCACGAAGCCTCGCGCCATGACGCTTTCCGAGCCGAAGATGGACGGCGTCGTGGTGCCGGTCCTCGGAAAGGTCGCGGCCGGCGCACCCACGCTTGCCGAGGAGCACGTCGAGAACTACCTCACCGTGCCCACGTCGTTCGCGCCCGGCAACGATCTCTTCGCCCTGAAGGTCGAGGGCGACTCGATGGTGGGCGCCGGGATCCTCCACGGCGACGTCGTGGTCGTGCAGAGCCGCTCCGACGCGGCCAGCGGCGACATCGTGGTGGCGCTTCTCCCTGGTCCGGCGGAGCCCGAGGCCACCGTCAAGCGGCTCAAGCGCGAGCGGAACCGCGTCATGCTCGTCCCGGAGAACCCACGGCTCGAGCCGTTCGAGATGGACCCCGAGGGCCGCATCCTCGGCACGGTGGTGACCGTCCTGCGCAGGCTCTAGGCTCGCGCGAACGACGACCACCGGAGGGTCCATGTCCCAGCAGACCTCGACGGCGCTCGAGCACCAGATCGCATCGCAACCCGAAGAGCTCGAACGCCTGCTCTTCCAGCCGATCCCCGACGAGACCGTGGAGCGCCTGAGACAAGCGCACCGGATCTGGGTCGTGGGCACCGGAACCAGCCAGCACGCGGCCGAGCTCGGCGCGGGGATGCTCCACGAAGCCGGCCGTGCCGCGTACGCGGTGAGCTCGATGCACTTCGTGAACTGGGCGCCGCCGATCGATCCGCACGACGGCGTGATCCTCATCAGCCACAACGCGGGAACGGAGACGTCGTACGCCGCGGCCGCCTGGGCCGTTGCGTCCAAGGCCGGGGTCCGGATGGTTCCGATCACGCGCCGCGGTGGCGCGATGCCGGACGCGATCCAAACCGTGGACAAGGAGACGTCGCACACCTTCACGGTGAGCTACACGGCGGTCCTGTTGCTCCTCGCCCGGCTCGCGAACGAGCTCGGAGCCGAGGCCTTCGACCAGGGGACACTCGTCCGCGTTCCGCACGTAGTGCGCGACGCGATCGCGGACCCGGGAACGACGCAGATCGCACCGCCGGAGCGGCTCCTGGTGATCACCGGCGAAGGTCCCTCGTCGGTCAGCGCGCGCGAGGGGGCGTTGAAGCTGCGCGAGGCCTCGCGCTTCCCGGCCGAGGGCTACGACGTCGAGGCGCTGCTGCACGGACACGCCGTGCCGCTCGACGCCCGGGACCATCTCGTGCTCCTCACACCTCCGGACACCGACGGGCTCATCGACGGCGTCGCGGCCGCGGCGACCGCCGAGGGCGTTCCGGTGACGCGCGTGCACGAGCCCTCGGACCTGCCACCGGTCCTGGCCCAGATCCCCCTCGTCGTCCGGCTGCAGCTGCTGGCGCTCCGGTTCGCGAACGAACGGGGCTTCGATCCCGATCTTGCGATCGAACGCGCGTGGGCCGACGAGGGCCTCTGGACGATCGGGTCGCCGGCACCCGCAAGCTGACAGCCACCCAGACCCGTCGTGCGGATCCGCCTCGGCTATCCGGCGTCGGCTATCCGGCGTCGGCGCGGGCGCCCTGCTCGAGGCGGAATGGCTGCACGGCCGAGAACTCCCGCTCCCCCACTCGAGCGCGGACGAGCGTCCCGTCCTCGCGAGCGTCCTCGGACAGGACCTCGGCATCGCGATGCAGGAGCGCGGTCACGTCCTCGCGGCCGTACGGCACGAGGAGCAGCACCTCGATCGGGAACCGTGGCAACGCGGACTCGATCGACACCATCAGCTCGTCGAGACCCTCGCTGGTGCGCGCCGAGATCGCCACGGCCGGGCAGTCGATGCGCGCGAGGGCACGGGCCCGCTCGTGCTCGGACACCCGATCCACCTTGTTGAGTGCGACGACCTCCGGGATCCCCGAGGCCCCGATCTCGTGCAGGACCGTCCGCACGGCCTCGATCTGGCGGACGAGGTCGACCGAGGACGCATCGGCGACATGCAGGATCAACGTCGCGCGGGCGACCTCCTCAAGGGTGGACCGGAACGCCTCGACCAGGTCGTGGGGCAGCTTGCTGACGAAGCCGACGGTGTCGGAGAGCGTGGCCGCGCGTCCGCTCGGCAGCTGGATCTTCCGCACGGTGGGATCGAGCGTCGCGAACAGCTGGTTGGCGACCACGACGTCGGAGCCCGTCAGCGCGTTCATGAGCGTGGACTTGCCGGCGTTCGTGTACCCCGCGATCGCGATCTGCGGCACGCCGGAGCGTTCGCGGCTCGAACGCTTCACGTCGCGCGTGCGCGTGAGCTCCTTCAGGTCCTTGCGGAGCTTCGAGATCCGCCGCCGGATGTGCTGGCGGTCGATCTCGAGCTTGGTCTCGCCGGGTCCACGCCGCGTCCCGATGCCACCGCCCATCCGGCTCATCGCCTCGCCCCAGCCACGAAGCCGTGGCAGCAGGTAGTTGAGCTGTGCGAGCTCGACCTGCGCCTTGCCCTCGCGGCTGCGCGCGTGCAGGGCGAAGATGTCGAGGATCAGCGCGGTCCGGTCGACTACCTTGACCTTCAGGCGCTCCTCCAGGTTGCGAAGCTGACCCGGCGTGAGCTCGTCGTCCAGGATCACGGCCTCGGCGCCGGTGCGGTGCAACGCTTGATGGACCTCGTCGAGCTTGCCTTTGCCGACGAAGGTCGCGGGGTTCGGGTCCTGGCGAGTCTGCAGGACACGCGCCACGGGCTCGGCGCCGGCGCTGTCGGCGAGCGCGGCGAGCTCGTCCAGGTCCGACTCCTCCAGACCTCGTCCGACGCCGACGAGCACCGCTTTCTCCGTGACGCGAGGACGCCACGTCGCCGCGAGCGGCGACTCGAGCGTGGACGTCTCGTGGGTCCCGCGCGACTTCTTGCGGCCGTCCTGTGACATCAGGCGACCGCGGGGGTGCGGCGCGGCTTCAGGAGAGCGCCTTCCCGATGCGTTCCATGGCCTCCGAGAGCCGGTCGTCCGGCACCGTGAGCGAGAAGCGGACGTATCCCTCGCCCAGGTCCCCATACCCATTCCCCGGCGCGACGAAGACGCCGACGTCGTCGAGCAGCCGGTCGGCGAAGCCCACCGAGGTCTCGCCCTCGGGCACCGGAGCCCAGACGTAACACGACCCGAGCGGCGGCTTCAGCGACCAGCCGAGTTCGTTCAGGGTGCCGACGACGAGGTCGCGCCGTCGTTGGTAGGTCGCGCGGAGCTCGTCGAGGTGATCCTTGGGTCCCTCGAGCGCTGCGATCGCCGCGCGCTGGACGGCGGTGAACGGTCCGCTGTCCAGGTTCGTCTTCACGACGCCGAGCGCCTCGATGGCCTCCGCGGATCCGACCGCCCATCCGATCCGCCATCCGGTCATGTTGTAGGACTTCGACGTCGAGCCGAACTCGAGCGCGACGTCCTTCGCGCCGGGGACCTGGAGCACGGACGGCGCGAC
>CAZMNP010000243.1:0-17337 GCA_964567675.1 uncultured Actinomycetes bacterium
GTTCGCGGGCGAGCTCGCAGTGGTCGGCACGGGAGGCAACCGCCCCGAGGTCAGGGAGTTCCTCGAGCAGTTCATGGCCGAGGACGTGCAATGCGCGCTCGCCGGTGACCCGGCGTCGTCTCGCATCTCGCCCAACATCAACGTGGGGGCGGACTGCTACGCCAACGCGATCCTGGCGGACTCCGCAGAGGTCCTGACGGCTTCACTCGCCAACGGCACGGGCGGTTTCGACGCATCGGACCTGATGCCTGCCGCCGTCGGGGCCGGCAGCTTCTGGACCGGCATGGTCGACTACATGCAGAACGGTCCGGACTCGATCGAGGGGATCCTCGACGAGATCGAAGCGAGCTGGCCGGCGGAGTAGCACGGGACCGAGCCGAAGCTCGGATGACGGACGAAGGAGCGGCCCCCCGGGGCCGCTCCTTCGGTTTGCGTCAGGCGCCCGCGTGGGGAGAGGATGACGCGACGTGACCACGTCGAGCGGTTCGGCCGGCGCGCCTCCTGAAGCGGTCGCACAGCCCGCGGGCCGGGCCGTGGGCATGTTCGTCCTTCGACTGCTCGGCGCCGTCGCCATCCCGCTCGTCGCCTTCGGGCTCCTGTGGTTGACCTTCGAATACCTGCGCAACGAGAACGCGAACCGCGGCATCGTCGTGGGCGTCGCCCTCGTGGTGGGCGTCGGCGGCGTCTTCTTCCTGTACTGGGGGATGAATCGGGTCGTCGAGTACCTGCCCGAGCGCGTGCGAGAGGGTGTCCGT
Source organism: uncultured Actinomycetes bacterium (assembly GCA_964567675.1). Classification (GTDB taxonomy): domain Bacteria; phylum Actinomycetota; class UBA4738; order UBA4738; family HRBIN12; genus CALGFI01. The sequence continues at coordinate 756 of CAZMNP010000243.1, forward strand.
CCCTACATCTTCGTGGGTCCTTGCCTGGTGATCCTATCGGTCTTCCTGATTTACCCCGTCATCAACACCATCCTGATCAGCTTCAAGGACGCCCGCTCCGAGGATTTCGTGGGTCTCGACAACTTCCGGTTCGTGTTCACGGACCACGACATGCTGCTCTCGATCCGGAACACGGCCGCCTGGATCATCCTGGTCCCGCTGTTCTGCGTAACGATCGGGCTGGCCTTCGCCACGCTCGCCGACCGGCTGCGTCGTGGCGAGGCCGTGGCGAAGTCGATGATCTTCCTCCCGATGGCGATCTCGTTCGCCGGTGCGTCGATCACGTGGCGGCTGATCTACAGCTACCGGCCGCAGGGCTTCGGCAGCAACATCGGCCTGCTGAACGGGATCATGATCGGGTTGGGCCAAGATCCCGTCCCATGGCTCCAGCAGCAGCCGTGGAACAACCTCATGCTGATGGTGATCATGGTCTGGATGCAGACCGGGTTCGCGATGGTCGTCCTGTCTGCGGCGATCAAGGCGATCCCGGACGAGATCATCGAAGCCGCCCGGATCGACGGCGCCTCGGAGATGCAGGTGTTCCGCCGGATCATCGTCCCATCGATCCTGCCGACGATCGCCGTCGTGACCACCTACATGGTGATCAACGCCCTGAAGGTGTTCGATATCGTCTTCGTCATGGGGAACGCGGAGTCGGACGGTACGGTCGTGATCGCCGAGCGGATGATCGATTGGTTCTTCACGAGCCTCCACGCCGGTAGAGGGGCGGCGATCGCGCTCGTCCTGTTCGTCGCGATCGTTCCCGTGATGATCTGGAACGTTCGCCGGTTCCGGGAGCAGGAGATGACTCGGTGAGCTCGCCCACCGTCCCGCCGGCCGTCGCCACCGAACCGCAACGCGGCGAGATCGCGATGCGCGATGTGCCCCGCGAGGCTCGCAACGTCGGCGAGCCACGGCAGGGAGGTTGGATCATCCGGATCACGGTCGCGCTGATCGTCATCCTGTGGCTGATCCCGACCGCCGGCGTCCTCATCACGTCGTTCCGACCGGAGGCGCAGGTCCTCAGCTCCGGTTGGTGGACCGTGTTCGCGCACCCGTTCCGCGCCGCGGAGTGGACCCTGGAGAACTACACGACTGCGCTGGACGCTGCCGGCTTCGGGAACGCGTTCCTGAACAGCCTGGCCGTCTCCGTCCCGGCGACCGTCATCCCGATCACGATCGCCGCGTTCGCCGCCTACGCGTTCTCGTGGATGGAGTTCCGGGGGCGCTACGTGATGTTCGTCGTGGTCGTCGGACTGCTCGTCGTGCCGCTCCAGATGGCGCTGATCCCGATCTTGCGCCTCTACGCCGATGGGGCGGTGCTGTTCGGCAGGCAGATCTTCCCCGACCTCGATCTGAACGGGACCTTCCTGGGCGTCTGGCTCGCCCATACCGGCTTCGGATTGCCGCTCGCCACGTATCTGCTGTACAACTACATCGGCTCGCTACCGTCGTCGATCATCGAGTCGGCGAAGATCGACGGTGCCGATCATTTCACGATCTTCTGGCGACTCATCATCCCGTTGTCGGTGCCGGCGCTCGCGGCCTTCGCGATCTTCCAGTTCCTGTGGGTGTGGAACGACCTCCTCATCGCATATGTGTTCCTCGGTGGCTCTCGGCAGAACCAGGTCCTCACGATCGCCCTGCGAAACCTGCTTGGGGGCCGCGGTGAGGACTGGCAAGTGCTCACCGCTGCGGCGTTCATCTCGATGTCGCTCCCTCTCATCGTCTTCTTCTCTCTCCAGAAGTACTTCGTGCGAGGGCTCACGGCGGGAGCCGTCAAGGGATGAGCTCCGTGACCCGGGCGAGACGCTCGATCCTGGCCGGCGCCGCTCCTTTGTCGCCGCGCCGCAAGTGGCGGGCGATCACACTCGCGACGCTGCTGCTCGCGCCCGCCTACTGGTCGATCCTGGTCGGCCTGGTCTCCTTGATCGTCGATGACCCCGCCGGCGCGCCGAACGCCGGGCTCTTCATCGCCTTCGGGCTCTGCCTGATCCCGTTCGTGTTCCTCGCGCTCGCCTTCCTGTCCGAGCATCCGCGCGCGCCGCGGGCGGTGGTGGGCGCCATGGTCTTGGCGCTCCTCGTCGGGATCCCCGTCTCGGCCGTCGCTGCCGACGCCGTTACGGGGTTCGTCGCGGGGATCGGCGCTGGCGGGGTGGTGGCGCTCCGCGCCGACCTCGGTCACAGCTGGAAGGCGCGCGCGCTCGGCGTGCTCGTCGCGACGGTCTACACGTTCCTCATGATCCGGCTGGCCGGGGATCTCGTGCTCATCGTCGCTCCGGCGCTTCCGTTCACGGCCATCGGCGTCGCCGATCACCTGGCCGAGCGCCGGCGCGAGCGGGCCGCCGCGGCTCGCTGAGTCCCTCCCGCATTAGGCTCCCCCCATGGCCGACGACTACGACCTCCTCGTGATCGGCGACGCCAAGCCGGACGTGATCGTGACGGGTGGGGGACAGATCGCCTTCGGCAAGGGTGAGCGGCTGGTCGAGGACGCGCTCCTTTGCCTTGGCGGATCGGGCGGCATCGCGGCCTGCGGGGCGGCCGCGCTCGGACTGCGCGTGGCCTTCGCCGGCAGCGTGGGGGACGACGCGTTCGGGCGTTACGTCGTGGACACGCTCGGCGCTCACGGTGTGGACACCGTCGGCGTCGTCACGCAGCCCGGGATGCCGACCGGTATGTCGGTGATCCTCAAGCGGGGTGAGGAGGAGGCCGTCCTCACCGCCGTCGGCACGGTGAGCCACCTCGTCGCCGGCGACATCGATCGCGATCTCCTCGGCGCCTCACGTCACGTGCACCTCGCGTCCTTCTATCTGCAGGAAGGGCTCCGCCTCGGGCTCCGCGATCTGTTCGACGAAGCCCACCGGAGCGGGGCCTCGACGTCGGTCGACCCGAACCGCGATCCCACCGGCGACTGGAACGGCGGCCTGCTCGACCTGCTGTCCTCGACCGACATCCTGTTCGCGAACTCCATCGAGGTCCGCGAGATCACCGGCGTCGACGACATCGATGTCGCCGCGGAAGCGCTCGCGGAGCGGGGCTCGGTCGTCGCCGTGAAGTTCGGGCAAGGGGGAGGCCTCGCGATGTGGGCCGACGAGGTCGTGCGTTCGGAGGCGATCCCCGTCGACGTTGTCGACACGACCGGCTCGGGTGCGAGCTTCGCGGCGGGGTTCCTCTCCGGCCGCCTGCAAGGGGACTCGCTCGACCGGTGCCTCGCCCTCGCGGTCGCCTGCGCGTCGCTCTCCATGCGCACGCTGGGTGGCACCACCGCGCTCCCGTCGATGGAGGAGGCGCTCGCGGCGCTCCAGGACACCGCGTGATCCGCTGCGGTCGCCCGGGCCGCCGGCTCGCGGGGGCGCTTGCAGCGCATGGGGCCCCCGTCATGGGACGGCAGACCGATCCGGCATGATCGAGGTGAGGACGGCGAGGCCGGACGAGTGGCGCCACGTCCGGGACCTTCGTCTGCGGGCGCTCGCGGATTCCCCGGACGCATTCGGCTCGACGTTCGAACGGGAACGCGTGTACGCGAAGCGCGAGTGGTTGCGGTGGATCTCCGGTTGGGAACGCGCGGTCAACCGCCTGCTGGTCGCGATCGACGAGCAAACGTGGATCGGGATGGCGGTCGGCTCGCGCGCTGACGACGACGAGCGCGCGCACCTGTACGCGATGTGGGTCGACCCGGTCTCGCGACGTGCCGGGGTCGGGCGTCGGCTCGTCGAGGCGGTGCTCGCGTGGGCGGAAGCCGAGGGGGCGACCGAGATCGAGCTCGGCGCGACCGCGATCAACCGCGATGCGGTCGTCTTCTACGAGCGCTTGGGCTTCGCGGACAGCGGCGAGCGTCACGCCTTGCGAGACGGGTCGCCGCTCGAGGTCGTCGTCATGCGTCGCGGTCTCGGCGGATAGCGTTCGCGGTTGCGGCGGGTCGCGCTGTTACCGTCTCAGCCGATGCTCACCCGCCCGCGTCCCGAGGTTCGGCCGGCCGTTGCCCTCCAGGTGCTCTTCATCCTGTTCGGCGTCACGATCGCCGCGTTCTTCCCGTTCCTTGCGTTGTTCCTGTCGGCGCGAGGCCTCTCCCCATCGCAGATCGGCATCGTGATCGCGGCGATGGCGGTGGCGCGCATCATCGCGAATCCGGTCTGGGGTCACGTGGCCGACACGACGCTCGGGCGGCGCACGACGCTGCAGATCGGGGCGCTCGGCGCGGCGGCCGCGGCGATCGGACTGTTCGTCGCGGACGGGTACCTCCCCATCGTGCTGCTCGGGTTCGTCTTCGCCGCCTTCAGCACGACGGTGGGGCCGAACATCGACGCGATCGCCCTCGAGCACCTCGGCGACGAGCGGATGGGCGACTACGGACGGATCCGCGGGTGGGAGAGCCTCAGCTACGCCGTCGCGTGCCTCCTCATCGGGCTGACGCTCGAGGCGGCCGATCCGACCTGGACGATGCCGATCTACGCCGTGGGCATCTTCTGCGTAGCCGCGTGGACCGTCATGCTCAGGGCCGACCGCCCGGGTCATCGCGAGCGCCACGGACGCCTCGGCGCCGTCGGTGCGGTCTTCCGGGAGGCGCCCGCGTTCTGGCAGTTCCTCCTCGCGCTGCTCCTCGTGTGGATCGGGTTCAACGCGGCGTGGAACTTCATCGCGCTGAAGATCCAGCAGGCGGGCGGCGGCCCGCTCCTCGTCGGCGTCGGAACGGCGCTCGGCGGTCTCGTCGAGGTCCCCGTGATGCGGCTGTCCTCGCGGTTCGGACGCGCGTGGGGCCTTCGCCGGGTGTTCTGCCTCGGCTGCTGCATCTACGCGCTCGGGTTCCTCCTGTGGGGGCTGATCGAGAACCCGACGATCGTATCGCTGCTCACGGTGTTCGAGGGCATGGCGTTCGCGCTGCTCTTCACCACGACCGTCGTCGTGATCGGCCGGATGCTGCCGTCGACGCTGTACTCGACCGGCCAGTCGATGGCGGTCACCGCCGGGTTCGGGATCGCGCCCATCCTCGGGGCGGGCCTCGGAGGTGTCGTGTTCCAGCGATTCGGCGTGGTCACGCTCTACGTCGGCGCGTCGTGCCTCGCGCTCGCCGGAGCGGCCGCCGCTTGGGTGGCGTTGTCCTCCCCGGAGATGTCCCGCCCCGCGCCGGACGTGGACCCCGAGCAGGAGATGGACCTGGGGCCGGACATGGGTGCCGTGCCGGACGTGGGGACGGTGCCGTGAGCCCGGTTCGCGTGGGATGGAGCCGTTCGCTACGATAGGCACCGAGCCCAACGCGACGACGAGGGGGTGTGTCGGTGGTCAGCGCCTACATCCTGATCCAGACCGAGGTCGGCAGGGCCAGTCACGTCACGAGAGAGATCTCGGGCATCGGAGGCATCAAGCAGGTGGACGGCGTCACCGGACCGTACGACGTGATCGCACGGGGTGAGGCCGCCGATCTCGACGACCTCGCCAAGGCGATCGTGATGCCGATCCAATCGGTGGAGGGCGTCACGCGCACGCTCACCTGCCCGGTCCTGCAGTTCTGATCGTCTTCAGGTCGCACGCGCGGCATCCGATATCCACCGACAGGGCCCGCCGACGGGTCCCTGGAGGTCGGGCGTCGTGCAGGACGGGCATCGCGAGCGCGGAGAGGTGTCGCTCCGCCTGATCGTCGGGGCCGCACTCGTTGCCGGTCTCATCTGGACCGTCCCGACGGTGTTCTTCGGCCGTGAGGCGACGAAGTATGCGAGCGACCTCACCGGAGGCTCGGACCTGACGGACGGCGCAACCGGGCCGGGCTCGGGCGGCGCACCGCCAGACCCCATCGGGAGGGCGAACGACGCGCAGGCGCAGGCATCGCTCAACAACGCGATCCGGGTGGCACAGGTGTTTTACGCCGAGAACGGCAGCTTCGTCGGGTTCGGGCCGCAGGTCGCGGCGCAGTACGACCCCAGCGTGACGTTCACGATCGGACCGGCGGCACCCGGTGTCGTGAGCCTCCGCGGGCTCTCGCCCGAAACGGTCGTCTTGGTGACCGGAACGGAGCGCGGGTACCTGTGCGCGGCGGCCCAGGGCGAGATCGTCGCGTTCGGGCGCTCGGATGCCCAGAGCCCGGCACAATGCACCGGCGGCTGGGCGTAGGCCGGTTCGCATCCTCCCCGAGTACGCTTGCGCCGTGACGCGCACCCGAACCCGAACCGTCGAGACCGTTGCCGAGATGCATCCGTGATCAAGATCCGACGCGACGACGAGATCTCCGACGTCGACGGCGGTTGGTTCCGCGCGCGCTGGCACTACTCGTTCGACACGTATCACGACCCCGAGTACATGCGGTTCGGCACGATGCGCGTGTTCAACGACGACCGGCTGATCCCGGGCGCGATCTGGCCTCTGCATCCCCATCGCGACATCGAGGGGCTCACGTACGTCGTCGAGGGGAGCTTCGGGCACCAGGACGACGTCGGTGGTGCGGTCGGACCGCTGCCCGCGGGATCGGTGCAACGGATGACCCTCGGGAGCGGGGCCTGGCACTCGGAGCAGAACGCGTCCCAGACCGAGCCGATGCGGTTCATCCAGATCTGGATCATGCCCAAGCAACGCGAGCTCACCCCGGGCGTCGAGCAGAAGGTGCTCACCACGCAGGATCGGACCGACCGCCTGCTGAAGGTCATCAGCGGAAACGACGGAGATGCCGTCCTCGTGCATCAGGACGCCCACGTGTTCGTCTCGCGCCTGAACCCCAGCGTCACTGTCGAGCACTCGCTCGAGGACGGCCGCGGGGCCTATCTCTACGTGATCGAGGGCGACGTCGAGGTGAACGGCGAGCGGATGACGACGGGCGACGCGGCACAGATCACCGAGGAGCCGCAGTTCCGGATCACCGCGAGCGCGGCGAGCGAGCTGATCCTCGTCGACGTGTCGCTCGGATGACCTCTCATCCTTCCTCGTCCGTGAGGTCGACGGGGAACGGAAGCGCGATCGGGTCGTAAGACTTCGAGCGGCCCTGGTCGTCGAAACGGTCGAGTCCGAGACCGCTCACGTCCACCACGTTCGTCCTGCCCTTGACCGAAAGGTCCGCGGCCGCCTTCGCGATGGCCGGCCCCCACATCATCCCGTGGCCACCCGCCGCGGCGACCACGGTGCCGTCCAGCACCTCTCCGTCTGCCGTGAGGGCCGGACCGAGGATCGGGAAGTGGTCCGGCGTGTAATCGATCGTCGCCGCCCAGGCCTTCCTGATCCCGAGGCCTCGTGTCGCCGGCACGAATCGGTTGAGCCGCCGCTGCATCTTCCGAAGGTACGGCCAGTCGATGGTCCGAGCGAGACCGGGCCTCTCGGCCGGGTTGCTCATCCCCCAGAGGAGCCCGCCCTCCTCGATCCGCCAGTACAGGCCCGCGCCGACGTCGAACACCATCGGCAGCCGCTCAACGTCGAACGCCAGGTGCGGCTCGCCGACGACGACCTGGTGCCGGACGGCGCCCGCGGGGATCCAGGCCCCCGCGATCCGGCCCACGGAGCGGAGCGTCGGGCCGCCCGTGAGGATCACCCGTTCGCTCGCGATCGACCCGTTCGCCGTCTCGACGCCGACCACTCGACCGCGCGCGCGCCGCAGGCCGGTGAACGCGGTGCCCTCGCGCACGTCCACCCGCGCCCGCTGTATCGCGAGCGAGTACGCGCGGATGTTCCGGGGCGGGTCGATGCATCCGTCCGTCGCGACGTAGGACGCGCCGCGGTACCCCTCCGGTACGAGGGTCGGGTTGAGCGTTGCCGCCTCGTCGGGGCTCACCCAGCGTGCAGCCAGGCCTAAGCCCTGCTGCATCGCCACGCGTTCGCGGCCTTCGCGCTCGTCCTTGCGGGTGATCGCCAGGAGCAGGTAGCCGAGCTCGCGGAATCCCGAGTCCGTCCCGAGGAGCTCGTGCTGGCGGCGGTAGAAGTCGATCGACCACCGCCCGAGAGCGACGGTCTCCGGCGTGCCGCCCTGCGCCCGGACCACCCCGGCCGCCCGGCTGCTTGCCCCCTGTCCGAGGAGATCGCGTTCGAGGACGACGACGCGTTTCGCGCCGTTCCGTCTCGCGAACCACGCCGCCCAGCCACCGATCGTGCCCCCGCCGACCACGACCACGTCGGCGACATCCTTGGTCCGAGTCCGGGAGTTGGCCATGTCGGCGCGCATCGTACGCACTCGCCGTACGCTCCTTCCATGAGCAGTCTCGAGCGAGGAGCGCCGAGCGCTCCGCTACCGCGCCGGACGCTCGCCGAGGAGACCCTGGTCGTCCTGTCGCTCTCGTTGCTCGCGAGCGCGGCGTTCGCGATCCTCAGCCTGTTCGAGCTGCCCATCCGCGGCGTGCGGGTGGCGTCGGTGTCGCAGAGCGCACAGCTCGCGCGCCAGCTCCTCGGTCCGCTGTTCGCGCTCGCCCCCGTGTGGCTCGTGGTGTACCTGGTGCGCCGCAACGGCGAAGGGCTCTCGTCGATCGGGCTCGCGTGGGACCGCCCGCGCGAGGATCTGCTTCGGGGCTTCCTCCTGTTCGTCGTCGTCGGCCTCGGCGGGATCGGGGTCTATCTCGGCGCCGTCGCGCTCGGCGTGAACCGGTTCGTCGTGCCGGTGCCGCCGCTCGGCCACTGGTGGACCGTGCCGGTCCTGTTCGTGAACGCGATCCAAGCCGCGCTGCTCGAGGAGGTCGTGGTCGTCGCGTACCTCGTCACGCGGCTCCGGCAGCTCGGGATGACCCAGCTCGCGGCCGTCGGCGCGAGCGCGCTCCTGCGGGGGACCTACCACCTGTATCAGGGATGGGGAGGGTTCCTCGGCAACCTCGCGATGGGCGTCCTGTTCGGGCTCGTGTTCGTGCGGACCCGCCGGGCATGGCCGATCGTGATCGCGCATCTCCTGCTCGACGTCGCGGCGGGCATCGGCTACATCGCGTTCCGCGAGCACCTCCCCGGGGTCTCGTGATCCGGCAGGCGCCCTGGTTGGACGGCCCCTTCGATCGCCGGGTCGAACTCTCCGACGCCTTGCAACGCACGGCGAGCGAGGGCTTCGCCCATCTCGACGGGATCCTGACCGAGCGCTTCTGCGAGGTGCTCTGGCGCGAGATCGAGTCGGGACCGATGAAATGGATGGCCGGCACGTTCGGCGCGGCCGGCGTGCGGATGGAGATCGACGGGTTCGACCTGCAGTCGCCGTTCGAGGGGTTCCCGTTCGTCGCCGAGCTCTCCCGAGCGCTGACCGAGCGCATCCGTTCGGAGGGCGCGGCCGTCCGAGGTCTCGCGACGTGGCGTCCGAACGAAGCGGGCGTCGGCGTCTACCGGCCGGGCTCGGTGGGTGTCACGGCGCACCTGGACGGGAGGTGGTACCGGCGGCTGGTCGCCGTGTTCACGCTCGTGGGCGCCGCAAGGTTCGAGGTTCGCGCCGCTCGAGAGGGCGAGCCGATCGAGGCGTGGGATGCGCAGGCCGGTGGCGTGACCTTCATGCGCGGACCGGGACTCGCCGGAGCTCGCGACGGACGTCCGTACCACGCCGTGCACGGTCCGACGCGCGGTGTGCGGTGCTCGCTGGCCCTGCGGATGTCCGTGCGGGCGCCGGAGACGTAACGCTACTGCAGGTTCCGCGGGATGCGGCGCTCCCAACGCCGGGACCATCGCGGCTCGTCGCCTTCGCTCACGTCGACCTCGATCCGCACGTGGTACGCCTCGGCGTCGCTGTCGATCCGCGTCCGCGACTCGGTCCGCACGGTCGCCTCCGGATAGCGCATGAGGTACGTCGCGCCCGCGTCGACGAACGCCCGGCCCGGATCCTCCGTCGAGACCCCGACGGTCCCTCCGTGCCACTGTTCGAACGGTGGGGCGACCTCGTCGCCCTCGCTGGGGCCGCCATAGCGGGCGATCGCGCGGGTCTCGCGCCCGGGGACGTCGTGCTCGATGAGCCAAACGAGCTCGGCGAGCTCGTCCCCTCGGGCCGACTCGCGATCCGTCTGCGGTTTCCGGGGAGGCGGCAGCATCGGACGGCCTCCGGCCGGTGACGGACCGCGCAGGGCCGGCAGGACCAGCGTCGCGCCGGCGCGGTCGATCGAGAGCGTGGACGGCGTCGGCGGCGCCCACGCGTTCGGCCAGTCCGAGCCAGCGAGATCGAGCCGGACCCGGTGACCCGGTTCGAAGATCCACGAGGTGACCTCGAGCTCGAGCGCGATCTCGTACGTCTGGCCCGGCACGAGCGGCGCGGGGTGCTCCCGGGAATCGCGGTGAGTGAGGTTCAGCAGCCCTCGCGTCACGAGCTGCGACGTGCCGTCGGGATGGACGTCGCAGAGCTTGGCCGACAGGTACGCGACCGGCGCCGAGCTCGACACGGGAACCCTCAGCCGGGGATGGCCGAGGATCTCGAGGTCGTCCTCGAGCGGGTCCCAGTCGTAGACGAGACTGAACGCCTCGTCCGCGCGTTGGTCGATCGGCTGGCCCCAGGGAAGCCCGCCGGCGCAGCTGATCCACGCCGTCCACCCGACGTCGCCACGGACGTCCAGCTCGTCCGGTCCGTCGTTCTCGTGCCGTCCCATCGTCGTCGCCTTCGACAGCTCGAGCGAGAGGTCGGTGCTGCGTTCGAGCGGCCATCCGGGCTCGAAGCGCCACTCGCCGGGGTACGCCTGGAGGTCCGCCGCCGGGGGCGTCGGCCGGCGGACGAACACCACGATCGGGGGGTCCCGGTCCACCCCGTTCTCGGCGCCCTTCAGCCACCGGTCCCACCACCGCGCCAACTCCGGGACCAGGTCGATGTTCGGGCCCGGGCGCGAGGTCTCGGTCGACGCGTGCGCCCAGGGTCCGGCGAGCAGGCGTTTGGGGCACTGCAGTCCCGCGAACCCGCGCAGCGCGATGTTCGTGTAGCCGTCGGCCCAGCCGGTGACGAGCATCGTCGCCGCGCCGATCGACGCGTAGTCCTCTCGAAGTGAGCCGTGCTTCCAGTAGTCGTCGTAGGTCTGGTGCTCGAGCCACGTGAGCGTCCAGGGCTCGTAGCTCATGACGCGCCGCTCCCACGCCTCGCGCCAATCCGCTCCGTGAACCCTCGGCACGGGGGGAAGCACGTTGCCCGCGTCCATGTAGGTCGGGTAGTCGACGAGGTCGAGCTGTTTCAGCGCGCCGCCGAAGTAATGGACGTCGTCGCCGTAGCGATCGTCGGAAGCGAAGATGGAACAGATCGCCTTGAGCGCCGGTGGACGAAGCATCGCCACCTGCAGGGTGTTGAAGCCGGACCACGAAGTGCCGTACATCCCGACGTTGCCGTTCGACCATCCCTGCGATGCGAGCCACGCGATGACCTCGGTGATGTCTCCGTGCTCCTGTCGCGTGTACTCGTCGACGGGCACGCCGTCCGAGGACCCCGTACCGCGGACGTCGAGCCGGCACACGAGGTAGCCGAACTCGTCGGCGAAGCGGTGGTACTCCTGCCGGTACGAGGCCGTCAGGTCGTCCTTGCGGTAGGGGAGGGCCTCGAGCAGCGCCGGCCACGGACCTTCGCCGTCGGGGAGGTACAGCGTGGCGGCCAGACGCACCCCGTCCGCCATCGTGATCCACTCGTCCTGCGTGCGGGCCATCGGCCGCGAATCCTAACGGCGGGGAACGCTCACGTTCGGCTCGGCGACGAGACGCCCGTACCCGGTCACGTCCAGGTCGGGAACCACGCCCGCACGAGCCAGCTCTCGTCCGACAGCGGGCCGCCGGTAAGGGTCGGCCAGAACCAGACGAACAGCCCCACCGCCGCGACGACGAACGCCACCGCGAGCGGCAGGTAGGGCCGAACCGTGCGAGCCCGGTTCCCGGCCGTATGGAGCGCCGCGAAGCGAACCTCGGAGAGCTGCTTCAACGCGTACACGCAGGCGAGCACGAAAAACGGGGTGATCGGCGTCGCGTAGAAGATGAACTGCGGACGTTGAACGAGGAACCACGGCAGGTAGAGCCCCGCAACGGTGAGGACGACGAAGCCGGCGCGCCAGTCGCGCTTGCTCCACCACGAGAACGCCGCGTACGGGATCGCAAGGATGCTGCCCCAGAAGATCGCGGGGTTCCCGTTCGCGTAGATCACCTGTCGAACGCCGTCGCCGAAGTCGGCGTAGTAGACGACGGGACGCCACAACAGGATCCACTTCCACGCCTGAGCGAGGTACGGATGGATCGGCTCGCCCGTCGCGAGGTCGATCGAGCTGAGGTTGCGGTGCCAGTCGTAGATCGCCCCCTGCAGGGCCATCCATTCGCCCAGGTCGAATCCGAATCGAGCGAACCACCCGGCGTACGAGGCGACGTAGACGACCGAAGGGACGATCAGGAACGCCAAGACGAGCCCGAACCCCTCGGCAGGGATCGCGTCGCCCACCGGATGGCGGACGCCCGCGCGCCGGCGCCGAGAGATCTCCCACAGGATCGAGAGGGCGATCGCCACGGCGACGGCCGTGAACGCCGACCATTTCGTGGCGAGCCCGGCCCCAAGCGCGAGCCCGGTGGCGAAACGCCACGGCCTCCACAGGGGCGCCGGAAGGCGGCGCCGCAACGGCGGGCTAGGTGCCGGATCACCCATCGACCTGGCGGCCGGATCGCCCGCCGGGGCGACGGGCTCGGGCGTTCGGCGCTCGATCCAGCGCCGGTCCATGAGCAGGAACGCGAGGCCGAGGACGATCCAGAACGTGACGAAGATGTCGAGCATCGCCGTCCGGGACTGGACGAAGTTGAGGTTCTCGACCGCGAGCAGCAGCCCGCCGACGAACGTCCAGATCGCGCTCGCGAACAGGAGGTGGACGATGAGCGCGAGCAGCATCACGGTCGCCGTCCCCGTCACCGCGGACGAGACACGCCAGCCGAACGACTCGGTGCCGAAGCCGAGCTCGCCGAGCGCGATCATCCACTTGCCAAGGGGAGGGTGCACCCAGGCGCCCGTGTCGTTCTGCTGATCGCGCCAGAGGCGCTCGGCCGAGCTGTTGATGTCGCAGCGGTCGTTCGAGTAGCCGAGGAAGATGCACGCCGACTTCGGGTAGTAGTACTCGTCGAAGATCCGGCGCTCCGGATAGCCGAGGTGATTGAAGCGCAGCATGCCGGCGATCGCACCGACTGCCAGGATCGCGACGATGGGCCGGTTGAGCTTGGCGAGCAACGGGAGCATCCGGCCGATGGTACGGCAGGGTTCCGGCTAAGAGGCCGAACGGCCAGGCGAAGGGGCCGAGCGCCCGGACATCGAGCGTCCGGGCCGGTCCTTGAGCCGATAGACGAACTGAAGGCCCTGATGGCGCTCGTCGATCGAGCCCGACTTGTTATCGACCAGTCCCGCCTCGAGGCCGTGCCCCTGGACCACCTCGAAGGTCAGGTCGGTCGCGATCCCCGAGGCCTTCTTCGGCCACGCCACCCACAGCCGGCCGGCCGGGGCGAGGGCCCGCGCCGGCGCCGCGAACCGCTTCGACAGCTCGGATCGAGTGGTGACGAACAGAAGCACGACGTCGAGCGGTGACCGCGCTCGCTCGACGAGCTCGACTCCGGAGGGAAGGGGCGGAAGGCAGAAGGACTTCGGTGCACCCGCTACGAGCACGCGCGAACCCTCGACGACGCCGAGCTTCTTCGGGAGCGGCGTCCCCGAGTAGTCCTTGTGTCCGCCCGCCATCCGAGCACTGTATCGGCGGGGCGACGACGGACGGGCATGCCGGTGGTGTGGCCGGCGGCGCAACCGTGGGAGCATCGGCACGTGAGCGGAACCCTGTTCGTCGTCGGGACGCCGATCGGCAACCTCGGAGACATGACCGAGCGCGCGCGAGAGACACTCGGCTCCGTCGAACTCGTTGCGGCGGAAGACACGCGGCGTACCGGTCGGTTGCTCGCGCGGCTGGGGATGAAGCGCCGTCTCGTGTCGCTCTTCGAGGGCAACGAGCGCGAACGCGTCGCGTCGATCGTCGCCGAGCTGCAAGAGGGCAAGGACGTCGCGCTCGTGAGCGATGCCGGCATGCCGTCGATCTCCGATCCCGGCTTCCTGCTCGTTCGCGCGTGCACCGAGGAGGGTATCGAGGTCCGAGTCGTTCCGGGCCCTTCGGCGGTGACCGCCGCGCTCGTCGTCTCTGGCCTTCCCGTGGACCGTTTCACGTTCGAAGGGTTCCTGCCGCGTAAAGCGGGAGAGCGTCGCGAGCGGCTGCGTTCCCTGGCCGATGACCCACGCACCCTGGTCCTGTTCGAGTCGCCGCGGCGCCTTCGGACGCTGCTCCGCGAGGTCGCGGCCGAGCTCGGCGACCGCCGGGTCGCCGTGGCGCGCGAGCTGACGAAGCTCCACGAAGAGGTCCTGCGCGGGCATGCGTCCGAGGTCTCGGACCGACTCGGCGACGCCGACCCGAAAGGAGAGATCGTCCTCGTCGTCGAGGGTCGCCGGGACGAGGAGGTCCCCGGCCTCGACGAGCTCGTGGTCGAGGCCACGCGCCTCGTCCAGGGCGGCATGCGCAAGCGCGAGGCGGCCTCGGTCGTGGCACGGGACCGAGGCGGCAGTGCGAACGCGATCTACGAGGCGCTCACCCGACCGCCCGGGTAGCCCGCGGCTCAGCGGAACGCTCGAGCCGTCGGCCCATGAGAGCCGGACGCGCGGGAGCCTCCGCTACGATGGCCGCCACCATGGGACGCGACGTCTTCTACATCACGACGCCGATCTACTACCCGAACGACGTCCCGCACATCGGGCACGCGTACAACGCGGTGGCGACCGACCTCATCGCCCGCTACCACCGTCTCCGCGGTGAGCGGGTGTTCCACCTCACCGGCACCGACGAGCACGGGCTGAAGATCCAGCGGGCGGCGGAGCAGGCGGGCATGGACCCACAGCAGTGGGTCGACGCCATGGAGCCGCGCTGGAGGGAGGTCTGGGCCCGCCTGGAGATCGCCTACGACGACTACATCCGCACGACCGAGCCCCGGCACGAGGAGGCGGTTCGTCGGCTCCTCCAGGCGGTCTACGACAATGGCCGGGAAGACATCTACCTCGGCACGTACGAGGGCTTGTACTGCGTGTCTTGCGAGGCCTACTACACGGAGGACGACCTCCTGCCCGGCGGACTATGCCCGATCCACGAGCGCCCGGTGGAGCGGGTCACCGAGGAGAACTACTTCTTCCGGCTCTCGGCCTACCGCGACCGCCTCCTGGAGCACTACGAGCGCCATCCCGAGGCGGTGGAGCCGGAGACCCGCCGCAACGAGGTCCTCTCACTGCTCCGGGGCGGGCTCCAGGACTTCTCGGTCAGCCGGACGAACTTCCGATGGGGGATCCCTCTGCCCTGGGATCCCGAGCACGTCTGCTACGTGTGGTTCGACGCCCTGACGAACTACCTCACCGCGGCGGGGTACGGGAGCGACACCGAGCGGCTGGACGCCATGTGGCCCGCGGACATCCACCTGATCGGGAAGGACATCCTTCGGTTCCACGCGGTCTACTGGCCCGCCATGCTCATGGCCGGCGACGTCGAGCTCCCGAACCAGGTGTGGGCCCACGGGTTCCTGACGGTCGGCGGCAAGAAGATGTCGAAGACGAACGCGACGGGGATCCATCCGTTCGAGCTCCTCGATCACTTCGGGGTGGACTCGTACCGCTACTACTTCATGCGCGAGATCCAGTTCGGCCAGGACGGCAGCTTCTCCTGGGAGTCGATGGTCGAGCGCCACAACGCCGACCTCGCGAACGGGCTCGGGAACCTCGCGAGCCGGGTCCTCGCGATGCTCGCCTCCTACTTCGACGGGACGGTTCCCGTCCCGGGAAGCGGGGGCGAGGAGGCGGACCTCCCGAAGGTGATCGAGGAGGCGGTTCGCCGGTACGACGAGCTCATGCTCGAGGTCTCGCCGAGCCAGGCCATCTCCGCCGTCTGGGAGATCGTGACCCGCGCGAACCAGTACCTGGTCGAGAAGGAACCCTGGAAGGCGATCAAGGACGAGTCCCGGCGGGCCGAGGTGGGGGCCGTCCTGTACGCGTCGGCCGAAACGCTCCGGATCCTCGCGGTGCTGATCCACCCGGTCATGCCGAGGGCCGCCGCGGAGCTCTGGAGCCAGCTCGGCGTCGACGCCCCGCTCGACGCCGAACGGCTCCCCATGTCGGCTCGGTGGGGCGCTCTGGCGCCCGGTACCAAGACCACGAAGGGCGAGGCGCTTTTCCCGCGCCTCGACTCCTGAGTGAAGGTTCGCGCGGACGCGTTTCACGTGCGACCCCGCCCCTCGACTCACGGTGGATATCGCCACCGCCCCCCGGCGGGAAGGGACGTCGCGTGCGAGACCGCGTTTCGACTCCAGGTCGAGGAAGGCTAGGCGGATCGCGGCATGGAACGACCGAACCGTGAACTCCGGGTGCAGAGCGCGGCGGTGGACACGCACTGTCACCTCTTCCTCCTCGAGCGCGACGTCGGCGAGGTCCTCGAGGAGGCCCGGGCGGTCGGCGTCGGGACCGTCATCTGCCCAGGGATCGATCCCGAGTCGAGCCGTCGGGCCGTCGAGCTCGCCGAGTCCCATCCGGACGTGTTCGCGACGGCGGGCATGCACCCGCACGAGGCCTCCCGCTTCGACGCCCGAGCCCGTTCCGAGATCGAGACGCTGCTCGCGAACC
>CAZMNP010000244.1:0-5492 GCA_964567675.1 uncultured Actinomycetes bacterium
TACTGCCACGTGATCCCCTGGGGGACGCTACGCGAGCTCGGCCTGGTTACCTCGACCACCTAGATCACGACCCTGGTGAAGCGCACGGTCACAGGACGCGGTCGGCTTTGGCCGCGAACACGAAGTCGGACTCGTGCAGACCGTCGATCTTGTGCGTCCAGACCGTGAGCCTCACCTTGCCCCACGCGAGATGGATGTCCGGGTGATGGCCGAGCTCCTCGGCGAGCTCGCCCACGCGGTTCGTGAAGTCGAGCGCCTCCCGAAAGCTCTTGAACGCGTACTCCTTCTCGAGATGGTGATCGTCCACGACACGCCAGTCGTTGCCGAGGTCCGCGAGGTAGGTCTCGATCTGCTCGCGCGTGAACGGCGGGATCCCGCCCTTGCATGGAACGCATTCCATCGCCGCGAGGTCCCGCGCCATCATCGCCTTCCTTCCTCAAGCCGCGTCTGCGCCATCCGCTCGGCCGCTCGCTCCGTCGAGATCCCCTCGGCGTCCGCGATCCGGTAGACCTCGGCCAGCGTGCCGGCGATGCCGGCGATCCGCTCGTCCCGCCGTGCGAGGTCCTCGCCGAGCATCTCGAGGGCCGCGAGGTGGATGATGCCACCCGCGTTGACCACGTAGTCCGGGGCGTACAGGATGCCGCGTTCGGCCAGGCGTCCGGCGTCCTGCGGTTCGGAGAGCTGGTTGTTCGCCGCGCCGGCGACGATCGCGCACCGAAGGCGTGGGATCGTCTCGGCCGAGAGCACGCCGCCGATCGCGCACGGCGAGAGGACGTCGCACTCGACGTCGATCGCCTCGTCCGCCCCGACCACGTCGGCGCCGACCTCGGCCGCGAGCCCCTTCGCCCGCACCTCGTCGATGTCGGAGAGAACGAGCCGAGCGCCGGCGTCCCTCAGCTGACGGGCGAGCAGCGAACCGACGGCGCCGACACCTTGGATCGCGACGGTCCGCCCCTCGAGGTCCTCGGATCCGAAGGCGTGCGCCGCGCTCGCACGGAGCCCGACGAACACGCCGTCGGCGGTCGCCGGAACCGAGGTCCCCGAGCCGCCGTTCGCCTCGGTCCGAGCGAACACGTACGAGCACCGTTCGGCGATCACGTCCATGTCGGAAGGCGCCGTGTTCATATCGCAGGCGGTCCAGTACGTCCCGTGGAGCGACTCGAGCAGGTCGCCGTAGCGAAGGAGCAGGGCTCTGCGAGCCTCACCGCTCGGGAGTTCGGGAACCGCGAGGACCGCCTTGCCTCCGCCCAGCGGCAGATCGGCGATCGCGTTCTTGCTCGTCATCGCCGCCGCGAGGCGCAGCCCGTCACGCAGGGCGTCGGCCGGGTCCGGATACACCTTCAGCCGGGTGCCCCCTGCGGCCGGACCGAGGACGGTCGACTGCACGCAGATGAACATCCACGTCTCGGTCGGCGCGTGGTAGCGGAGCGCGACCTCCTCGCCGTCCCAGGCCCGCAGCAGGTCTTCGAACACGGCCTACTCGGACGTTCTGCCGGCTTGCTTCTTCGCCTTCTTCGCGGCGCGCTTCTCCTTGATGGATTTCTGCGCGGTCCGCTTCACGTTCTTCTCGGCGCCCTTGTCCTTCGCCTTCGCCATGGTTCACACCTCCGGGTCCGGGTTCGCTCCATTATCTCGCCGTGCGGAAGCACCGCGTACACTGGGGCAGGAGGAGGTACGCGTGATCTGGTGGCTGATCTTCTGGGTCGTCGTCGGCGGAGGGTTCGCGCTCCTCCTCTTCCGAGCTCGGCACGGGTGGGGGACGCGCACGAAGTACTGGCAGGACGAACAACCGGAGGCGTACGCGGCCGCGTGGCTGGCCCGGCTCCGACGAGGCAGCGGGCGCGACCTCTAGACCAGATCCTCGAACGCGGCCCGGACGTCCTTGCGGATCCCGGTCACGAACGGAACCTCTTCCTTCGTGAAACGGCGGGCCTCCGCTTCTCGCAGCCGCCGGATGCAGTCGACGATGCGGTCGAGCTCGTTCGCCTCGAACGCGAGGATCCACTCCCAGTCGTTGATCCCGAACGCACTCGTCGTGTTCGCGAGGACGTCGGGGAACTCCCGGCCGATCCCGCCATGCTCGCGAAGCAACGCGGAACGCTCCTCGGGCGGCAGGAGGTACCACTCCGGCGTCCGCACGAACGGGTAGGCGCACAGGTACTTCCGTGGGGCCTCGCCCTTGGCGAACGCCGGAGCGTGATCCGCCGTGAACTCGGCCGGCTTGACGACTCCCATGAAGGTCCACGACCGATCGAGCCGTCGGCCGGCTTCCGTCCGGCCGAACGCGACGAGCGCGTCCTGCACGCTGTCGGGCGAGGGGCCGACGAACCACAGCATCAGGTCGGTGTCGGCGCGGAAGCCGGCGGTCGAGTACACGCCCCGAACCGTGAGGTCGGTCCATCCCTTGAAGAGGTTCTCGACCTCCTGCGCGGCGTCGTCCACGTCGAGCTCCCGGAAGCCGGGGGACGCCTTGAAGCATGTGTACAGCGCGTAGAGGGTCTCGCTCATCGCACCCGTTCCGTTCGGTCCTCCATGCCGTGGTCCCTGCCTTCCCTCCGCCCGGCGAGATGCGTGAGCACCCGCTCGGCCACGTCGTTCGCGCCCCGCACCGCGTCGGCCACCCCAACGCCGTGGTACGCGTTCCCGGCCACGAAGATACCCGGCGGCAGCGAGGCCTCGAGCGCCGCGACGCGCTCGAGGTGCCCGACCTCGTACTGCGGCATCGAGCGCGGCCAGCGGACGACGGCCGAGGCGACCGGGTGCGCCGGGAGCGGGAGCGCCGCGGCGAGGTGACGACACACCGCGCTGACGATGTCCCCGTCGGGCGCGTCGAGCACGTCCTCGAACCCGGCGGCGCCCACGAAGCAGCGCACGACCGCCCGGGTGCCGAACGACGGCTCCGGCCACTTCCGCGAGAGGAACGTCGCCGCGGTCATCGGCGCCTTGCCTCGCGGGACGACGAAGCCTGTCGCCTGCGGGAGCGCATCGGCCGTCCCGTCGGCGTACACGAGGTGAACCACGCCCGTCGAGACGTACGGGATCTCGTTCAGCCGCGCACTCGCGGCCGATGCGACCTCGGACAGGAGCCGGCTCGAGGTGAACGCGGGCGTCGCGAGGACGACGGCGTTCGCCGAGACCTCGAGCGCGCCGGCTCGCAGGACGTAGCCCGCCCCCTCGGCCGCGACGGCGGTGACGGGCGTCCCGGTCCGCACGCGCCCTGGGCCGACCGCCTCGACGAGCGCCCGCGGCAGGCTCGGCACGCCGTCGGCCGGGCGGAGGAAGATCGGTCCGGCGCCCTTCGCCGCCCGGAGCGCGGCCTTCGCGCCGCGGATCAAGCCGCCGAAGTCACGTTCCCACCCGGCGAGCTCCGGGAAGGTGGAACGGATCCCCAGACGGTCGACGTCGCCGGCGTACAGCCCCGCCAGGAGCGGAGCGACCAACAGCTCGGTGGCCTCGTCCCCCAGGCGGCGGCGCAGGAGCGCACCGAGCGCTTCCTCCTCGGCGTGCGGCCTCGGCTTGTGGATCAGGTCGGCGAGTGCACGCGTCCGTCCGAGACGAGACAGTCCGCGCCAGCGAACGAGCCCGTCCACCTCTGCCGGAACGCCGAGCGCGATCGGCGGCATCGTGGCGAGCCCCCGATCGGTCCAGACGTACGCGCCCGAGGTGGCCGGCTCGACGAGCGCGAGGCCGAGCTCCCGGCACAGGTCCACGGCCCACGGCTTGCGTGCGACGAACGAATCGGGACCGGCGTCGAGCTCGAGGTCGCCGACGGCAACCGAGGTCAGGCGGCCGCCGGGCGCCGGCGCGCTTTCGAGAACGGTCAGGTCGAGATCCGGGCGTGCGCGAACGAGGCGGTGCGCGGTGGCCAGACCCGCGACGCCCCCGCCGACGACGACGACGCGGTCGGTCATCCCGGTTCGGCGTCGAGGTGCTCGCGCACGACGGTCGCGAGCAGCTTCACGAACGCGGGGTCGGTGTTCGGCATCTCGGTGCGAGCGAAGTGGATGCCTGCCTCTTCGGCGATCCCGCGGGCCTCGACGTCGAGGTCGTACAGGATCTCGAGGTGGTCGGCGACGAACCCGGCCGAGCAGACCACGACGGCGGGATGTCCCTGCCCCGCGAGCTCGCCCATCACGTCCTCGATCGGCGGTCCCCACCACGCGTCCGCCGTCCGGCCGGCGCTCTGCCATGCGACCTGGTGATGCGCGAGGTCGAGCTCCTTCGCAACGAGGTCGGCCGTCTCCTGGAGCGCGTCGCGGTATCGGCAGGAAGCCGTACACGACGTGCAGTACTTGCAGCGTTGCGAGCCGTCCTCGAGGGTGCGCACCGGAAGGCTGTGCGCGGAGAAGATCACCGCCGCGCCCTCGCGTTCGGCGGGCCCGAGCGTTCCGAGCGCGTGCGCCACACGGCTCGCGAGCAGGTCGACGAACAACGGATGGTCGTGGTAGCTGCGCACGAACGTGAACCGCGGCGGGCCGTCGCCGGCGGCCGCGACGCGTTCGATGTAGGTCTCGACGGACATGCCGGACCAGTGCGGGGCCATGACGATGCCGATGGCGCGCTCGATCCCCTCGGCCCGCATCGCCTCGACGGCCTGGGCGACGAACGGCGGCGAGTGCTTCATGCCGAGGTACGCACGGTAGGTCTCGCCCCCGCCGGCGTTGAGCTCGCGCTCGAGGCTCGCGGCTTGTTCGCGCGTGATCTGCAGGAGCGGGAACCGGTTGCCGATCGCCGCGTAACGGGCCTTCAGCTCCTCCAGATGCTCGGGCGTGGGGGGGCGACCCCCACGGATGTCCGTGTAGTAGCGCTCGACGTCGTCGGGTCCGTTCGCGGTCCCATACGCCATGACGAGCACCCCGATGGGCACGGTCATCCCGGGCTCGACGTGCGCTCGTGCACCAGGTCGACGAGCCTCACCAGGTTGTCCACCGGCGTGGCGGGAAGGACGCCGTGGCCGAGGTTGAAGACATGCCCGTCTCGCATCGCCGCGCGATCGAGCACCTCGGTCGCTTTGCGTTCGACCGCCTCCCACGAGGCCGCCGCCACCGCCGGATCGAGGTTCCCCTGGATCGCGCGATCGAAGCCGACCCGTTCCCACGCCGCGTCGAGTGGAACCCGCCAGTCGACCCCGATCGCGTCGCCACCCGCCGTTCGCATCAGGCCGAGGAGCTCGCCCGTCCCCACGCCGAAATGGATCGCCGGCGCGCCGAGCTCCTCGAACACGGGCCGGAGGAACGGCAGCACGGACCGCTCGTAGTCGGTCGGGTCGAGCGCACCGACCCAGCTGTCGAACACCTGCACCGCCTGTGCGCCGGCGTCCACCTGCGCGAGGAGGTGCGCGTGCACGAGCTCCGCGAGCCGTTCCATCAGCGCTCCCCACGTCGCCGCGTCCCCGTGCAGCAGCGCCTTCGTCCGCGCGTGGTCGCGCGACGGGCCGCCCTCGACGAGGTAGCTCGCGAGCGTGAACGGCGCGCCGGCGAACCCGATCAAGG
>CAZMNP010000245.1:0-6330 GCA_964567675.1 uncultured Actinomycetes bacterium
GCGGACGTTCCCGGCCGCCGCGGCGAGCTGGACGCGAAGGTCCTCGACCGACAGGGTCTGCGGCACGGCGTGGACCAGCACGCCGGCGAGCTCGGCCGCGACGGCCTCCATGCGCCACGCGAACGTCACGCCGGGGAAGACACGCTCGAGCGCGTCGTAGGGCGAACCCGTGCCACGGACCCGCGGGGTGTCGTGATTGCCACTGATCGCGACGCCGGTCAGTCCGGCGTCGGTGAGCTTCTGGAGACCGCCGAGCACCTGCGCGAACGTTCGGTACGTCGGCCGCGCGTGATCGAAGATGTCGCCGAGCCAGATGAACCCGTCCGGCTCCTGCCGGATCGTCTCGTCGATGGCCCACGCGAAGGAGCGAAGGAAGTCCTCCTCGCGCACGTTTCGGCCCTGGTCGTCGCGGAGGTGCGCGAGGTGCGAGCGCCCCAGGTGCGCATCGCCGAACGCGACCAGCCGCGCCATCAGCGCTCCGGATCGGCGCGCGTCACTCGGCGAATCCCTTCGCGGCTCCCTCGGGCCGCGGTGGGAGCGGCGAGGGACCCGCGACCGACTTCAGGTAGTCCTCGTAGAGGTACACCTGCGCCGGAAGCGCGAACGGCGCCTCCAGGTTCGTGACGATCGCCTCACCCGGCATCAGTGTCTGGATCTCGGGACCCAGATCCGAGATGTCCTGCTTCGAGCTACCCCGCAGGATGTTCCGGTCTTTCTCGTCGGCGAGGCCGAGGATGAAGAACGTGTTGAACTGCGAGAGGAGCTCGTCGTCGATCAGCTTGGGCTGCTGCGACACCGCGCACAGCCCGACCTTGAACTTCCGGCCTTCTCGCGCGACGCGCGGGAACACGTTCTCGTCCGACCGGGCGACACGCGAGAGGACCCGTTGCGCCTCTTCGAGTGCGATGAGGGTCGGCGGAAGCGCCGCGAACCGCTCCCGGTCCTCCAGGTAGATGTCGGCATAGGCGTCGAGCACTTTCCGGGTGATGACCGACGCCACCAGGATCTCCTCCATCGACGAGAGACCGCTCGTGTCGACGAGCACCGAGTAGCCGCTCATGAGCTCGTCCACGATGCGCGCCGAGAGCGACGGCTGCGACGGGTCGCGCGAGATGCACGGCATGTCGAGGATCCGCTGGGCGCGTCGCTGGATCACCTGGACCGTGCTGGTAGCGACGCCCAGCTGCTCGGCGAGCACGGACGCGTCGGGTTCCTCGGCGACCTCGACGATCCAGTCCTCGTGGAACGCCCGGATCAGCCGGTAGATCGCGTCCTCCTGCGCGTGACTCCACTCGTACGCCGTCTGCAGGTCGCCGGGCGTGAGCTCGGCGAGCGAGAGCCGGAGCGACGTCGCACCAGCGCCGGCCGCGCGCGTGGCGTAGACCTTCAGCCGGTCCGGCGCCCAAGGGTGGTCGCGCAGTCCTCGCCGGGTGCCGCTCCCGCCCTCGAGGTACTCGCCGTGCGGGTCGAACAGCAGACAGGCATACCGGCCCTGCGACGCGAGGATCTGCCCCGCGAGCACCTTCATCAGGTTCGACTTGCCCATGCCGGTCGTCGCGAAGACCCCGACGTGCGACGTGAGCGTCTCGCCGCGGATGCCGACTTCGAGCTCGATCGCGTCCTCGCCCGAGCGAAGCAGACCGATGCGCACGTCTCCCATCCGTTCGTGCAGGAACTCGAAGTCCTGCGCCGTCGGCGCGGTGACCCGTGCGAACTGCGCCGGGAGCGACTTCGGCTTGCGGAACGCCCCCGCGGCGTCGATGTAGCCGAGCGGCTGGCACGTCGCGACCTTGTACAGGCGCTGCTCGGGGTCATGGAGCGTGTACTCGGCGCCGGCGACGTCTCCCGACATGTACGCACCCGCGGTGCGCTCGGACCACGCCGGGTCCGAGGAGTCCGAACCGTAGGTCACCTGGATGACGCGGAACAGGAACCGCCGGGCGCGCTCGGGGTCCTCCGCCGAAAGCAGCTCGCCCAAGAACAGATCGGTGCCGTAGAAGGAACGGAACGTCGACTCCAGCACGCTCTTGCCGAAGATCCGTCCCTTGTACTCGGTCATCGGTTCAAGACCTCGTGGAAGTCCTGGAACAACATCTCGATGTCGTCCTCCGCCATCCCCCGGCGCGACAGCGCATCACGGAACGAACGCCGGACGTCGACCACGTCGTAGCCCGTGACCCGCGCCGCCTGATGCGCCCGGGCGAGCGGATACGGGTAACCGACGAAGGCGGGGTCGTCGGCGATCGCCGCGAGTCTGCCCAGGACGGCGTCGGCGCCGGCGGGACCGCGCGCGACGTCGACGCGGAACGCGTGCGGTGCCGTCGGCGCGAGATGCGCGACGAAGATGTCCCCGACGTACAGCCTGCCGAACACCGGATCGGTCGAGATCCGCGCCGCCCAGCGCGCGCGTCCGACCTCGCGATCGCCTCGGCGCTTGAGCAGGGTGACGAGCGGCGCGTTGCGTCCCCAGTACAAGGTCGAAGCCTTGACGACTCCGGCGAGCGACACGCCGCGCGCGATCGCGGCTTGGTGTACGCGCTGCACCACGACCTGCGGAACGAGCGGCCCGCCGTGCAGCGAGCCGTCGACCAGGACGAGGTCCCCCGCCTCGGCCTCCCGAACGGTTTCGGCGACCGCCGACCACTCGGCCCACTCGCGCAGCGCATCCACCGGGCGCGGCAGCTCCGGCAGCCGCTCGGGTTCGGCGCCGCACAGCTCGGACAGGGTCGAGCGGGCCAAGCGCTCCATCTCCTCGGGCGAGACGGCGTGCACGACGAGTTGCGGGCGGTCGACGACGGTCGTCTCCCCTCCCGCGAACCGCACCCGCGCCGCACGGAACGCGGCCACTTGGAAGGAACGCCCATCGGCGACGACGCACGATCCCCCATCGACCGCCCACACCGTCCCGGGATCGGCAGGCACGACCGGGGTCAGCTCGTACGCGTCGGGGTGCCCGGGCACGACCAGGGCCTCGTCCAGGTGGAGCTGGCCCTCGAGGACCCGGATCTCCGTGCCCGGGCGCTCGAGCAGACCGACGACGAAGGACGCCGCCTCGTCCAGGTGGCCCTTGCCGACGAGGTCCAGGCTGAGCACGCGCTGCCCCTCCACCCGCGCGACGTCCACGGCGCACAGGGTACCGGAGGTCCCCGACGTGCCCGCTCAGGCACGGGCATACGCCGCGCTCGATCGGCCGGGCGAAGCCTGCAGGATGACCTACTAGTCATTCCGAGCCATTTCCCCCATCGGGGGGACTACACCGCGGGGGGGACCGGCGCCGATACGACCAATGAGGCACTCGACGCCCATATCGGTCCCGAGAGGACACCCCGAGATGCTCCAAGCCCTTGGACGACGGGAACGGCGGCCCCTTTGGGTCGTGTCCGCCATCGTCCTCGCGGTCGGCCTCGGACTCGCGATCTGGGCGGCCATCGAGGCGCGCGGGCAAGCGATCCGGGACGCCGCGATCGATGCGGAGCTGACGGCACAGGCCGAGCTCGCCCCGCTGCTGCAGCCCCGGGACCTCATCGCACCGATCGTCGGCGAGCGTCACACGGCGCTCGGAGCCGCGTTCGAGGATGCCATCATCTCGAAGGGTCCGATCGACGAGATCCGGATCTACTCCTCGCTCGGGCGCATCCTCTACGCGAGCAACGTGAGCTATGTCGGGGCTCGACCGTCCTACCTGCGCGACATCGCGTTCCAGGTCGCCGGCGGCGAGCCGCAGAACCTGATCCGTAACGACCTCCTGCAGACGTACGTCCCGATCTGGCTGAACCCGGACGGGAAGGTCGCGGTGGCCGAGCTCACGCAGTCCTACGGCCCGATCGACGCCCAGTCGACGGGCTGGTACCTGGCGGCGCTGATCGCCGGCGGTCTGATGCTCGCGTCTCTCGCGATGGTGATCGTGACCGGCGACGCGGGGATCGCCCAGCCGATCCCGCAGTCCCTGTACCACCCGGCGGTCCCGAGGCGACGTCCGTTGGCCGAGTCCCCGGTGTACCAGCACTCGAGGTTCCGCGTCATCGAGGAGCAGCGGCAAGACGTCCAGCGTCGCGCGGAAGCCGCGGAGGAGAACTTCCGGTCCGCCCAGAAGCACCTCAAGGACACACTCGCGCAGGTGAGACAGCTCGAAGGGAGACTTGCGATGAACGAGAACGACAGCACCACCAGTGACGGAGAGCTTCAGGCGCTGCGCGACCAATTGCGCGAGACGTCCGAGCGGCTCCATAGGGCCGAGATCGACAACAACGCCCTCCGCGAGCGGATGACCCTTCGCCAACAGGAGCTCGACGAGGCGCGCCGATTCCTTCCGACCGCGGGGACGACCATCGATCCCGCGGAGCTCAAGTCTCGACTGGCAGAGGCCGAGATGCGCACGGCCGAGATGTCGCACGAGATCGAACGGCTCGAATCCGAGCTCGACTACACCAACTCGAAGTTCCACATGACCAAGCTCTCCGAGGCGCTTCGGGAGTTCGACAACGACATGGAAGAGCCGACGGAGCTCGACGAGCCTCCGATCGTCATCCACAGCGTTTCCACACCATCAAAGCAACAGCGAGCGGGGTGAGCACCGATGACCGATCACGAAGAGACGATGCAGCAAACGGAGCAGGACGCCGACGACCTGTCTCGCGCTATCTCGGTCGCCGGGCTGCAGGTCTCCCAGGCGGCAGAGGAGCTCCAGCAGGCGGCGGAGCGGTTGATGAACGCCGAGGAGAAGGTGCACGAGGCGGAGCTCCGCTGGCAAGCCTCCGATCAACAGGTGGCGCAGGCCGCCACCAAGAACGCCGAGCTGCTCGACATGCTGCAGTCGGCGCGTGAGGGTCAGAGCGACGCCGACGAGCGGTGCCGGCGAGCCGACCAGCGGCTCGAGGTCACGCTCGAGCGGGTTCGCATCCTGGAGGAACAGGTCACCGAGCTCGAGACCAAGGTCGAGGAGACCGAGAGCAACCCCAACAACGTCACCGTGATCGTGAACGACGAGCGCACGGCGCTCCAAGAGGCGATCGCGGCAGAGGTGCGACGCCCCCTCACGTCGATCCTTGGTCTCACGCTCGCGCTTCGGCACGCCGATCCCAAGTCGAACGAGGGCAAGGACATGGTCAAGCAGCTCTCGACGAACGCGCGCAAGCTCGACCGGCTCGTGGGCGAGATGCTCGTCCTGGACGAGATCGCGAGCGGCAGCTACAAGCCGAATCGCCGGCGCACCGACCTCGAGGCGCTCGTTCGCCGCGTGGTCGAGGAGTCGCCGGACCTGGCGAACCGCGACGTGAAGATCGAGGCCGAGCACATCGCGATCGAGGTCGACCCGGCGCTGACCGAGCAGATGATCGAGACGCTGCTCTCCAACGCCGGACGAAGGACCGCGCCGGGGAACCCGGTGCGCGTCAAGATCTCCTCGGAGGAGGGCGGTGCCGTCATCGCGGTCGACGACACCGGCCCCGAGGTTCCGTCAGAGCTCCGCGGCGACCTGTCCTCGGCGATGTCGGATGACCGGCCCGGAACCGCGAAGAAGAAGACCGGCGCCACCGGGCTGTCCCTGCTGGCGAGGCTGGCCGAGATCCACGGCGGCCGGGCCTGGGTCGAGGAGCGCCCGGGTGGCGGTGCGTCGTTCCGGGTGTCCCTGTTCGGTCCCAAGCCGGACGAGGGCGCGGAAGACAGCACCGCCGCACGGCCGTCCGGCGAGCGCGAGATGGCGTACGCATCGGGCGCGGACAACGGATCGGTTTCGACGAACGGGCGCGGAACGCTCGCCGAGTCGGGCGAGCGCTCCGACGAGATCAGGGCGTAACGCCTCCCGAGCCCCCCTGGGTGGGCCCGGACCGAACGGCTTGCCGGTGGGTCCGGGCCCTTCCGCTTTCCGGAGGAGTCAGCTCACCCCTGCGGCATCCACGCTCCGACCGCGCTGCGGAACGGATGAACCTCGATCGATCGCCAAACCTGCCCGGTGACGTACGGGTCGGTCCGAAGCCACTCGTCAAGTGCCTCTCGCGTTTCGAACTCGACGAGCAGGGTCGATCCGATCATCGGCCCCGACGCGTCGAGGATGGCGCCGCCGATCAGGATCTGACCACGGTCGACCAGGCCTTGGATGAAGTCCAGATGCACGGGTCGAACCCGTGCACGCCTGGCGGGCGCGTCCGCATCGTCACCGTCACGCCCGATGACGAGGAACTGCATCGCTATGCCAACGCCTTCAGGAGCTCCCGTGCGATGACGACGCGCTGGATCTGGTTCGTGCCCTCGTAGATCTGCGTGATCTTGGCGTCGCGCATCATGCGCTCGACGGGGTACTCGCGGATGTAGCCGTATCCGCCGAGCACCTGG
>CAZMNP010000246.1:0-24887 GCA_964567675.1 uncultured Actinomycetes bacterium
ACCGGGCGCCCCCGGCGTTCGATCGTCTCGCCCGCGAACAGGGACCGGAGCGTGCCGATGAGTTCCGCGAGCTCGTCCAGCGCGCCCCGGCCGACCGGGCCCGGGCCGAGACCAAGGAGGAGGCGCCCGCCGGAGCGCTCGTCCACCGTCGCCGACCCCATCGCGGTGAGAAGCGGCGTGCGGGAACGCATCGGGAGCACGCCGGTGCCGAGCAGGAGATCGCGCGTGTCTCGCGCGAGCGCCCCGAGGGTGACCAGCGCGTCTCGTCCGGAGATCTCGGGCAGGAAGAGCGCGCGGTATCCGGCGTTCTCCGCGGCCCGGACGATCCCCACGAGGTCGTTCCAGGGCAGCGGGTCGCGGATGGCGAAGGCCAGGCCGGAAGGTTGTCGATGCCCGGGCACCGGCATCATCCTCGCACGCGTGGAGCCCGTCCGGTTCGCAACGGAAGAAGGCGTGTCGCTCGAGGGCGAGCTCCGGCGCCCGCAGGCGGAAACGCTCGGATCGGCCGTCATCTGTCACGCGCACCCGCGTCACGGGGGAAGCAAGGATCACCCGATCCTGTGGGCCGTTCGAAACGAGCTGGCGCAGCGGGGGTTCCTCGTCCTGGCCTTCAACTTCCGCGGGACGATGCGGAGCGCCGGCACGTACGGCGGCGGACGGACCGAGGTGAACGACGTGCGGGCGGCGATCTCCCGCGTCCGCGAGGAGACCGACGGCCCGACGGTCGTGTGCGGCTGGTCGTTCGGCGCGAACGTCGCCGTTCGGGAGGCGCTGGACGACGACCGGGTCGCCGCACTCGCGCTGATCGGCCTTCCGCTCGAACACGAGCTCGACATCCCGCCCATGCCGTCGGCGTCCGAGCTTCGGACCCTCGATCGCCCGGTGCTCCTGCTCTCGGGCGAGAACGACGAGTACTCGCCCGCCGACCGGCTCGCGGAGCTGGAGAAGGCGCTCCCCCTTGCCGAGCTCGCGATCGTGGCCGGGACCGACCACTACCTGTGGCGCCACGAGAAAGAGACGGCCGCGACCGTGGGCGAGTTCGCGGCTCGCGTGGCTACAGGGGGACGTGCGACAGAACCATGATGCGCGGCTCGGTCATCTCTTCCATCGCGAATCGCAGTCCTTCACGTCCGAAGCCCGAGTCCTTCGAACCGCCGTACGGCATCTGGTCGGCGCGGAAGGCCGACACGTCGTTCACGATCACTCCGCCGACGTCGATCGAGCGGTGCGCCTCGAACGCCCGGTTGATGTCGTTCGTGAACACGCCCGCCTGCAGTCCGAAGCGCGAGTCGTTCACGAGGGCGATGGCCTCCTCGAACGTCTGGTACGGGCTGATCGTGACGACCGGGCCGAAGATCTCCTCGCGGCAGACCTTCATCTCGGGGCGCACGTCGGCGATCAAGGTCGGCGCGTAGAAGGGCGGGTTGCCCTCGCCGCCGGTCAGCACGGTCGCGCCTTGGGACTTCGCCTCCTGCACCCACTCGTCGATTCGGTCGACCTCCTTGCGCTGGATCACCGGACCGACGTCGACCGTCGGGTCCATCGGGTCGCCCACTTTGAGGCTCTCGACCTGCTTCACGAGCCGGTCCGCGAAGTCCTCGTACACCTCGGACTGCACCAGCACCCGCTGGACGCTGATGCAGCTCTGCCCGGCCTGGTAGTACCCGCCGAACGCGACCCGCTGGGCGGCGAGGTCCAGATCGGCGTCCGAGTGCACGATGACCCCGGCGTTGCCACCGAGCTCGAGCGTCACGCGCTTCTTCGGGTCGAGTCCCTTCAGGTACCACCCGATCTCGACGGAACCGGTGAACGAGATCTTGCGGAAGCGCTCGTCCCGAGCCATCGCGTCGGCCACCTTCGAGCTCACCGGTAAGACCTGGAACATGCCCTTGGGCAGGTCGGTCTCGGCGAAGAACTCGGCGAGGCGCAGCGATCCGATCGGCGTCGCCGACGCCGGCTTCACGACGATCGGCGCCCCGACCGCGAGCGACGGCGCCACCTTGTGGGCGACGAGGTTCAGCGGGAAGTTGAACGGCGTGATACCCAGGACGGGACCGAACGGGAACCGTCGCAGGAGCCCGACGCGCGAGCCGAGCGAGGCCTCCGTGTCCAGGCGCATGAACTCCTCGTCGCCGCGTCGCAGGACCTCGGACGCCCATCGGAACGTCGATACGGCCCGCGTCGCCTCGACCTTCGCCCATTTGAGCGGCTTCCCGCCTTCGCGCGCGATGAGCTCCGCGTTCTCCTCGATCGTCTCCTTCAACCGGGCGGAGATGTGGTCGAGCGCGTCCGCGCGCGCGTGAACGGGCAGGCGACGCGACTCCTCGAACGTCGCGGCCGCGGTGGCCGTGGCCTCCTCGACGTCGGCATCGGTCGGGACGCCGACCTCGGCGACCACGGCGTCGTCGTAGGGACTCCGCACCTCGAAGGAGCCCTCGCCGGTCCGCCACTCCCCGTTGACCAGGAACGGACGCACGGTCATCGACGCCTCACCTCTTCCTTCGGTCTCAGGTTGGATGATCCGGTCAAGGCGACGCCTCGTGCTAGTCGAGCGACGCCATGACGTGCTTGATGTTCGTGTACTCCTCGATCGAGTAGATCGACATGTCCTTGCCGTGACCGCTCTGCTTGTAGCCGCCGTGCGGCATCTCGGGGGTGAGCGGGATGTGTGTGTTGATCCACACGGTGCCGTACTGGAGCTTGCGTGCCATCCGCAGGGCGCGACCGACGTCGCGGGTCCAGACCGAAGCCGCGAGCCCGTAGTCGACGCCGTTCGCCCATCCCAGTGCCTGTTCCTCGTCGTCGATCCGCTGCACCGTGACGACCGGGCCGAACACCTCGTTCTGCACGATCTCGGCGTCCTGCCCGACGTCGGCGACGACCGTCGGCTTGTAGTAGTACCGTCCCTCGCCGAGGTCGAGCGGCTCGCCGCCGGTCAGCACCTTCGCACCGCCCTCCCGGGCGCGGTCGACGAACCCGACGATGCGGTCGAACTGGTCCTTCGAGACCACCGATCCCATCTCGGTGTCCTCCGCCCAGATGTCGCCGATCTTCATCTGCTCCACCGCAGGGACGAGCTCGCCGAGGAGGCTCTCGTAGACCGCGCCCCCGGCTAGGACACGCGTGGCCGCGGTGCAATCCTGGCCGGAGTTGAAGTAGCCCGCGATCTTGATCCACTCGGCGGCCGTGGAGACATCGGCGTCGTCGAAGACGATCACCGGCGCCTTGCCGCCGAGCTCCAGGTGCGTGCGCTTCAACGAGTCGGCCGCGAGCCGGGAGATGAGACGTCCCGTGGACGTCTCGCCCGTGAGCGAGACGATCCCGACGTCGGGGTGCGTGACGATCCGCTCCCCGACCGGGACCCCGTCGCCGGTCACGACGTTGAACACGCCGGGCGGGAAGACCTCGGCCTCGGCGATCAGCTCGGCGAAGCGAAGGAGCGTGAGCGGGGTCAGCTCGGACGGCTTGATGACGACGCAGTTGCCGGCCGCGAGCGCGGGGCCCATCTTCCAGGCCGCCATGTACAAGGGGTAGTTCCACGGCGCGATGAGTCCCGCGATCCCGATCGGCTCGCGCCGGAGCATGCTGGTGAACCCCTTCATGTACTCGCCGGTCGCTCGTCCCTCGAGGAACCGGGCACCCCCCGCGAAGAAGCGGAACTGGTCCGCGATCACCGGTATCTCCTCGGACATCGTCACGCTGAAGGGCTTGCCGACGTTGTGCGACTCGAGGCGGCCGAACTCCTCCGCGTTCTCCTCGACGAGGTCGGCCATCTTCAGGAGCGCAGCCTGCCGCTCGCCCGGCGTCGCGTCGTACCAGGTCTCGAAGGCGGTCTTGGCCCCCGCCACCGCGTTGTCGACGTCCTCGGCGTCTCCTTCGGCGACCTCGCCGAGCACCTCGCCGGTCGCCGGACTGACGATCGTCCTGACGCTGCCGCTCGCGGAGTCGACCCACTCCCCGTTCACGAACATCTTGTAGGTCTTCACGTCGGTCGCCATGGTGACCTCCTCCTCGATCGAGGAACCCGCCGAGGGTTCAACACCCCAGGCAGGCCCAAGTATGCCCAGTTCGGCCGCGAGCGAGCCAGTCGCCGTTCCGGACGAGCGCCGGGTCGGCGGTGGACGGACGGGACAACGCGCGGCGCGCGCCCTTGGACCCTCACGTCCCGGAGTCCTGGACCGTGAGGATCTCGCGCGCTCGCAGGGCCAGCCAGAACTCCATCCGGTCAAAGCTCGAGGTGAGATCGCGGCCCGTCAGCTGCTCGACCTTGCGCATCCGATACCGCAGCGTGTGGCGGTGCACGTACAGCTCGCCCGCCGCGGTCTCCCATCGGGCGTTGTGCTGGAGGAAGGCTCGGAGGGACGCCCGGAGCTCGCCGCCGTGCTCGCCGTCGTACTGGTCGAGAGGCGCGAGCAAAGAGTCGGAGAACGCGCGCAGGGCATCCGGCTCGGCCATGGTGAGCAGCAGGCGGTACGTGCCGAGGTCCTCGAACCCCGCCGCATCCCAACCCTCGAGCCGGCAAACCTGGAGGGCGTACCGCGCCTCGCGCAGGCTGCGTCCCGTCTCGGTCGGCGCCGCGGAACGCCCGGCGCCGACCCGGACGTCCTCGCTCTCGAAACGCTCCACGACCGCCTTGCGGAGCTCTCGGACGTCGAGATCGTCGGCGGCTGGGAGCAGGACGAGGACCTCGGACCCGCCGGGAGAGAACAGGTACGGGCCGATCGACCGGGACAGGTGATCCTCGATCGCGTAGGCGAGGCCCTCCCCGTCGACACCGCCCTCGAACGCCACCACCTGGACCTCCGAGTCCTTGACGAAGCCGAAGCGCGCGAGCCCCCGGCCGACTTCCTGGGGCGCCAGCGTTCCCGCGGCGAGCGCTCCGAAGAAGTCTCCCTGCAGCCTGCGCTCGGCGTCCGCGACGGCCCGCGCCTTCGCGAGCTCGATCGCGAACAGCGACAGCGCGTGCCCGGCGACGATCCGGTCGACCTGGGACAGCGGCTCGGACGACCCGACGGCCAGGAACGCCTCGACGCGGCCCTGCGCGCCGACCGGCTGGATCCACACGTTCTGGCCGGCGTCGACGAGTGAGAGGCTGAACCCCGTGCCGTCTGGTCGCGAGCCGCGGAGCTCCTGCCAGATCCTCGGGGCGCGTTGGCGGGCCGTCGCGGCGGTGGCGGCGAGCGGCATCCCGTGCAGATCCAACAGGAGCGCCCACCCGCCGGTGACGCGCGCGAGCGATCGGGCGATGCCCTCGACCCCGCCGCCGTCCATCACGGCACGGGTGAGCTCGTGCTCGGCATCGACGGCCCGCTGAAGCACCTCGTACTGCTCGGAGAGCAGTCGGGTGAACACCGCCTCGGTGATCGCGATGAAGGGGACCGGGTAGGGCACCTCGAACATCGGGAACCCCACGCGTTCGGCCGCCGTGACGAGCGCACGGGGCACCTTCTCGTGACCGAACCCGAGCCCGAACCCGAGGCCCGCGAGCCCCGCGTCGTGAAGCCGGGCGACGTACGCCCGCTGCCTCGCCGGGGTCGTCCCGACGCCGGTGCCCGTGGTCAGCAGGAGCTCTCCCCCCTTCAACCAGGGCGTCGGATCCTCGAGCTCGGAGATGTGAACCCAGCGGATCGGCCGGTCCGCGCTCCCCTCGCCCGCCACGAAGCGGAGGGCGAGACCCGGCACGCTCAGGATGTCGCGAACGGTGATCGGCACGATCGGATTGTACGAACGGTACAGAAACTCGCAGCCGGCATCGTGCCCGGGGTCCGAGGCTGGACGGGTCGTACAAACACGCAACCGGGCCTTGGTCGCACGACCACCTGACAGCCGCCGCCTTGGGAGTCGACACTGGCTCAGGTGAACCAAGGCCTCAAGTAACGAAGCGGTAGGCCCCGCAGGCAGAAGGCCTCAAGCAGCGAGCGGTAGGCATCGGAAGGAGTTGGGACGTGGACATCCCCCAGGAGCGCAAGGTCCTCACCGACATCCCCGGACCGAAGTCGCGGGAGTGGTTCGAACGCCGCGCGGCCGCGATCCCGCAGGGCGTCGCGAACATCCACCGGATCGTCACGGCGCGCGCGTCCGGCGCGATCATCGAGGACGTCGACGGCAACCGACTGATCGACTTCGCGACGGGGATCGCCGTCCTGAACCTCGGCCACACGTCGCCCGAGGTCGTCCGGGCGGCCCAGGAGCAACTGGAGCGCGACACGCACACGTGCTTCCACGTCACGGCGAACGAGCCGTACATCGAGCTCGCCGAGCGGATGAACGCGATCGTGCCCGGCGACTTCGAGAAGAAGACGATGTTCGCGAACTCCGGCGCCGAAGCGGTGGAGAACGCCGTGAAGATCGCCCGGAAGTTCACCGGGCGCGACGCGATCGTGACGTTCGACCACGCGTTCCACGGGCGAACCCTCCTCGCCATGACGCTCACGGCGAAGGTGATGCCGTACAAGCAGGGCATGGGGCCGTTCGCGCCGGAGGTCTACCGGCTGCCGTTCCCTTACCCCTACCGCTGGCCGACCGGACCGGAGAACGCGGCGCGCGAGGCGCTCGCCTACGCCACCGACGAGATGCACAAGCACATCGGCGAGGAGAACATCGCCGCCGTCATCCTCGAGCCGATCCAGGGCGAAGGTGGGTTCATCATCCCGGCGCCGGGGTTCCTGAAAGGCCTCGCCGAGTTCTGCGCGGAGCACGGGATCCTGTTCATCGCCGACGAGATCCAGAGCGGGATGGGACGAGCCGGCCGGTGGTTCGCGATCGAGGACGAGGACGTCGTCCCGGACCTCGTCGCGAGCGCGAAATCGCTCGGCGGCGGCCTGCCGATCAGCGCCGTGACGGGGCGCGCCGAGATCATGGACAGCGTGCACGTCGGAGGGCTGGGCGGGACGTACGGCGGGAACCCCGTCGCGGCGGCGGCGGCGCTCGCCGTCTTGGACCTGATCGAGCGCGAGGGGCTCCTCGAGCGTTCGCGGACCGTCGGTGAACGCATCCAGCAACGGCTCCGCGAGATGCGGTCGAGGCACGACGTGATCGGCGACGTGCGCGGGCGGGGGATGATGACGGCGATCGAGCTCGTCTCCGACCGCGGCACGAAGGAACCGCTCGACGGACCCACCGGCACGAAGATCCTGGAGCGCTGTCTCGAGAACGGCGTCGTGATCTTGAAGGCGGGGACGTACGACAACGTGATCCGCCTGCTTCCGCCGATCACGATCGAGGAGAGCCTGCTCGACGAGGGCCTCGGCATCCTCGACGAGGCGATCGGCGTCGTCGCCGGGTAGCGCTTCAGCGACTGCTACCGTCGGCTCGTGACGGAACCGGGTGAGCGCCGCCGCATCCGCGGTGCGGTCCGCCACGTGGCGATCGACGTTTCGCCGCTGCGCGTCTCGCGCGACTTCCGCCGGCTCTTCCTCGGCCTGGCCGTCTCCGAGCTCGGCTACCAGTTCACGCTGGTCGCGACGTTCATCCAGGTCTTCGAGCTCACCGGCTCGCCGGCAGCCGTCGGACTGATCGGACTCGTGGGCCTCGTCGCCCTGGTGGTGGGGACCCTCGTCGGTGGAGCGTTCGTCGACGTCATCGACCGCCGCACCCTGCTCATCGTCGCGCAGATCGGCTTCATGACGGCGTCGGGGATCCTGCTGGCCGGCGCCGTCCACGGTGACCCACCGCTCTGGGTCGTGTACGCCGCGGTAGCACTCATCGCGGGGCTGTCCGCGATCGACTCCCCGACACGCTCGGCGATCACGCCTCGGCTCGTCGGGCGCGAGCTGTTGCCGTCCGCGCTCACCCTCAATCAGGTGGTGTGGAACGCGACGGCGCTGATCGGACCGGCCCTGGCCGGGATCGTGATCACCGAGGTCGGCCTGTCGTGGGCCTACGCGATCGATCTCGTCACCTACGTGGCGATGCTCGCGGCCGCGATCGCGATCGCGCCGGTCCCGCCCGAGCGGATCGAGGGGTCCCCGACGGGTTGGCGCGCCGTCACGGAAGGGTTCGCGTTCCTGCGGGGACGGGCCGTGCTGAAGGCGTCGTTCGCGATCGACGTGGTCGCGATGGTATTCGGGATGCCGCGCGCGCTCTTCGCGATCCTGGCCGTGACGCAGTTCCATCGCGGGCCGGCCGTGGTCGGGCTGCTGTTCGCGGCGCCGGCGGTCGGCGCGGTTCTCGGAGCGCTGACGGCGGGGTGGGTCGCGCGCGTCCGGCACCAGGGGATGGCGGTCGTGTGGGCCGTGGTGGTGTGGGGAGCCGGCATCGCCGCGTTCGGCCTCGTCTCCAGCCTGTGGCTCGGGCTGCTGCTCCTCGCGATCGCCGGTGCCGCCGACGTCATCTCCGCCGTCTTCCGCTCGACGATCCTGCAGCTCTCGGTGCCCGACGCACTGCGAGGCAGGCTGTCGCAGATCCACATCCTCGTCGTCACCGGCGGGCCGCGGCTCGGCGACCTCGAGGCGGGCATGGTCGCGTCCGCGTTCTCGCCGGCCGTCTCGGTCGTCTCCGGCGGGCTGCTCTGCATCGCCGGCGCGGCGCTGCTCGCGTGGCTCGTCCCATCGTTCCGCCGCTACCACGCGGGAGAGAGCGCCTGACGCTCGCGGGGAAGGCCTCGTCCCGACGGCGGGGCGAGCCGAGTCCTATGCTCCGCGCGTGGCGGCGCCGCGCGCGGAGCTCGTGGAACTTCGGTTGCTCGACGGGCCGAACCTGTACTTCCCCCGGCCCGCCGTGAAGGTGGGACTTCGCGTCGCCCCGTGGCTCGCGATGCCCGAGGAACGGCTCGCGCGCGTCCTGAAGCGGGCGGGCTCGAGCGCAAGACCGGGGCGTCCCGGGACCGAGCAGCGACGGCGGGCGGTCGCACGGCTGGCGACCCAGCTCGCGCGGGCGCTCGCCGCCGCGACGGAGGTCCGGTTGGCCGTGCGCAGCCGATCCGGAGCTGAGCCCGACGAGATCGTCGTCGCGTTCCCCTGGCGGCGCCGCGGCACGGCGACCGCGGCGGCGACCGAGCTGGGCAGGCTGATGGCTGAGGCCGGAGGGCGCCGTTCCGTCGAACGGCTCGTCGACGAGGCGGCCGAGCGCATCCTCGCCGCCGAGCCCGGCGACGAGCCGTCCGTCCCCGACCCGACGATCCCGATCGTCTCGGTCACCGGGACGAACGGCAAGACGACCACGGTCCGCCTGCTGGCACACCTCGTCCGGTCCGCGGGCAGATCGGTCGCCTACTCCTCGACCGATGGGGTCTACCGCGGCGACGGCGAGATGGTCGAGAAGGGCGACTACTCCGGGTTCGGCGGTGCCGCGATGGCCCTCGAGCAGCAGCCGGACGTCGCCGTGCTCGAGACCGCGCGCGGAGGGATCCTCCTCCGCGGAGTCGGCGTGGCCCACAACGACGTCTCGGTCGTGACCAACGTGTCGGCGGATCATCTCGGCCTCCTCGGGATCCGCACGCTGGATCAGCTCGCCGAAGTGAAGGCGACGGTCACCAAGATCACCCGCCCGGACGGTTGGGTGGTCCTGAACGCGGACGATCCGCGCGTCCTCTCGATGCGACGAGGCGCCAGCGCCCCGGTCTGGCTGTGCTCCCTCGACCCCGATCATCCGGCCGTTCGAGAGACGCTCGCCGAAGGGGGGCGCGCCACCGTCCCGCTCGACGGATGGGTCACGCTGTTGGAGCGGTCGGTCTCGCACCCTCTCGTGCCGCTCGCCGACGTCCCGGTGACGTTCGCCGGCATCTCGAGCTCGCACACGATGAACGCCATGCAGGCTGCCTCGGCCGGCCTGGGCATCGGCCTCGGCGAACGCGCCGTGGTGCGGGGCCTGAAGAGCTTCGTCATGAACGCCGAACGCAATCCGGGACGAGCGAACCTGTTCACGATCGATGGACGGATCGTGGTGATCGACTACGCGCACAACGAGGCCGGGATCATGGGCCTCGCGGAACTGTGTGACGGTCTTCGGCGAGCGGGCCGCGAGATCTGGCTCGCCATCTGCGAGGCGGGCGACCGGACGGAACAGATCCTGCACGACTTCGGGTATCGCGCGGCGCGCGGGGCCGACCACGTCGTGGTCGCCGAGCTCCTTCGGTACCTGCGGGGTCGCGACCGGGACGAGGTGATCGAAGGGCTCCGCGCGGGCGCGCTCGACGGCGGGGCCGAGGAGGTGGACGTCTACGCCGACGAGCTGTCGGCCCTTCGAGCCATGCTGACGCGATCGAAACGCGGCGACGTCATCGCGGTGACGGCCCTCGGCATGCGGCCCGAGATCTTCCGCTGGCTCCAGGAGAACGGGGCGCGGCGTCCCACCCCCGCCGACGTGAAGCGACTCGTCGCGGCGGCGCGCGACTCGCGCGGAAAGACGGAACGCCGGAGGTCGGCTCGCGCGGAACGATCGAAGCGGGCGGGGACGCCGTCGAAACGCCCGGCCCGACGGTAGCCTCGGCCGGTAGCATCCGAAGCAGACACCGAGCAGACCGACCGAGAGGACACCAACCCGATGGCCACCACATCCACGATGACCGAGCTCGGCAGCCAGGTGCCGGACTTCTCGCTCCCCGACGTCACGACGGGTCGAACCGTGCGGCTCGAAGACCTCCAGGGGACCGAAGGATTGCTCGTGATGTTCCTGTGCCGTCACTGCCCGTACGTGGCGCACGTGCGTGAGGGTGTGTCGCGCATGGCGAACGATCATAAGGACGCGGACCTGTCGATCGTCGCGATCAGCGCGAACGATCCCGAGGCGTATCCGGAGGATGCCCCGGAGAGCCTCGCAGAAGAAGCGCGAGAGGCCGGCTACTCCTTCCCTTACCTGTTCGACGAGACCCAGCAGGTGGCAAAGGCGTTCGGCGCCGCCTGCACGCCCGACTTCTTCCTCTACGACCGCGAGCGCCGGCTCGTCTACCGCGGGCAGTTCGACTCGAGCCGGCCGCGCAACGGGCTACCCGTGACCGGCGAGGACCTCCGTTCGGCGATCGACGCCGTGCTCGCGGGCACGCCCGTGTCCACGGATCAGCGGGCGAGCGTGGGGTGCGGCATCAAGTGGCGTTCGGAGAACGAGTCTCGCTGAGCCGCCATCGCCAGCCGGACACGGCCGGCGAGCCTCAGCGCTCGGAGGCGTCGAGGACGCAGAGGGTCGCCCACGGGATGGCCTCGAGCCGTTCGTCGCCGATCGGCTCGCCGCACACGTCGCACGTCCCGTAGGTCCCGTCGTCGAGCTTCGCGAGCGCGCGCTCGACGTCGCTGAGCTTCGCGTCCAGGCTCTTGGCTGCCGAGACCTGCGCGATCCGCTCCACCGCCTGCGACGTCCCCTCGCCGACCCGCTTGCCGAACGACACGGATGCCATCGGGTCGCGCGGCGCGGCCTTCATCTCGCCGAGCTGGGCGCGGAGCTCGTCGCGCTCGTCCTGAAGGGCACGGCGGATCGTGGGTGCTGCTTCCACGGCGACCTATCCGAGCTCGGAGGCTCGGTGCGCCTTGGACCGGCCGGCGAGACGCTCGGCGCGGCGCGACGCGCGGACCCGCTCCCTCGCCGACTCCGCAAGCTCGAACTCCCTCAACGTCTCCGGACGTAGGAGGAGGACGACGATCGCGAAGTGAACGGCGGCGACCAGCAAACCGATCCCCGCGGTCGGCTCCGGGTCCTCCGAGAAGATCTCGGCGATCGAGAGCGGGAGCGTGACGGCCGCGAGCACGACGAACGTGCCGATCGCCGCATGGCGAACGCTCGGGCGCCGGCCCAGCACGCCGATCACCAGCACGAGGCTCAAGATGGACAGTCCGAGGACGAGGACCGCCGAGACCGTGAGGAGATTCCGCGTTTCCACCGAGTTCAGCCCGAAGTCGACAGCGCGCAGGTAGGTGTCGCGATCGATCCCGTCCGGGTCGAGCGCGTTCCGCGCCATGCCGACGCCCATCACGGTGAACGGCACGGTGATGGCGAGCATCAACGCTGCGGCGGCGATCGTCGTCTTGGCTCTCGGATTCGGTCGGGACATGCGGACTCCGGTTCAGGCGTTCGGGGGACTCCGTCGTTCGGGGCTCCGATCACTCTAGCCGGAGCCGCTACAGACCGACCTCGTCCGCGATCTCGATCAGGTCGGGG
Organism: uncultured Actinomycetes bacterium; assembly: GCA_964567675.1. Lineage (GTDB taxonomy): Bacteria > Actinomycetota > UBA4738 > UBA4738 > HRBIN12 > CALGFI01. Next base: position 12,088 of record CAZMNP010000246.1, read on the forward strand.
TCGCCGCCTTCCCAGCCGTGCTGGCCGTCGCCGGCCCGCATGACCGAGGGAACCGCGAGGGAGCGGCGGAGCTCGAGCTCCTTGTAGACCTCGGTGGCGTAGTCGACGCAGAGCACAACGAGGTCGCCCGGCCTCGAGCGGTCGATCGCCCTCCTCGTCGCTTCCATCTCGTCCAGGACCACCTCGACGTTTCCCGCTCGCGCGCCCTGGGAGATCGCTTCAAGCACGCCCTCCTCGATCAGCTGCGCGGTCTGGCCAGGTGGTCGCCCGCGCGCGTGACGGTCCTCCCGGATGATCACGTCGTCGAAGTAGCGCGCGGCGACGCGCCCGAGCTGGCGCATGTCGTCGTCGCGACGATCCCCCGCCGTCGCCACGACGGCGACGCGCAGGTTCGCCCGGCCCGAGGACCGGAGCGGATGTCCGCCCGACGGTGCGTCGTGGGTGAGTTTCTCGATGAACTCGCCGAGCGTCTCGAGCCCGGCCGGGTTGTGGGCGTAGTCGATCACGACTTTCACCCCGTCCAGGTCGAACACGTTCAGGCGGCCGGGCGCCTGGTAGATCGAGGTCGTGAAGGACCGGAGCCCCTGACGGATGTCGTGCAGGTGCGCTCCCGCGGCGTGCGCGGCGGCGGCGGCGGCCATCGCGTTCTGGACCATCATGCGAGCGCGCCCCTCGAAGGTTGCGGGCAGGGTGTGGATCCACGCGATCGGCATCGTCCTGCGGCCGTCCCGGATCACCATCTTCTCGCCGAGCGCGCTCTTCTCGAGGACGACCGCCTTGCGCCCGCGGCGGACCCACCGCTCGATGAGCTCGTTCTTCTCCTGCATCGAGAACAGGATGACGCTGCCGCTGCACGCCTTGCGCATCTCCACGACGAGCGGATCGTCCGCGTTCAACACGGCCCAACCCGTCTTCGGCACGGCCTCGACGATGACCTGTTTGACCGCCGCGAGCTGCTCGAGCGTATCGATCCCCTTCAGGCCGAGGTGATCGCCCGTGACGTTCAGCACGACGGCCACGTCGTTCTTCCCGTAGCCGAGACCCTCTCGAAGGATGCCGCCGCGCGCCGTCTCGAACACGGCGAGATCGACCCGGGGGTTCTGGAGCACCATCTGCGCGGACTTGGGTCCGCTGGCGTCGGCCCGCTTCACGAGTCGTTCGTCGATGTAGATGCCGTCCGTGGTCGTGAACCCGATCGAGCGACCCATCCCCTTGAAGATGTGGGCGATCATCCGGACCGTCGTGGTCTTCCCGTTCGATCCGGTGACGGCGATGATCGGGATCCTCGCCGGCGTCCCGGGCGGGAAGAGCAGGTCCACGACGTCCTTGGCGACGTACTGCGGCTCTCCCTCCGTCGGATGCGTGTGCATACGGAACCCCGGCGCCGCGTTCACCTCGACGATCGCGCCGCCCGTCTCCCGGACGGGTTTCGCGATGTCGGGCGCGAGGAAGTCGATCCCGGCCACGTCGAGGCCGACCACGCGCGCGGCCTCCTCGGCGATCTCGACGTTCTCCTCGTGCGCCTCCCACGTCCGGTCGATCGAGATCCCACCGGTCGACATGTTGCCGGTCGACACGAGCTTGACGAACGTGCCCTCGGGCGGAACGTCGTCCATCGCGAAACCCTGTTTCTTCACGAGCGCCACCGCGGCCTCGTCGACCTTGATCTTCGTGAGGACCTTCTCGTGCCCGATCCCCCGGCGCGGATCCTCGTTCGTGATCTGGACGAGCTCGGCGACCGTGTGTTCTCCGTCCCCGATCACGTGGGCGGGCACGCGCTCGGCGACGGCGACCATCCTCCCCCCGACCACGAGCACCCGGTAATCGCTGCCGGTCACGAAGCTCTCCACGACGGCCAGCCCGCCCCTGGACTCCTTCAGCGCGCGTTTGAACCCCTGCCGCACGTCGCGTTCGGTCCGCAGATCGAGGGCCACGCCCCGCCCGTGGTTGCCGTCCAAGGGCTTGGTCACGACAGGGAACCCGACACGCTTGGCGGCGTTCACCGCCTCGTCGTCGGTCCGGACGACCTCCCCGCGGGGGACCGGCAGTCCGGCCGCGGCCAGGAGTCGCCGCGTCATGTCCTTGTCACCGGCGATGTCGACGGCGAGCCACGACGTCTTCGAGGTCATCGTAGCGCGGACCCGCTGCTGATACTTCCCCCACCCGAGCTGGACGAGTGACTGCTCGTTCAGGCGGATGAACGGGATGTCCCGGCTGGCGGCCTCGTCCAGGATCGCCTGGGTGGAGGGGCCGAACGCGCGCAGCTCGGCCAGCAGGATCAGCCGCTCCAGCCCCGCCAGGAAGTCGAAGTCCTTCTCGGGAGCGACGAGGTGGTTGACGAGACGGACGGCGAGCTTGCCCGACTCGAGGCCGACACGCTCCTCCCAGTAGCCGAAGATCACGTTGTACCGGCCGGGCTCGCCGGCGCCGCGTGTCTTGCCCCGGTACACCTGCGCTCCGGACTCGCGCTGGAGCTCGATCGAGACGTGCTCGGCGACGTGCCCGAGCCACGTCCCCTCCTGGAGGCGTTCGCGGAACCCGCCGCGCTTGCCGAGCGAACAGGAGTGCTCTCCTACACCCGGCAGCATCGAGAGCAGCCCCTCGACGAACCCGGGGATGGTGTTCGACGGCCACTCCTCGAGCGACCCGAGGTCGACGAGCAGCCGAACGCACGGGTCGTAGCTCCAGTAGTTCGGACCGCGGAAGATCTGCGTCTCGACGATCTTCAGGTCGGGCTTCAGCGGGGGCTTCTTGGAAACCGGCTCCCGCTTGGAGCGGGTCCGGTCCCCGCGCGTCCGGGTCCCGCCTTCGGTCACTCCGAGGCCTCCCGCTCCTGACCGGGCTCGTCCGCGACGAGCCGTCGCGCGCGCAGGTCGAACCACGTGCCGGAGGGGAACGAGTGCACCACGGCGTCGGAGACCATCATCGGCCGGTGGCCCTTCGCCTGATGGGCATCAGTCACGACGTGCGACCCGTCGATCACCGTGACCGCACCGCGGCCGATGACCTCCATCGTCCGGTCGGAGTGGACGATCGCGCAGGTGTCCTCGTCCAGGCCGAGGCCGACGAGGGAGGGCGACTGCGCGACGACGGCCAGCAGGCGCCCGAAACGGCCTCGCTGCTGGAAGTGCTGGTCGATCACGATCCCATGGACGAGACCGAGGCCCGCGGCGAGCTGGGCCATCCGGCTCTTCGGCGTCTCGCCCGAGCGGCCGTACGCCATCATGTGGGAGGCCATCGCGCTCGCGCCGGCGGAGGTTCCGGCGAGCACCGCCCCGCGGTCGTGCGCCCGATGGATCGCGTCGGATAGGCGCGTGCCGGCCACCACCGAGGACAGGCGAAGCTGGTTCCCGCCGGTGAGGAAGACCGCGGTGGCTCCGTCCAGGGACGCGGCGACCTTCGGATCGTCCGCGACGGAGCGCTGCTCCGGTCTCAGACCGGTGACCCGGCCGATGCCGAGCCCGCCGAGGAGCTCGCGGTACCGCTCCGTGGCCAGGTCGCCGAGCGATGAAGCCGTCGAGATGACCACCACGTGCGCGTCCTCACCACCGGCCGCCTCGGCGAACCGGGAGAGGATCACCTTGTCCCGGACCTTGTCCTCGGCGCCGCCGATCAGCATCACCGAGCTCGACGACCCGACGGGCCGGACCGCTCGGGAAGGCATTCCGGTCGTGCTCACGATGAAAGGAAGTGTAGCCCGGCGGACCGAAGGCTCAGGTCCCTGCGGCGTTTATCACCCGGTCGCGTTCCCCGTTACCGCGGGGTCGTCACCCGGTTGGTCGACGGCTGTCGCCCGATCGTCGGCCCGCATGCGGGCCGGGATGCTCGATGAAGCGTCAGTGGGATTTGACGCTCCGGGCGTGGTCGCCCGGCGGGCGAAGGATGAGCCGGTCGTGAGGCTCGACGACGTCGACGGTCCCCTCCAGGCCGGGCTCGACCCAGAGCTCGAACCCCCGGTCGGCGACGAGCGCGTCGCCCTCGTGTCGCTCGTCGGTGAGCGAGAACTCGACCCCGTCCCCCTTCCGGTGGAGCCGGACGGTCGCGTCGGGATTCAGGCGGCGCGCCGCTGTATGGGTCCGTTGAAGGATCTCGGTCGCCCAGTCAGTGAAATCGAGGGTCACGATCCCCATCGTACGGAGCGGAGGGACGGACCGGTCAGCTGCCGATCCGGTGGCGCCGTTCGTCTCCCTCCCTCGGCCCGGTCCAGTCCCGGCCGTCGCGCGAGTCCGTTCCGGCGGCCGCGGCGGCGACCCACAGCAGAACGATCAGCGAAACCATGAACAGGGATCCGATGTCCATCGACGGCTCCTCTCTTGGACCGATGGCCCGGTCTCGTCGTTGGTAACCTGTCATGAAGAGTACGACAGTTACCTGTAACCCGTCAAACCTGTTCGACGGTGTAGCATCGGAGGCGAGATGTTCGATATCCGCGCGCACGACAAGACGGCTCCGGCGCCGGGCGAGCTCGAGCTGGTCCAGCGCTTCATGAACCTGCACGAGCACGGTCCGGGCGCGGCGGGAGACCTGCCGCCCTCGCGCGAGCTGCTCGAGGACTTCCTGCGCCGCCGTGGGCTGCTCGAGGACGACATGCCCTTCACGAACGCGGACCGCGAGGCCGCGCTCGAGCTCCATCGCGCGCTCCACGCGAAGGTGCGGACGCCGGTTGGAGCGGGGCTCGCGGACCGGGATGTCGCCGTGATCGATCAGACCGTCCGGCGTGCGGGACTCCGTCCCCAGTTCGGCCGCGGAGGGCCGGACCTGGTTCCGACCGAGGGAGGCGTCGCCGGCGCCCTCGGGCGGATCGTCGCCGTGGCGTTCCTCGCCGACCTCCAGGGGACCTGGGAAGGGCTGAAGGGGTGCGCGGGCGACGACTGCAACGCCGTCTTCTTCGACCGCTCCAAGAATCACTCCGGCCGCTGGTGCTCGATGTCGACGTGCGGGAACCGGGCGAAGGTGCGTGCCTGGCGCGAGCGGCGGCGCGCGGATGACCCGGACTGAGCCGCGGCAGGCCCGGGCGCGACCGATCCGGCTGACGGGGGCGGGCGGCGAGCCGGTCGACCTCGCGCGCACGTTGAACTCGCACGGGTTCGTCGACCTTCCTCCGATGAAACCCGATCCCGACCACCGCGCCCTCGAGCTCACGCTGCCGACGAGGCGCGGCCGCCCCCGGCGCGTTCGGATCGAGCCCGGCCGCGGGAGCAGCGCGCGGGTCACGATCCTCGGCCCCTCGGTCTCGGAGCCGGTCGTCGCCGAGCTGCTCGGGGCCGTGCGCCACGTGCTGCGGCTCGACGCGGACCTCTCGCCCTTCTACGCCGTCGCGGCGGACGACCCGGAGCTCGCGTGGGCGACGGCGGGCGCCGGCCGGATGGTGCGAAGCCCGACCGTGTTCGAGGACGTCGTCAAGACGATCTGCACGACGAACTGCACCTGGTCGGCGACGGTCCGGATGGTCCACGCGATCGTCCTTCACCTCGGCGAGCCCGCGGCCGGCGCGGCGGACGGGGACCCGTGGGGACGGGCGTTCCCGACGCCGTCGGCGATGGCCGAGGCCGGCGAGACCTTCTTCCGCGACGTCGCCCGGGCGGGATACCGCGGCGCGTACCTCCTGCAGCTCGCCCGTTCGGTGGCCGAGGGCGACCTCGATCTCGAGTGGTTCGGCCGCGCGAGCCCCGACGAGCTTCCCGATGCCGAGCTCGAGGCGCGCCTGCTCGCGCTTCCCGGTGTGGGACCGTACGCGGCGGCCCACGTGATGATGACGCTCGGTCGCTACCACCGCTTGATCCTGGACTCGTGGACGCGTCCCACCTACGCGAGGCTGACCGGGCGCGGATCCGTGACCGACCGAGCCATCGAGCGCCGGTTCCGGCGCTACGGACCCTACGCGGGCCTCGCGTTCTGGCTCTTCCTCACCCGTGATTGGGTGGAGGAGTCGGTTGTCTCGCAATGACCGCGGGGCCATACTGCCTCGGGCCCAGCCGTACGCCGGGGAGACGAACTCGATGAGCGAACCGTTATGGCCATCCGCCCCCGCGCACGCTCCTTGTGGGCGACCCTGCGAGCCGAGCGTCGAACGCTTCGGCAGGGCTTGGTCGCGCTCGTCCTGTCCACGGCCGCATCGTTCGTCGCCGGGCTGACGCTCGGCTCGATCACCGGCACCCTCGACCTGCTCCCCGGCCTGCTCGTCCTGATCCCCGCGTCGGTCGGGATGCGCGGCACGATCTTCGGTGCGATCGGGGCGCGGCTCGGAACGGGGATCCACGCGGGGCTGTTCGAGCCCACCCTGCGGCCGGGTTCGATCCTGCGAACCAACGTCGAGGTCGGACTCCTGACGAGCGTCCTCTCGTCGTTCTATCTCGCGGCGCTCGCCAAGCTCGTCGCCGCTGCCTTCGGCGAGCGCACGATCTCGTTCTGGGACCTCGTCACGATCTCGGTGTTCGGCGGCGTTCTCGCCTCGGCGGTGATCCTGATCGTCACGGTCGCGATCTCGATCTTGTCCTTCCGCCGAGGATGGGACCTCGACGCCGTGTCCACCCCGATGGTGACGGCGATCGGCGACATGGTAACGCTGCCGACGCTCTTCCTGGCCGCGTTCATCCCCAGGAACGATGTTGCGAACGCGACCGTCGCGGCGATCTGCACGGTCCTCGCCGGCGCAGCACTCCTCACGAGCATGCGCACCAAGCGGGAGGTCCGGCGGATCCTGCTCGAGATGCTCGGCGTGATCGCGCTCGTGCCGCTGCTCGACGTCTTCGCCGGAGCGCTTCTCGAAGCGCGCCGCGAGTCCCTCGAGCTCGTGCCCGCGGTGTTGATCCTGATCCCCCCGTTCGTCTCGCAGGCGGGCGCGCTCGGCGGGATCTTGTCGTCGCGCCTCACGTCCAAGCTGCAGCTGGGCGTGATCACCCCGCGGGGTCGCCCGGAACCACCGGCGGTCGTCGACGGCACGATCGTCGTCGTCTTCGGCCTGTTGGTGTTCACGGCCATCGGTGCCCTCGCCGCGGCGCTGGAACAGCTGACCGGCCTCGCCGACCGTGCGGGGCTCCTGCATCCGGGCGTGGGAGCGATCGTCGCGGGGACGCTGCTCGCGGGCGTCATCGTCCTGCCGATCATCCTGCTGGCCGGCTACTACACGGCCGTCGTGACCACGAGGTTCGGGTTGGACCCCGACAACCAGGCGGTGCCGCTGATCACGGGGCTGATGGACCTGGTGGGCGTCGCCGCCGTCCTGTTCGCTATGGGAGTATCGGGAGCGATCCTTCATGGATAACGAACCGAAGAGCGTCAAGGACCTCCTCGTCGAGGCGAAGGACGCCTCCGAGCTGATGGTCGACCTGGCCTACGCGGCCGTCTTCTTCAACGAGGAGAAACTCGCGCACGAGGTCGAGGACCTCGAGGAGCGGATGGCGGGCCACCTTCGCCGCCTGCGCATGACGGCGATGCTCGCCGCGCGGAGCCCCGAGGACGCCGAGGGGATGGCCGGCGTGCTCTCGATCGCAGACGCGATCGAGCAGATCGGCGATGCCGCATCGGACATCGCACGCGTCGTCGAGGCGAAGCTCGGGATCCCGGACAACCTGCGTCGCGACCTTCGGCACGCGGACGAGATGACGGCGCGGATCCGCGTCCGCGAGGGCTCCGCCATGATCGGGCGCTCCTTGCGCGACATCTCGCTGCCGACCGAGACCGGGATGTGGGTGATGGCGATCCGAAGCGGGATCGACTGGCAGTTCGACCCGGGCCCGGACGACGTGATCTCCGAGGCCGATGTCCTGCTCGTCCGAGGTCCCGGTGAGGGAGTGAACCTCGCGCGCGAGCTCGCCGGAGCGCCGTCACTCCCCGAACCCGCCGACGCCGACGCGCCGCCGCTGTCCGAGCTCGACCGTGCGGTGGACATCCTCATCGAGCTGAAGGATCTGTCGGAGGCGGCGGTCGGGCTCGCGTACTCCTCGTTGCTGTTCAACGACCGCTCGCTCGCGGCCGAGGTCGGAGCGCTCGAGGCCAGGAGCGACATCCTGCACGACGAGCTCGAGTCCTGGGTCCTGCGCTCGGCGCCCGAAGCGAGGGATCCCGACGAGCTCCGCGGGCTCCTTCGCCTGGGGAGCGCGAGCGAGTCGATGTGCGACGCCGCGCGGGACCTGACCTGGTACGTCGAGCACGGCGAGCCGCTGCACCCGGTGGTGCAGATGGCGCTCGAGGAGACCGAGGAGACGAGCGCCGAAGCGATCGTCGAGGCCGGCTCGTCGGCCGACGGGCGAACGCTGAAGGACCTCGGCGTGGAGACCGAGACCGGCATGTTCGTCCTTGCCGTGCAGCGCGGACCCCGGTGGATCTACCGCCCTCGCGGACGCTTCCAGCTCCAGGCCGGCGACCGGCTCATCGCGGTTGGGCCGGAGGACGGAGCCGAGGAGCTCGACCGGCTCTGCCGCCGCCCCCAACCGGTTCCCGAAGCCTGAACCAGGTTCCGCTCGGGCGAGGGGTCCTTGCACCAACCGCGAGCCGGACCTAGCGTGGCCGCGTGGATGCCTTCGTCTTCCTTCGGGTGAAGCCGGGCAAGGTCGAGGAGGTCCTGATCCAGCTCGAGTCCGCCAGGGGCGTGCACCACTCGATGCTCGTCGTGGGTGACTGGGACATCCTGGCCGCGACGCACGGACCGGACCTCACCTCGATCGCGGCGGACGTCCTTCGTTCGATCCACCGCATCGACGGCATCGAGCGGAGCCTGACGTCGGCGGTCGTGCCCGGCCACGTGGTGGGGCTCGCCGGCGGGGGCCTGGGCTCCACGATGCCGATGCAGCGGACGGGTCCCGCGTGTTTCGTGCGGATCCGGACGACCCCGGAGACGACCACGCAGATCTTCGAGTCGCTCTCGGAGATGGACGAGGTCGCCGGCGTGGCGCTGATCTCGGGCGAGGACGACATCCTCGCCGAGATCCCGTTCGACTGGGAGGAGGCGGCGAAGGTCGTCCTCGAACGGATCCAGGCGCTGCCGGGGGTCCGCTCGACGAACACGCTCGTCGCGATCGAACATCTCCCCGCCGAGGACGAGGATCGCGACCAGTTCTCCGCCTGGAGCTGAGCGTCGGGTCGATCGAACGAACCGGCGATCGGCGGCCGGTGGCTCACATCCGGACGTCGGAGAAGCGCAGGTGCTCCTCGGTGAGCCGGAGCTCCTCGACCTCGAGCGCACCGCGCTCGGCGAACCAGGCCATCATCCGGTCGACGAGCCATTCGGGCGCGCTCGCCCCGGAGGTCAGGCCGACGACCTCGGCGCCGTCCAGCCATGACGGGTCGACCTCACGCTCGTCGTCCACGAGGTACGCCGGGGTTCCGAGCTCGCGAGCCACTTCCGCGAGCCGCTTCGAGTTCGAGGAGTTGTCCGAGCCGATCACCAGAACCACGTCCGCCCGCCGCGCGATCTCCTTCACCGCGTCCTGCCGGTTCTGGGTCGCGTAGCAGATGTCCTCGCGGGGCGGCCCCTGGATCGAGGGGAACCGCTCCCTCAGCACGGCGATGATCTGGTTGGTCTCGTCGACCGACAGGGTCGTCTGGGTCAGGTACGAGAGGTTCTCGGCGTCTCGGACCTGCAGGGTCCGCGCGTCGTCCACGCTCTGAACCAGGAGCGTTCGGTCCGGTGCCTGGCCGGTGGTGCCCACCACCTCCTCGTGGCCGGCGTGACCGATCAACACGATCGTCCGGTCGTCGGTGGCGAAGCGGCGGGCCTCCAGGTGCACCTTCGTGACCAGCGGGCAGGTCGCGTCCAGCACGGTGAGCGCCCGCTCCCGAGCCCGGTCGTAGACCTCGGGGGCGACGCCGTGCGCGGACAGCACGAGCACCGAACCGCCGGGGGCGTCAGCCTCGTCATCGACGAATACCGCCCCCTTCGCTTCGAGGTCTGACACGACGTGGGCGTTGTGCACGATCTGCTTGCGGACGTACACCGGCGCCCCGTGGGTGATCAGGGCGCGCTCGACCGCCTCGACGGCGCGCTCGACGCCGGCGCAGTATCCCCGAGGTGCCGCGAGCAGGATCTTCATGGCCTTCTTGCCATGGTACCGGCGCCTGAGCGAGGCACGACCGGGGGTGATGGCACCTGACCCTCGGTCAGTTCGGGTTGTGCTGTAGGTCATTGTTCGTACAGGCGTTGGCTGGGTAAGGTCGATGGGACGCGTTCCAGACGGACGATCGGACCCGGCGATCCATGGCTCGGCCCGATCCCTTCGGCCCCCACGCGAACCCCCCACACAGCCGGTGACGGAGGGCGCGCGCCCGGTGGCCGGGGAAGCACTCCGGATGGACCGTCGCGAGGTCAAACGGACAAACCGACGACGACGGAGGTGATCGAGCACCCACGACCTACCACGGGCCGCCCGGGCTCCCTGCCCGGAGCGACATGGACCCGGCCTCCAGCCGGCGTTCACCGCGGGGGTGAAGACCAGGATGATCCGACGAAGCATCGTACGCCGCGCCCTCGGCGCGGCACTCATGACGGCGGCGCTCGCGACGGCCGGCCCGGCCACCGCGGCGAACGCCGCGAGCGAGGTTCCTCGCCGTATCTGCGACTACGACTGGCGCGAGGGAACCTGGCACATCAAACAGCTCATCAAGTGCGCGGCGAGGCATTGGGACAGTCCGGGCACCCCGCTCAAGGCGATCCAGGTCGCGCATTGCGAATCCGAGCTAAGGCCCAGTGCGTACAACCCGAACGGCTACGCCGGCCTCTTCCAGCAGGCAACCCGGTACTGGCCCGATCGCGCCGACCACTTCGGCCAGCCCGACCGCTCGGTGTTCAACGGCCGCGCCAACGTCATCGTCTCGATCCGGATGGCCGCGTCGACGAACTCGTGGAGCGCCTGGGCAGGCTGCGCCTGACCGACGGAGGGACCGGCTAGCGGACGGGACCGGGTCGAGATCGTCCCGACACCGCGGACCGGACCTCGCCGAGCGACCCCACAACGGCCCCGGCACCGGGCACGTCCCGGTCCGCCACGACGCGGAGCGCCGGGTAGGCCTCGATGGCTTGCGCGACGAATCCCTCGAACGCCCCGAAGGCCACGACCACGTGCGGCCGCTCCTCGTGGAGCTGGCGCACCGCCTCCTCCGGACCGGTCGCGCCCGGCGTGAGCTCCCACTCCGCCGACACCGCCGCCCGCTTGAGCGCCGAAAGCGCGTCGGGATCTTCGGCGACACACAACACCTTCAGCGCGCGGCACATGGCTGCGACCGATCCGAGCACATCGCTACAACCAGCCCCGTCGCCGGAACACCCGATAGAGCGTGAAGGCCGAAGCGGCCATGATGCCGAGCGCGAAGGGGTATCCGAGCTTCCAGTCGAGCTCGGGGAGGTGACGGAAGTTCATCCCGTAGATGCCGGCGATCAAGGTCGGGATCAGGATGATGGCGGCCCACGCGGACAGCTGCTTCATCACGATGTTGAGCCGGTTGGACGCCTGGGCCATCCGGACATCGAGCGCGCCGGTGAGCAGCTCGCGGATGTTGTCGATCATCTCCTCGCTCCTGATCACGTGGTCCAGCACGTCCCGGTAGTACGGGACGAGCGCCTGCGTCACGAGGGCGCCGTGCTCGTCGAGCAGGTCGATGACCTCTCGGAGCGGCGCGACCGCGCGCCGGAACACGACGACCTTGCGTTTCGTCCGGAAGATCCGCTGCTGCAGGCCCTCGACCTCCTCCTCTTCGGAGAAGACCTCCTCCTCGACCTCGTCGGCCTGGTCCTCAAGGCGCTCCACGACGTCGAGGTACCCGTCGACGATCTCGTCGAGCAACAGGTAGAGCGGGAAGCCGATCCCCTCGGAGGAGAGGTGGGATTTCCTGCCGGTGCGCTCAACGGTCTTGCGGAACTCGAGCAGCGGTGCCCGCCGGATCGTGAGGAGGTAGAACTGCTCCCCGGCGAACGCGTGCAGCTCGGAGTCGACGAGCTCACCGCCCTCGTCGATCCGCACCCCGTGAACCACCAAGAAGACGTATTTGGGGTAGAACTCGACCTTCGAGCGCTGGCCCCAGCGGCGGCTGTCCTCGACGGAGAGCTCGTGCAGCCCGAGCGTTCGCTGGAGCAGCGAGAGCTCGTCGTCGGTCGGGTCCACCACATCGATCCAGATCATCCGTTGGTCGCCCGCGGCACGACAGGCCTCGACGTCGGTGGGATCGAAGGACGCCTCTTCCTTCAGCTCCCCGTCGCGGTAGATCCGGCTCGTGATCACGACGGCCGAGCGTAGCGCAGCGGCGGACGCGGAGGCCCTGGGACGATACGCGGGTGGACCGCCCCGATCTCGAGCCGTTGCTCCGGTACTGGCGGGCGCAGGACGCGCTGTTCGACCGCGTCGAACCCGCGTGGTGGGGGGCGGTCGTCTCGGACCCGCGCTACCCGCGCGTCCAGGAGCCCAACTACGCCCGGGTCGAGACGGAGCAGCCCGTCCGGCTGGTCGAGGTGGAAGAGGCGCTGCTGCCGGCCACGGCACGGTGTGGCGTCCGGCGAGCGCACGTCGTCGTCTTCCGGCCGGAGGACCAGACGGATCTCCTCGTGGACGCGAGCACGCGCGGCGATCCGATCCTGTGGGACGTCGTCATGGAGCACTCGGGAGACATCGCGTCGGACCGGGACCCCCGGGTCGAGGAGGTCGAGGCGTTCGACGGCGCGTTCTGGCGCGCCCATCGTGAGTCCCTCGCATGGTTCGACGTGAAGGACGCCGGCGTCGTGGAGGAGATCGCGACGATCGAGCGCGACCTGCTCGTCCCGGCCGGGCGGCGATGGTTCACGGTCCGGCAGGAAGGAACGTCCGCCGCGTTCG
>CAZMNP010000247.1:0-4296 GCA_964567675.1 uncultured Actinomycetes bacterium
CTGGTGAAGCGCGGGCAGGCGTACACGGCCGAGGCGCCCACGACCTGGGACGTCGACTTCCAGACCGCCGTCGCACAGGCCGAGATCGAGGACCGCGAGCTGGAGGGCCTGTACCACCGGATCGCGTTCGAGCGCGAAGGCGGGGGAGCGGTCGAGATCGAGACGTCTCGTCCCGAGCTGATCCCCGCGTGCGTCGCGCTCGTCGCCAATCCCTCGGACGAGCGGTACCGCGACCTCGTCGGCTCGACCGTCTACACGCCGCTGTTCGACGCGCCGGTTCCCATCGTGGCGCACGAGCTCGCCGACCCGGAGAAGGGGACGGGTATCGCGATGGTCTGCACGTTCGGCGACGTGGCGGACGTGACGTGGTGGCGCGAGCTGGGCCTTCCCACTCGGGTCGTGGTCGGCCGGAACGGGACGATCGCTCCGGGTCGGTTCGGCGAGCCGGGTTGGCCCTCGCGCGATCCCGAGAAGGCGAACGCCGCCATGTCGGAGCTGGCGGGGAAGGGGACGAAGCAGGCGCGCAAGGTCGTCTCCGCGCTGCTTGGCGAGGCCGGCGCACTCATCGGGGAGCCGAAACCCGTGCGGCACCCGGTGAAGTTCTACGAGCGAGGCGAACGACCGCTCGAGATCATCACGAGCCGCCAGTGGTTCGTGAAGACGCTCGAGCACCGCGACGAGCTGCTGCGTCGCGGTGAGGAGATCCGTTGGCATCCCGCGTACATGGGCGCTCGCTACAGCTCGTGGGTCGAGGGCCTGAACAGCGACTGGGCCCTCAGCCGGCAACGGTTCTTCGGCGTCGCGTTCCCCGTGTGGTATCGCCTGGACGAACACGGCCGGGCCGACTACGACGACCCGATCTTGCCGGAGGGATCCGCCTTGCCGGTCGACCCGCTCGAGGAGGCGCCTCCCGGGTACACGGCCGAGCAGCGAGGCGAGCCCGGTGGGTTCGTGGGTGACCCCGACGTCATGGACACGTGGGCGACGTCGTCGATGTCGCCGCAGATCGTCGGCCGGTGGGAGGACGACCCCGATCTCTTCTCGCGGGTGTTCCCGATGGACCTTCGCCCGCAGGCGCACGAGATCATCCGCACCTGGCTCTTCTACACGGTCCTGAAATCGCACCTGGAGCACGGCGCGCTCCCCTGGACCGACGCGGCCATCAGCGGGTTCGTCCTGGACCCCGACCGCAAGAAGATGTCGAAGTCCAAGGGCAACGTCGTGACGCCGCTCGAGACCTTCGAGAAGCACGGAGCCGACGCCGTCCGGTACTGGGCGGGGAGCGCTCGCCTCGGCGTCGACGCCACCTTCGACGAACAGCAGATCAAAGTCGGCCGCCGGCTCGCGATCAAGGTCTTGAACGCCTCGAGGTTCGCCCTGGCCTCGCTCGAGGGGAGCGAGGGGGAGATCGGCGATCCACTCGACCGGTCGATGCTGAAACGGCTCTCCGAGACGGTGGACGAGGCGACTCGCGCGCTCGAGGCCTACGAGCACACGCGCGCGCTCGAGGTGACCGAGCGCTTCTTCTGGGGCTTCACCGACGACTACCTCGAGCTCGTGAAGAGCCGCGCGTACGGCAGCGACGGGGGATCGGCGATCGCGTCGTTGCGGCTCGCGCTCTCGACGCTCCTTCGTCTGTTCGCGCCCTTCCTGCCGTACGTGACCGAGGAGGTCTGGTCATGGTGGAAGGAGGGCTCGGTCCATCGCGCCGCGTGGCCCTCGACCGACGAGCTCGACGAGGCGACCGCGGGCGCGGATCCCGCCGTCTACGACGCCGCGGCCTGGGTCCTCGGCGAGGTCCGCAAGACGAAGGCGCTCGCGAAGCTCTCGCTGCGGGTCGAGGCCGAGCGCGTGATCGTGCACGCGCCCGAGGAGCAGCAGAAGCTCCTTCGCGACGTCGAGCGGGACATCCGCGAGGCCGGCAACGTCGCGGCGATCGAGTACGTCGAGTCCGCAGAGCCGCGGGTCGAGGTCGTCCTGCCGACGCAGGCCTGAGAAGTGCGTTTCGCCGACGCCGTCGCCGAGCTGGACTCGCGCCAGCCCGAGCACATGCCGAAACCGGATCTGGAGCGGATCCGAGCTCTGGCCGATCTCCTCGACGATCCGCAGCTGCGGTATCCGACGATCCACGTCACCGGGACCAACGGCAAGACGACGACCGCCCGGCTCACCGCGCGGATCGCGTGCGCGCAGGGGCTCGCGACCGGTCTGTTCACCTCGCCGCACCTCGAAACGGTGCGGGAGCGGCTGCAGCTCTGCGACGAGCCGATCTCGGAGAAGGAGTTCGGCGAGGAGTACGAGCACCTGCTGCCGTATCTGCGCACGGTCGACGAGCGCGTGGGACCCGTCACCTACTTCGAAGCGCTCGCCGCGCTCGCGTTCCTGTTGTTCGCCGACAAGCCGGCCGACCTCGGGGTCTTCGAGGTCGGCATGGGAGGGACGTGGGACGCGACGAACCTCGTCGCGGGCCAGGTCGCCGTGCTGTGTCCGATCGCGCTCGACCATCCGGAACTGGGTGCCACGCCCGCCGAGGTCGCGAAGGAGAAGGCCGGGATCATCAAGGCGGGAGCGTTCGCCGTCGTCCGCGAGCAGCCGCCGGAGGCCCTCGCCGTGATCGAGGCGCGGTGCGAGGAGGTCGGAGCGCGCATGCTGCTCGAGGACCGGGATTGGGGTCTCGAGATCCGCGCGCCGGCCGTCGGCGGCCAGTCGCTCACCGTGCGCGGCATCAACGCGACGTACGAGGACCTGCTCCTGCCGCTCTTCGGCGAGTTCGCCGCCCGGAACGCGGCGGCCGCGGTCGTGGCGGTCGAGACGTTGCTCGAGCACGCGCTCGAGGCCGATGCCGTCCGTGACGCGCTCGCGGGCGCCACGTCGCCGGGACGTCTCGAGGTCGCCGCTCGCCGGCCCCTCATCCTGCTCGACGGCGCCCACAACCCGGGCGCGGCCGAGGCGCTCGCCACCGCCCTGCCCGAGTCGTTCACCTGGATCCGGTTGCACCTCGTCCTCGCCGTGTTCTCGAACAAGGACCTGGACGGGATCGTCGAGCAACTGGCGCCGCTCGCGGACGTCGGCTACGCGGCGACGACCACGAGCGTTCGCGCCCGTCCGGCCGAGGAGGTCGCGCGCGCGCTCGCGCTCCACGGCATCCCGACGCAGACCTTCGGAAGCGTCGAGGATGCACTCGCCGCGGCGCGTGAGGCAGCGGACGACGGCGACCTCATCCTGGTGACCGGCTCTCTGTACACTGTCGCGGCCGCGCGCCGGACGCTGGGCGTGGAGCAACGCAGCGGCGGATCCGACGGGTTGGGGTCGGACCTGCGGCGCCTCGATGAGGAGGACGTCTGATGGTGGTCGAATCGACACTGCTCGTCGTGAAGCCGGACGGCGTTCGCCGCGGCCTCGTCGGCGAGGTCCTGCGGCGCGCCGAGACCAAGGGATTGCGGATCGCCGACATGCGGATGATGACGATCGACCGCCCGCTCGCCGAGGAGCACTACGGCGAGCATCGCGAGAAGCCGTTCTTCCCCGAGCTCGTTGAGTTCATCACGTCCGGCCCCGTCATCGTCGCGCGCCTCGAGGGCGAGAACGCGATCGACGTCTGGCGCACGCTGATGGGGCCGACGGATCCGTCAACCGCTCCGCCCGGGACGATCCGGGGGGACTTCGGACTGGTGATCACCGAGAACATCGTGCACGGCAGCGACTCGCCGGAGTCGGCCGAGCGCGAGCTCAAGCTCTTCTTCACCTGAGCCCGGTGGACGTCGGGGCGGTCGTCGAGCGCGTTCGCGAGTTCCTCGACCGGCGGATGGAAGAGCTCGTCGCTCCGGGTGTCCAGGTCGCGCTGACCGATCGCGAGCGCACCCTCGCCGTGATCTGTCATGGCTTCGCGAACGCGGACGCACGGCGTCCCGTCGCGCCGCACCATCGCTTCCAGATCGGCTCGATCGGCAAGGGGTTCACGGCGATCGCGCTCCTGCAGGAGCGCGGGGCCGGACGGCTGGACCTCGACGCTCCGGTGACCGAGTACCTGCCGTGGCTCGAGATCGCCTCCCCGTATCCGCCGATCACCGTTCACCACCTGCTCAGCCACACGAGCGGCCTGATCCAGGGCATGGATTTCACGACGGAGGCGGTGCACGAGGTGTGGTCGCTGCGCGAGCTCGAGCCGGCGTACGCGCCCGGCGATCGCTTCTGGTACTCGAACGTGGGCTACAAGGCGCTCGGCCTCGTGCTCGAGCGGCTGACCGGCCGCCCGTGGTACGAGACCGTCCACGAGCGCGTCATGACGCCGGTCGG
>CAZMNP010000248.1:0-6324 GCA_964567675.1 uncultured Actinomycetes bacterium
CCGACGGGTCCATCGCCCTGTTCATCGTGGATGAGGTACACCGGTATGCGAAGGCCGACTTCCCGACGCAGCTCGTCTACCGCAACCTCGATCACGCCGGGCTGCGGCTGCTGACGTGCGGGGGACCCTTCGACGAGGCCACCGGGCACTACCTGGACAACATCGTCGTTTTCGCATCACTGGTCGGATCGTAGAAAGCGTATGAGGGAGCTCGTGGACGAGCGTTCGACCGCCTGAAGGTTCGGGTCGGCAGGCCACCGGCGCTCGGCCACACGGGGTGTGCAACTCATCCCGGCGGAACGGGCGGGCCTTCGGGCCCGCCCCTCTCGCGTCCGGTGGCATCCGCTACCCTTCGGTTCGATGCGTGGGATGGATCGGATCTTGGAGCTGCAGGCGCTCGACACGTCGATCGGCCGGCTCGAGCACCGGCGGACGCAACTCGAGGCCGGGGAGGAGACCTCGGTCGCGCGCAAGGAGATGCAGGAGTCCGAGTCGCGGCTGGGCGAGCTCCGTCTGGCTCTGGACGCGGTCGGGACCGAATCCCGACGCCTGGAGCTCGAGATCGATTCGATGACCGCCAAGCTCGCTGCGGAAGAGAAACGCATGTACGACGGCACCATCGCGAACGCGAAGGAGCTCGAGGCGCTCCAGCACGAGATCGCCGGACTGAAGGATCGCCGGTCCCGAGCCGAGGATCAGCTGATCGAGCAGATGGAGCGGCGCGAGGAGCTCGACGGCCGCGCCACGAAAGCCGACGAGGAGGTCGCCGTCGCGCGCGCCCACGTCGACGCTCTCGGAGGCGACGCCGCGAGGGAGCTCGAGCAGGTCGAGGCGGGGCTCGTGGAGACCAAGGCCGCCCGGGAGGCGCTCGCACCCGAGATCGACGAGCAGCTCCTCGAGCTCTACGAGGACCTTCGGCGCCAGAAGAAGGGGATCGGCGCGGCGGCGATCGTGGACGGAGTCTGCCAGGCCTGCCAGCAGAAGCTCTCGGCGGTCGAGCTCGACAAGCTCAAGCACACCGAGGACATCAAGAGGTGCGAGTACTGCCGACGGATCGTGGTCTTCGCCTGATCGTCGAGTGCGACGGGGCCTCGCGCGGAAACCCGGGGCCCGCGGCCGTCGGCGTCCGCATCACCGACACCAACGGCGAGGTCCTCGCCGAGATCGCCGAGGGGATCGGGGTCGCGACGAACAACGTCGCCGAGTACACCGCGGCGATCCGAGGGCTCGAGCGCGCCCGCGAGCTCGGTGCGCAAGAGGTCCTCGTTCGCTCCGACAGCCGATTGCTCGTCGAGCAGCTCTCCGGCCGCTTCAAGGTGAAGAATCCGACGCTACAGCGGTTGCACGCCGAGGCGAGCTCGCTCGCGGCCGGGTTCGCGCGCATCCGATACGAGCACGTTCCCCGCGAGCAGAACACCGAAGCGGACCGCCTGGCGAACCGAGGCGTCGACGAGTGGCTGGCCGGCGAGGGCGTTACGTGGTCACGTCCTGCTCCGAGTCCACGGTTGTGGGAGGCGGAGGAGGAACGACGTTGACCAGCTCGTCGAGCGGGAAGTCGAACTGGACGAGCTTTCTCCCGCTCAGGTAGGCGAGCGTCAGCACACGGCCCTGCGCCGAATCCTGGAGCGGGAAGGCAAGGATCCCCTCGGCATCCATCCCCGGCGGCACGAGCGTGAGCGATCCGGTGATCACCGGCTCGAGGCGCTCGAACCCGGCCGCTCCCTCGAAGTACAGACCGACGAGGTCGGGCTCGAGGATCAGCGGGGTCCCTCCCGAGTTGCGAACCACGACGTTGAACTGCCAGTTGGGCGGGAACATGAACAGGGAGTCGAGGGTGGCCTCGGCGGCTCCCTCCCTGCGGGTCTCCTCGCGGAACAGCTCGATGCCGGCGGACATCGGGACCCCGTCGCGCTGCAGGTCGGTGACCCGGTACGAGCCTTTCTCCGTCTGCAACAGCGTCACGAGCCCGTCGAGGATCCGGGCGCGCTCGAAGGCCTCCTCGTCGTCGAGGGGCTCGAACAGGAACGTCACCGACGCGGAAAGTCCGACCTGCGCACGCATCGCCCGACGAGCGTCGACCGAGCCGATGAACTCCACGTCTCGGACGTCGGCGACCGCGTCGATCGAACCACCGAACTCCCGGTGTTGCACGTTCAGCCAGCGGACCCAAGAGCCGAGCTCCGGTCCGACCACCAGCTGAGCGAGCGCGCCGACGCCTTCGGTCGGAGATGCGGCGTAGGCGTCGACGAAGTCGACCACCGCTTGTCGCGCCGCAGAGGCGTCGAGCGCCGGGGCCTCGGCGACCTGCTCCATCGCGATTGGCGCCTGCGGTCCCTGCGGATCGGGGTCACACGCGACGAGGACGAGGAGGGACCCGAGGAGGAAGAGGATGCGCCGGCGCATGGCGCCCGATGATACGGCCGGGTCCGGCCCTCGGCCGCAGGAGGCGGATCGTGAGCGGGGCCAGGGGCTCGGCCGGGCCTCCTATACTTGCGTTGGAGGAGCCGGCCGGGCGGCCGCGGGCGGAAACGCTCGAGGAAAGTCCGGGCTCCGAAGGGCAGGGTGCTGGGTAACTCCCAGGCGGGGCGACCCGCGGACAGCGCCACAGAGAACAGTCCGCCGCGAAAGCGCAAGCAGTCGCGGTAAGGGTGAAACGGTGAGGTAAGAGCTCACCAGCGGACCGGGTGACCGGTCCGGCTCGGCAAGCCCCACCCGGAGCAAGGCCAAGCAGGGAGCGATCGGCGGGCCTACGCAGCGATGCGGAGTCCCGCCGGGAAGAACGGCCCGTTCGAGCTCCCGGGTAGGCCGCACGAGGGCTTCGGCCCCGGGGTCCCGAAAGGGGCTCAGAGAGATGGTCGCCGGGCGGTCTCGACCGCCCACAGAACCCGGCTTACAGGCCGGCTCCTCCACTCTTCCTCGGACGTCATCGCGAGGCCGCGGCGCTCGCCTCGAGGGCACGACGGAGCTGCTTGCCGGCGTGATAGCTCGACCGGACGAGCGGTCCGGCCTCGACGTGCGCGATGCCGAGCTCGTCTTCGCCGAATCGCTTCCACTCGGCGAACTCATCCGGCCTGACCCACCGGTCGACGGGCAGGTGGAACTCGGTCGGGCGCAGGTACTGGCCGATCGTGACGATGTCGGCTCCGGCGTCCGCGATGTCGCGCAGGGCGTCGGGGATCTCGTCCGGACGCTCGCCCATCCCCAGGATCAGGTTCGACTTCGTGACCTGGCCGGTTCGGAGTGCTTTCGCGATCCGGAGCACGTCCAGCGAGCGTTCGTACCCGAACGCCGGCCGGATCCGGTCGTGGAGCCGCCGCACCGTTTCGAGGTTGTGGGCGAACACGTCGGGGCCGGACTCGATCACGGTCGCGAGGTCGCGCTCGCCGCCGCTGAAGTCGGCCGGCAAGACCTCCACGCCGCAACCGGGGACGGCCTCGCGGATCGCGCGCACGGTAGCGGCCCAGATGCGTGCCCCGCCGTCGGGGAGGTCGTCGCGCGCGACGCCGGTGAGGACGACGAACCGAAGCCCCATCGCGGTCACCGCTTCCGCGATCCGACGCGGCTCGTCCTCGTCGATGGGATCGGGGCGGGCCGTCATGACGTCGCAGAACCCGCACCGGCGCGTGCACTTGTCCCCGAGGATGAGGAAGGTCGCCTCGCGCTCCTCCCAGCACTCGTGGATGTTCGGGCACATCGCCTCCTCGCACACCGTGTGCAGTGAAAGGCCGCGCATGATGCCCTTCAGGTCTTGGTAGTTCGGCCCCGTCTGCAGCCGGACCTTGAGCCACGGCGGTTTGCGTTCATCGGCCGCGCTCGGGTTGGTGGAGACGATCGGCAGGTGGAGGCGGCGTCGGTGCGGGTTGTGATCCCGGTCGGCCATCCCGGCCAGTCTAGCCCGCCCCTGCGCGACCGACGCTCGGCGATGGGTCCCGACGTGCGACTCGGTGGCGGCTCGGACGGTCGCCAGGCCACGTCGAGGGCGCGGCGGGCAGGAACACGCGAAACGATGCGCCGCCGCCCTCGCGGTCCTGGACCCACGCGCGCCCGCCGTGCAGGTCCGTGAACATCGCGACGAGGGACAACCCGATGCCGGTGCCGGGGGAGTGGGCCGAGGCCGTCGGTCCCTGTCGGAACGGCTCGAAGATGGCGGTCTGCAGGTCGGGTGGAACGCCGGGCCCGTCGTCCTCGACGGCCAGGATCACTCCATCGTCCTCGGACCAGACGCGGACCCACACGGTCGCCTCGGACTCGGTGTGGCGGACCGCGTTCATCACCAGGTTCTCCACGATGCGCTCGACCTTCGCGGGGTCGACGGGCAGGACGACCGATTCGACCTCGACGGCGATCCGGCGCTCACCCGTCTCGAGGCTGTCGATCGTCCGCCGCACCAGCGCGCCGAGATCGGTGCGGCGCAGCTGCGGCGTGACGATGCCGCGCGAGAGCCGGTCGATGTCCAGGAGGTCCTTGAGGAGGCGGTCGAGCTTGCGGGCGTTCTGCGCGAGACGGCGCGTGAGGTCGCGCTGGTCCGCGACGGCGAGCTGATGGTTCTGCTGCTCGAGCGTCAAGGCCAGGCCGAGGATCGAGGTGAGCGGGCTGCGGAGCTCGTGCGAGACGGCCGCCAGGAACGTGTTCTTCATCTCGTCGAGCGAGCGGAGCCGCTCCGCCGCCTCGCGCTCGCGCCGCTCGCTCTTCTGCAGCGCTTCCTCCGCCAGCTTGCGATCCGTGATGTCGAACATCACGCCCTGCACGAGGACCGGCGTGTCGTCGTCTCCGAACAGGAAGGCGGATTCGTCGCGGATCCACGCGACCTGACCGTCCGGCCGGACGATCCGGTACTCGACCGCCCAACCCTCTTTCTCCTCGATCGAGCGCTGGTAGGCGTCGAACATCCACTTGCGGTCGTCCGGATGGACGAGCTCGCGCCACAGGTCCTTGTTCTCGAGGTACTGCTCCTGCGTGATGCCGAGAACGTCGGCGACCTGCGGGCTGACGTACGTTCTGGGCGACCTCCCGTCGGCGGGGTCGATGTACAGGACGGCCGGGATGTGCTCCACGAGTGCCCGGTACTTGGCTTCGGTCTCGCGCATGTGCTCCTCGGCCAGCCGCCGCTCCGTGATGTTGAACATGACGCCCTGGGAGAACAGGATCCGGCCGTCCTGGCCGCGGACGACCGTGGCGTGGTCGCTGACCCAGGTCCAATGGCCGTCCTTGGCCCGGAGCCGGTACTCGATGTCGAACGGTTCGCCGATGTGGTTGTGGCGGGCGACGGCCGTGAGGACCGCATCACGGTCGTCGGGATGCAGGGCCCGGATCCACAGGTCGGCGTCCTTCGTCCATTCGCGCGGCGTGTAGCCGAACAAGGTCTCCAGTTGCGGGCTGACGTAGATCGTCGAGGACTGCTCGTCGATGTCGTCGATGTACGTGACGGCCGGCAGGTTCTCTACGAGCGTTCGGAAGCGCTCTTTCGCCTCGCGCAGATGCTGCTCGGCGTGCTCCTGCGCCGTGACGTCGAACCGGATCCCCTGCCAGTACAGGGGTGTGCCCGCCCCGTCGCGAACCAGGATGGCCTCGTCCCGCACCCAGATCCACCGCCCGTCCTTGTGCTTCTGCCGGTAGTCGGCGGCGAACGGCTCACCGGTTCGGTCGCTCTCCTCGTCGGCCGCGATCACCCGTTGCCGGTCGTCGGGGTGGATCGAGTCGAACCACATGTCGAAGTTCGGCCCCCACTCATCCTGCGTGTAGCCGAGCATCGACTCGATCTGCGGGCTCACGTAGTAGACGGGTTCGCCGGGCTTGGTTCCCTTCAAGTAGGTCACGGCCGGGATGGTCTCGACGAGGGTCCGGAACCGCCCCTCTGCCTCGACCCGCCCGGCGGCCTCGTGCGCCGCGGACCGCCAGAGCCGGGTCGCGAAGATGGCGAGGCCGACCGCCGTCAACGCGAACGCCACGAGGATCGATCCGACGTTGCTGCTGAGACGATGCTCGAGCCACCGGTAGATGTGGCCGTAGACCCCGGTGGCCGCGCCGATCCAGAGCAGGCTGGAAACGGCGAGCGAGATCAACAGGAGATCCCGCAGCGCCGTCAACCCTCGGCGAGACTGCGTCCAGAAGTCCTTCATGGGCGATGGGCCGTACGAGGCAGTTATCGGCGCCTGTGGGTGACACCTGAGCGGCCCACGGATCGAGGCCGAAGGCGAAGGGCCGAAGCGGTGTGTCGGAGGCTCAGAAGCGGGCGAGCTCGAGCATCCGTGCGTAGATCCGGTCGGTGTCCGGCATGAACGCGTGCTCGAGGTTCGTCGCGAAGCCCATGGCCGGGACGTCGGG
>CAZMNP010000249.1:0-3727 GCA_964567675.1 uncultured Actinomycetes bacterium
TGCTCCGCCTTGTCGACCTTCACGCCCTCGAAGCCCGGCACCGCGCCGGCCTCGAGCTGATCGGCGAACTCGTCGAGGAACAGCCGGCGGAGCGACTTCGTCGTGCGCGAGTAGCGCGCGAACAGCGCGCCTTTCACGACCTCGGGCAGGTTGACGAGCGCGAATACCGGGCCGTCGAGGTTCGTGAAGTGGCGCGTCAGGCGAGCGCGTTCCTCGTCCGTGAACTCCTCACGGACGAACCACAGGCTCACGTCAGTCGTCCCCGGTGCCACCGGTCGGGCCGGTCGGCGCGGGCTCGGCGCCGCCGAACAGCGTGACGGTCGTCCCGGGCTCGACCTCCTCGCCCGGCCTCGGGCTCTGGTCGGCCACCTTGTTGCCGAGCGGACACAGCGGGTTGACCGCCACGGTGTCGCTGGAGATGACGGAGTTCAACCCGGCGCGTTCGAGCTCGTTCTGCGCGGACGCGAAGCTCTGGCACCGGACCTCGGGCACCACCACCGCGTCGGCACCGGTCGAGACGAACACCGTCACCGCCGATCCCGGCTCGACCTCGGTCCCCGCGGGTGGCTCGGTTCCGATCACGTCGCCCTCCTCGACCGTATCGCTCGCCTGGTCCTCGCGAACGGGCTCGAGCTCGAGCCCGAGCAGCGCCTCCTGCGCCTCTTCGAACGTCGAGCCCTCCAACGGCGGGATGGCGACGAGATCGGGCTGCTCCACGATCGTGAGGTTCACCGGCGTGCCCTCTTCGACCTCCTCGTCGGCGGCGGGGTCCTGGTCGACCACGGTGCCGGGCTCCTGCGTCTCGTCCACGGCGGGAACGGGGGTGACCTCGCCGACCTCCAGCCCCGCTTCCTGGATGATCCGTTCGGCGTCGCGGCGGTTCTCGCCGATCACCTCCGGGACGGTCACGAGGTTCGCGGCCGGCGGATCGTCGTTCAGGAGGTTCTGCGCGAGCAGGAACAGGACGAGCGCCAGCAGGCCGAGGATGAACAGCGTGACGAGGACCGGGACCCACCAGTTCGAGCGTTCGGGCTCGGGCTCGTGCTGGGCGGTCGGCGGAAGCACGGCGGTCCTGGAGGCGGGACGATCGATCACCTGCGTCGTCCCGGCCGGCAGGAGCGGCGTGGCGTTCACGGGCTGGCCGCGCCGCACCCGCTCGAGGTCCTCACGGAACTCCTCCGCCGTCTGGTAGCGGTTGGCCGGGTTCTTCGCGAGCGCCCGCAGGATCACGGCGTCGAGGTCTGGCGACACGTCGGGGTTGAGCCGGGACGGCGGCGTCGGCTGTTCGAGCACGTGCTTGGAAGCGACGGCCACCGGCGAGTCGCCGAGGAACGGGGGCCGTCCCGTGACCATCTCGAACAGGACGCATCCGAGCGAGTACAGGTCCGAACGCCCGTCGACCGGCTGTCCCTGGGCCTGCTCGGGTGAGAGGTACGACGCGGTTCCGAGCACCGCCGCCGTCTGCGCGATGGTCTCTGCCGTGGAGGTGACGCGTGCGATGCCGAAGTCCGTCACCTTCACGTGGCCCTTCTCGTCGAGCATGATGTTGCCCGGCTTGATGTCCCTGTGGATCACGCCCTGCGCGTGAGCGGCCTCGAGCGCGCGGCAGACGTCGATCGCGATCTCGATCGCGCGGTCGGGCAGGATCCGGCCGCCGCCGGCGATCAGGTCGGCGAGCGTTCGTCCCTCGACGTACTCCATGACGATGAAGTGCACGCCGTCATCGGACCCCGTGTCGAAGACCGAGACCAGGTTCTGATTGCTGATCCGCGCCGCCGCCTGCGCCTCGCGCCGGAAGCGGTGGACGAAGTCCTGGTCGTCGGCGAAGTGCGGCGCGAGGATCTTGATGGCGACCGTCCGGCCCAGCACGGTGTCCTGGCCCCGGTACACCTTGGCCATGCCGCCGCGGCCGAGCTCCTGCTCGACGCGGTATCGGCCCATCAGGATCACCGGCTGGTCGATGTGTTCAGTCCTTCCTGCCGCTCCGGCCCGTCGTCCGTTCTGCGTTTCTCCTGCTCAGACGCCCAGCGCGACCTCGATGACCGCTCGCGCGATCGGGGCCGCGACCTGGCCACCCGTTGCTTCGCTCCCAAGGCTACCCCCGTCGAGCACCACCACCGCGACGGCGACCTCGGGCGCCCCGGCCGGAGCGAACGACACGAACCAGGCGTGAGGGTCCGCCCCCTCGCCGTGCTGGGCCGTTCCCGTCTTGCCGGCGACCGATACGCCGGGGATCTGCGCGGCCGTCCCGGTCCCACCGTCGACGACCGAGACCATCATCTGCGTGAGCGCCGCGGCGTTCTGCGGAGAGAGCGGCTCGGAGAACACCTCCGGCCCGAACTCGGCAACGACCTGGCCGGTCGGGTCGCGGACCTCGGTCACGAGGTTCGGCTCCATCATCATGCCGCCGTTGCCGATCGACGCGGCGACGAGCGCCATGTGCAGCACGTTCGTCGCGACGTCCTGCTGGCCGATCGCGGAGATGGCGACGGCCGGCTCTCGCTGCTCGAACGTCGCGGCGTCGGGGAACACGCCCGAGACCCACGGGATGTCGAACGGGATCACGTCCTCGCCCGCCTCGGCGGTGAAACCGTAGGCGCGCGCCTGCTCCGCGAGGCGTTCGGCGCCGAGCTCGAGGCCGATCTCGCCGAACGTGACGTTGCACGACTGCTGGAACGCCGACGCGAGCGTGATCTGCGCGGCGCCGCCCGAACAGTGCGAGCCGCCGAAGTTCTGGATCGTCGCGTCCGTCAGCGGAAGGTCGAGCTCGCGCGGGTTCGGCCACGTGCTGTCGGGACCGAACCCGTTCTCGAGCGCCGCCGACGCGGTGACGATCTTGAAGGTCGACCCCGGCGGGAACAGCTCGTCGCTCGCGCGCGAGACGAGCGGCTTCTCCGGGTCGGCGTTCAGCTCGTCCCACGCGGACCGGACGACCTCCGGGTCCTGCGACGCGAGCGGGTTCGGGTCGTAGGTCGGTTCTGCGACGAGCGCCAGGATGTTTCCGGTGGAGGGCTCCACGACCGCTACCGCAACGTCGCCGGGCTCGGCCGCAGCCGCTTGCTCCGCCGCGGCCTGGAGTTCGGGGTCCAGCGACGTGACGATCGTCGCCCCGCGCTTGTCGCGTCCGAGGACGAGGTCGGCCAGCGTCTGCGGGAGCAGCTCGGCCGCGCTGCCCGCGAGGTAGTCGTTGAACGCCTCCTCGAGCTCGCTGCGCCCGAAGATGAACGAGTAGAAGCCGGTGAGGTGCGCGTAGCGAGCGCCCAGCGGATACCGCCGTTGGTACTTCAGGTCGCCGAAACTCTTGCGGCTCGACGCCAGGACCGTGGTCGCGTCGTTGGCCAGGATGCTGCCCCGGTCGACCTCGTACTCGGCCCGGAGCAGCCGAAGGGCGTTCGCGGGATCGTTCGCGATCCGGTCGGCGGCGAACACCTGGATGTAGTTGATCTGCGCGAACAGGATCAGGAACAGGGCGAGGAGCCCGACGCTCAGACGGCGGATCTGCCGCTCCACGTCAGATCGCTCCTCGGGCGGGCGCAGGCCCGCTCGACACGCGGACGAGCAGCGCGAGCAGGATGAAGTTGGATACCAGGCTCGAGCCCCCGTACGACATGAACGGCAGGGTGACGCCGGTGAGCGGGATCACCCGGATCACGCCACCGACGATCACGAACGTCTGGATCGCGATCATCGTGGCGAGGCCGACCGCGAGCAGCTGACCGAACCCGTC
>CAZMNP010000250.1:0-9868 GCA_964567675.1 uncultured Actinomycetes bacterium
AGCGAGGCTCCCAGGTCCTTCTGCACGAACAAGATGGCGAGGGATCCGGCCCACGCGAGCAGCACCGGCGCGAGGTGCTTGGCCGGCGGCAGCCGGAAAGGGCCGATGCGGGTCGTCGCCACCTGGAGCAGCTCGCGCTTCTGATTCAGGTAGGACGCGAGGAAGATCACGACGAGGACCTTGCCGAGCTCGGCCGGCTGGAAGCCGAGCGGTCCGATCTGCACCCACAGGCGCGCGCCGTTGATGGTTTGCCCGATCCCCGGGACCATCGGCAGCATCAGCAGGATCAACCCGAGCAGACCGATCGTGTAGGTGTAGGCGTCGAGCATGTGGTGGTCCCGAACGATCATCAGCGTCACTGCGAACGCCACGAGCCCGACGGCGATCCACGTGGCCTGCTCGGCCGCGAGACCGCCCGACAGCCGGAAGATCATCGCGAAGCCCAGACCGACGAGGACCCCGGCCGTCGGGAACAGCGCCGGGTCGGCGCTCGGGGCGAACCGGCGGATGACGAGCAGCCCCCCCACGTACCCGACGGCGAAGATCGTCGCGTACAGCCCGAAGGTGGCCGGCAGCTGCCCGCGTTTGCCGAACCCGGCGATCACGTACGCGCCGACGCTCAGGATGAGTGCCAGGACCGTGAACGCGATCGACGACGCGACCCGGGCGCTCGTGGTTCGGGGAAGCGCGCGGCTCACGAACCGACGGGCTGCGTCAGGCGGCTCTCGACGTCGCGGCGGATCTGCTCGACGATCGCCTCGGCAGCCTCACGGTCGTCCGCGGTGATCCCATCCGGAAGCTCGCGGTACAGCGCGAGCGACTGCGCCTCGTCGGCGCGGATCGTCGTCTCGAGGACGACGGAGTTGAGGTCGTACCCCGCGACCTCCGCCGGAACGCCGCGGAAGATCGCCACCCGCCCGTTCGAGACGCCCACGAACCACTGCGTGTCGAGGTAGAACCGCAGTCCGACCATCCCCAGGACGACGACGGCGAGCAACACGCCCAAGCCGACCCCGGCCTTGCGCAGCGCCCGTCCGCTCCTTCGAGGGCGGTCCGGTGGCCTCCGGTCCGAGGGCGGCCGAACAGGCTCGCGGCTCGCCCGTGCTGGAGCGCCGGCGCGGTCCTTCGGCGGCTCCGGGATCGGGCGCCCGACGACCGTGATGTCGGTCCGGTCGGGGGCCGGAACCACCGTGGGGACCGGCTGCTGCTTCGTCGGCTGGTGGGGCATCGCGGCTTGCTTCGTCCCGTCCCCCGAGCCGTCCTCGACGAAGTCGATGACCACCGCCGTGATGTTGTCGATCCCGCCGGCGCGGTTGGCCGCGCGCACCAGACGGTCCACCGCCTCTTGCGGGTCCTCGGACTCCGCGAGCACGGCCTTGATCTGCTCGTCGCTCACCATGCCGGTCAATCCGTCGGTGCACAGGAGGAGCCGGTCGCCGTTCCGCATCTCGACGATCCCCTCGTCGACCTGCACGTTCCCGTCCACGCCGAGCGCGCGCGTCAGGATGCTGCGATGCGGGTGCGTCTCGGCCTCCGACTCGGTGATCTCGCCCTCCACCAACATCTTGTGGACGAGCGTGTGGTCCTCGGTCAGCAGTTGGAGCTCACCGTCGCGATAGAGGTATGCGCGCGAATCCCCGACGTGAGCGAGGCGCACCTGCGCCCCTTGCACGAGAGCGGCCGTGAGCGTCGTCCCCATCCCGGCGACCTCGCGATCGCTCTGCGACCGTTCGAAGACCGCGCGGTTCGCTTGCTCGACCTGCTCGGTGAGCGTTCCCTCCTGGGCGGTGAACAGGCGCTGGATCGTCTGGAGCGCAAGGTTCGACGCGACCTCGCCGCCACGGTGTCCGCCCATGCCGTCGGCGACGGCGTACAGGGGATCTAGGACCAGGAACGAGTCCTCGTTCCCCTCGCGGACCTGGCCGATGTCCGACGTCGCCCCGACCTTGATCATCATCCTCGGCCGACCTCGATCCTCATCGCCGCAACTCCAAGACGGTCTTGCCGACCTTGACGACGTCGCCGGCGTGGACCTCGACGGGGGAGGATACCCTTCGGTCGTTCAGGAAGGTGCCGTTCGTCGAGCCCAGGTCCTCGACGTACCAGGGCCCGTTCTCTCCGTACAGCCGCGCGTGCACCTGGGAAACGTACGTGTCCGAGAGCCGAACCGCACACCCGTCTTGGCGCCCGATCTCGACCGAGTCCTTGAGACGGACCGTCCGCGCCTTCCCGCCATCGGCCTCGTGCACGACGACCTGCGTCGGCGGCTTGCCGCCCTTGGAGGGCTTGGCGGGGGGCGCCGTGCTCGGGGAGCGCATCTGCGTCGTCCCGCGCTCGCGTTTCCGGCCCGCGATCTCCACCGAGACCGAACGCACGGCGCGGAACACGAAGAAGTACAACAGGACAAGCAGGGCATATTTCAGGACCGAGAGCACGAATGGCGACACTCAGGCCCTCCGGAACTCGAGGACGGTCTCGCCGATCGTGATGCGATCGCCGTCCTGGAGCACCCGCTCCTGGATCACCTCGTCGTTGACGAGCGTCCCGTTCGTCGAGCCGAGATCGGTCAGCACGAACTCGCCGTTGGCGTTGCTGATCCTCGCGTGCTGTCGCGAGGCGCCGGCATCGGGCACGGTGATATCGGTCTCCGGGAGGCGCCCGAGGGTCATGACCGGGCTGGCGAGGGCGAACGTGCGGGATGGCTTCCCACCCTCGTAAAGCGTGAGCGTCGCCTGACCGCCTCCGAGCGGTGCCAGCTCTTCCTCTCCCTCGACGAAGGATGCCTCGACCTCGAACCGTCCTTTGGTCAGCTGGTCGTCCACGACGAACTCGATCTCGGGTGGGCCGACGAGCCCCCATCCACGCTCGATCGCCGTCTCGCGGACGACGCGCTTGAGCTCCCCGATCAGCGCCTGCTCGGCCTGCTCGAAACGCCCGGCATCGTCCTCGGAGAGCGTGACCGCGAATCGGTTCGGAGCCCAGACCTCGCGGACTCCGACGGTCTTGTTCGCATCCATCTCGCGCATCACGCGCTTCGCGAGCTCGACCGGCTGCAAGCCGGAGCGGAACGTCGTCGCGAAGAAGCCCTCGACGAGGTCGCCGAGACGTCGCTCGAAGTCTCGAAGGATCGGCACTGGCGGTCGCGTTTCCCCTGGTCAGAGCGGAGGTCGCGGCGATTCTACCCCGCAGCGTGTTGCCGCATGCCCGCCAGGCTGGGCCGATGGGGGGCGCTGCTACGATGACCACCCCACGGGCGAGTGGCGGAATTTGGCAGACGCGCAGGATTCAGGTTCCTGTGTCCGCAAGGACGTGGGGGTTCAACTCCCCCCTCGCCCACGTTCGGGACTAGACCCTGGGCTCCGCATCCGAGGCCGAGGAGGAGACGCCATGCGCTTCCGCATCGCAACGCTCGTGGCTTCGCTGTCCGTGTTCGGACTGGCCGTCGCCACACCGACGGCGGCCACGCCGTCGGGGCCGCAATGCACGATCGTCGGAACCGGCGGGGCCGACACGCTGGTTGGCACCACGGGTGACGACGTGATCTGTGCGATGGGTGGAGACGACCAGGTCCGAGGGCGGGGCGGGAACGACAGGATCCTGCTCGGGCGCGGCACCGATTTCTTCCTGGGCGGCCGGGGCAACGACGTGATCCGCGCCGGGCCCGGGCCGGACTTCGGCGACGGCGGGGTGGGCGACGATCGCATCTTCCTGCAGGGCGGGGACGACCTGATCGTTTCCGAGGACCGTGGCGCCGATCTCCTCTCGGGTGGGCCCGGCGACGACAACTGCCTGTCGACGGCCGACGGCGTCGGCGATGACCGGGTGGTCGGAGGGCGTGGCGAAGACACGTTCAACGCCGACGACGGCGACAACGTGTCGGGCGTCGAGAACGGCCCGACACCGTGCGAGGGCGGATAGTCCGCGAGCGCTAGCTAGTCGGGTTTCGACTCGCCAGGGGTGTTCGGCGCGCCCGGACGATGTGGGGGACCGGATGGCTGCGGCGTTCCGGGGATGTGCGGTTCCGGCACCACCTCGAGCGGGGATGCCTCGGAGCTCGTTCCGACGCCGTGCCGGAGCGCGCGCCCGTAAAGGGCGAGCGCCGGCGCACGCAGGAGCCCCGCCACCGCGATGGCGGCCGGTACCCCCGACCAGACGGCGACGAGTCCGATCGTCGGTCCGCCGGCGATCTGGCCCACCGCGTCCATCTGGCCGGCCATCGAGTTCACCGTGGCGCGTGTCGAGGAGTCGAGACCGCGGTTGACCCACGCCGTGAACACGGGCTCGCGCACCTCGCGGAGGAAGGCGACCGTCCAGTAAGCGAGAAGCGCGAACCAGAACGCGCCGAGCAAACCGAACGCGACGACCGAGGCGACCAGAAGCAGGTCGATCCCCGCGAGCACGCGGGTCGTACCCGCATGGCTCGCGACGTCCGCCTTGCGCTTCAAGATCTCGGTCGCGGCGATCGCGAGGAGCAGGCCGACGGCCTCGATCACGCCGAACCAAACCACCAGGCCGAGACGGCCGACCTCGGGGAACGACGTCCCCCGGAGGAGATGGAGCTGCGAGAGACGATCGAATCCCTCGGTGGCCATGCCGTGGAGCGCCGCGACGACCAGCACGAGGACGAGGACGTGGTTCCGGCGCACCGTCCGAACGCCCTCGGTGAGCGTGCGGACCATGCGCTTGCGCTCGCCGTTCACCGTTCGGTTGAAGTGCTCCTCGGGCATGAGGAACGCCATCGCGAGCCCGAGCACCATCCATCCGATACCGGCGACGACGATCGGCAGGCCGAGGTCGGCCGTGGCGAGCGCGACGGCCACCGGGATGCCGAGCAACGCACCGAGCTGCCCGGCCTGCGCCCCCCTCAGGTAGAGCTTGGCCGCCTCGTCCTCGCCGACCTCGTCGGCGATCCACGCCTCCTCGGCGCCGCTCACGAACGTCCAGCCGAGCCCCCACAGCGTCGAGCCGAGCACGAGCAAGCCGAAGGACTCGAACGCGCCGGTGACGAATAGGCCGGCGCCGATGACGAACAGCCCCACGATCACGGAGAGCCGCCTTGAGACGACGTCGGCGACGACCCCCGTTGGGACCTCGAAGACGAGGACCGAAGCCTCGAGGACCGTGCCGAGGATCAGCAGACGGAACGGATCCAGACCCGCATCGACGATGAGGTAGACGGAGAAGAGCGTCCCAAGCAAGGTGGCGAGCGGACCCTGCGCGGCCTCGAGGACGAGATAGGCGGTGCTCGCGGGCAGGCGTCGGCGATCGGTCAGCCCGCGTCCTCGGGTTCGACGGGCTCGGCGAGCTCGGTGACCAGACGCAGGTCGGGAGCGCCGGCGACGCTCGGCCGCGACGCCGCCGGCTCCTCCTCACCGACGAGGATCCGGAGCAGGTTCGGGAAGTCCAGACGCTGCCAGCCGGCGCCGTAGCCGATGGCCTCCAGCCGCATCGCGGGGATCTCGCCGTATCCCTCGACGGTTGCGGCGAGGATCGCGGCGCCCGTGGCGGTCGTGAGCTCGGCCGCGACGCCTCGCGAGAACAACGGAGCCCCCCGGAGCAACTCGACGACCGTCGGCGAGGGGATCGGCATCGCTCCGTGCTCCGTCTTGGCCATGCCCAGACCCGTCGGGACGGCGGAGGAGAAAACGCGTTCGACGCCGAGCGCGGCGAGACCGAAGGCCGTGCCGACGATCGCGACGATGGCGTCCAGGCCGTCGTGGAAGATGACGTTCTCCGGCTCGCGGCGGTGCACGCGCGAGTCGGCCTCGGCGAACAGCCGGAACATGCGGTGGGCCAGCCGGTGGGCCTCGGGAGGCAGATCGGCGCCGTCGAGGAGGGCACGAACGCTCGCGTAGGTCCGGATCACGCCGGCAGGCGTATCCGCTCGAACGCCCACCCGCGTCGCCCGGAGCCCATGCTCCTCGACCTGCTCGACCTCGAGCTCGAACGGTTCGAGCGGGAGCGTTGCCAGGCGTGCCCGGACCTCGTCGAGGTCGACACCGGCGTCAAGAAGGGCTGCGAGCGACGTATCGCCGGTGATCCCGGCGATACAGTCGAAGTAGGCAACCCGCATCCACCAGAACCTTCGACGCGGTTCGTTCGACCGCGAGGAGGTCGATTGTATACTCCCGGTTCCGCAACGCCGCAGGTCAGTGGCTATCCGACCCATCCGAGCCGTTCCGACCGAACCCGAGGCCCCATGACCTTCTCCGCCGAAACGCTCACCCTGCTGGTGCTCATCTCGCTCGGGCTCGGCGCGCTCACGCTCCTTCTGTCCGCGCTCTCGCAGGGACGCCGCCGCAACGAGCCTCGGGGACCGATCCAGATGGACGACGTCCTGCGCGGGGTCCTGGAAGGCCATGCTCGCCAGATCCAACGCCTCGAGGCGGCCGTGAAGTCGCTCTCGGCAACGGACCGGCGGCAGGAGGGGCTGCTCGACGGTGCCGTTCGCCGCGTCGGCCTCGTCCGGTACGACGCGTTCGAGGACGTGGGTGGGCGCCTGTCCTTCTCGTGTGCCCTCCTTGACGCCAGGGGCAACGGCGTCGTGGTGACGTCGATCAACGGACGGCAGGACACGCGCGTCTACGCGAAGCCGATCGTCGAAGCGCGGAGTCACTACAACCTTTCGATCGAAGAGGAAGAAGCGATCCGGCAGGCGCTCGAGGCGCCTCGGGAAGCGGTGACGGCCACGTGATCTGGCGGCGCGAGGACGCGGAGGCCGGTGCCGTCGATCAACAACGGACGGAGGGACGGGCGATGGCAGAACAGCAGAGCGGAGAGGTCACGATCATCGGACAGGGTGCGAAGCTCGAGGGCACCGTCGTCTCGGCGGGATCGCTGCGCATCGACGGGCAGATCAAGGGGCAGGTGAACGCGGACGGCGACGTCATGCTGGCGCCGACGAGCCAGGTCGAGGCCGACATCCGCGCACAGAACGTTTCTGTCGCCGGCCGGTTCAAGGGTTCGATCGTCGTGAAGGGGCGGGCGGAGATCGCACGGGGAGGACGGGTCGACGGCAACATCACCTCGAAGACGCTGGTGGTCGAGGACGGCGCGATCTTCCAGGGCCAGAGCACGATGGACCAGCAGGCGGCTCAGGGCGCTCAGCCGGGGACGCCGCCACCACCGCAGCAGGCGCGGACCGACGCCCCGAAGGCGGAGGAAGCGAAGGTCTAGCCGTGCTCGACATCAAGGCGATCCGCGAGGACCCCGAACCATTCCGTCGCGGGCTCGCGCGGAGGAACCTCGCCCACCTCGTCGACGAGCTGCTCGAGGCCGACGAGCTCCGAAGATCGCTGACCGCGCGCGTCGAGGAGCTTCGGGCGCAGCAGAACCGCGTGTCGAAGTCGATCGGGACCGCGGCCGGCGAGGAGAAGCAGCGCTTGATCGCCGAGGTGAGCCACGTGTCGGCGGAGCTCAAGGAGCTCGAGCCGCAACTCGCCGAGGCGGAGCGGCGGCTGGGCGACCTCCTCGCGCGCACGCCGAACGTGCCCCACCCGTCCGCGCCGGACGGGTTCACCGACGAAGACGCGGTCGAGATCCGCAAGCACGGCGAGCCGCCGGTGTTCGACTTCGAACCGCAGGACCACGCGGCGCTCGGCGAGGCGCTCGGCGTGCTCGACACCGAGCGCGGTGCGAGGACGAGCGGATCCCGGTTCGTCTACCTGCTCGGCGACATCGTGCACGTGCAGTTCGCGCTCGTCCGCCACGCGCTCGACCTCCTGGGCGAACGCGGCTTCACACCGGTGATCCCGCCGGTCCTCGTCCGCGAGGAGACGATGTACGGATCCGGCTTCCTGCCGACGGACGAGGTCAACATCTACGTGACGAAGGACGACCTGTACCTCGCGGGCACGTCCGAGGTCGCGCTCGCCGCGTTCCACATGGGCGAGATCCTGGATGAGGCCTCGATGCCGGTTCGCTACGCCGGGTATTCGACCTGTTTCCGTCGCGAAGCTGGTTCGTACGGCAAGGACCTCGGCGGCATGTTCCGGGTCCACCAGTTCGACAAGGTCGAGATGTTCTCGTTCACGACGCCGGAGTCTTCGTGGGACGAGCACGAGTTCCTGGTGGGGATCGAAGAGGAGATCATCGGCAACCTCGACCTGCCGTATCGCGTCGTGAACATCGCCGCGGGAGATCTCGGCGGCGCGGCGGCGAAGAAGTACGACATCGAGGTCTGGCTGCCGGGCCAGCAGCGGTACCGGGAGCTCACGTCGTGCTCGAACTGCACGGACTACCAGGCCCGGCGGCTCCAGACGCGCGTTCGTCGCGCCTCCGGCGAGATCGAGGTCCTCCACACGCTCAACGGGACGGCCACGGCGATCTCGCGAACGCTGATCGCGATCCTCGAGAACGATCAGCAGGCGGACGGTTCGGTCGTGCTACCCAAGGCGTTGCACGCCTATCTGCCCGAGTCGCTGCGTGAGCTTCGCCCCCGCCTGTAGCGCCGCGCTCACTCCTGCCTCTCGAGTCCGAGGACCCGGCCCGCGAGCAACCGGTAGCGTTCCTCCAACTCGCGGAGCGACGCTTCGGCGTCGCGCTGGGACGTGAGGTCCAGGGCGACCCCGTGCCAGAACATCGGCTTGCCGTGCTCGTCGTGGATGAGCGTCGCACGGCTGTGCAGCCACACGACCTGGCCGTCGTCGCGAACGACACGGAACTCCTCGTCGAAGGGCTCGCCGGTCGCCTCGCTGTCGGCGTTGGCCGCGAGCACGCGTTCGCGATCGTCGGGGTGGACCATCCGCCCGAAGTGGCCGGGGTCGTCCATGAGCACCTCGGCCGGGACCCCGAAGATCCGCTCGGCCTGCGGGCTCAGGTACGTGAACGACGCCTTGGTCGGGTCGCTGCCGGGGAGCTCGATGTAGCTGATCGCCGGCATCTGCTCCACGAGCGCGCGGTAGCGCGCGTCCGCCTCGCGGCGCTCCTGCTCGGCACGCTCGGCGTCCGTCGTGTCCACGATCAGGCCCTGGATCTCGAAGGGCCGCCCGAGGGCGTCAAGGGAGATCACCGTTCCGTAGTCGCGCACCCATCTCGTGCTGCCGTCACGGTGGATGTACCGGTACTCCAGGGTGTAGGGCTCGCCCGTCTCCAAGATGCGGGCCACGCCATCCGTGACCCCGTCCCGGTCATCCGGATGCACCATCGAGAACCAGTCCCGCTCCCACTCCTCTTGGGTATACCCGAGCACCGACAGCACCTGCGGACTCACGTAGGTCACCCGGCCGGGCGTCCCCTCGCTGAGGTCCGCGACGTACGTGATGGCCGGCGCCTGCTCAGCGAGCGCGCGGAAGCGGAGCTCGCTCTGGCTCGCCTTGGCTTCAGCCTCCTTCCGCGCGGTGACGTCGAGCATCACCCCTTGGAGGAACTCCGGACGTCCGTCGCCGTCCCGCGAGAGCAGCACCGCCTCGTCGAGCACCCACACGATGTGGCCGTCTTTGTGGAGGTAGCGGTACTCCATCGCGAAGGGCTCGCCGGTGCTCTCCGAGCGGATCGTGGCCGCGAGCACCGCGGTCCGATCGTCCGGATGGAGCCGAGACATCCAGAAGTCCTCGCGTTCCCACTCCTCGGACGTGTACCCGAGCATCTGCTCGATCCGCGGGCTCGTGTAGGACCGAGGAGTCTCCGCGCCGTCGCGCTGCCAGACGTACGTCACGGCGGGGATGTTCTCGGCGAGGAGGCGATATCGCTGCTCGGTCGCGCGCAGGTCTTCTTCCGCGCGCCGGCGCTCCGCGATCTCAAGCGACATCATCTCGTTCGTCTCCTCGAGCGCCGCGGTCCGCTCCGCGACGCGCTGCTCGAGCTCGTCGCGCGCAGCGCGCAGCTCGTCCTCGACGAGCTTGAGCTCGGTGATGTCGAGCTGTACGCC
>CAZMNP010000251.1:0-2751 GCA_964567675.1 uncultured Actinomycetes bacterium
CCGTGCATGACCTTGATGTCCTCGGGCTGGATCCCGAGCTCCTCCGCGACGATCTGCGCGAAGGTGGTCTCGTGGCCCTGGCCCTGCGTCTTGGAGCTGATCTTCAGGATCGCCTTGCCCGTCGGGTGGATCCGGAGCTCGGCGCCGTCGTTCATCTTCAGGCCGAGGATGTCGTAGTCGTGGGCAGGGCCGGCGCCGACGACCTCGGTGAAGCTGGCCAGCCCGATGCCGAGCAGCCGGCCCTGCTTGCGGGCCTCCGCCTGCTCCTTGCGAAGGTCGTCGTACTTGACCGTCTGGAGCGCGAGATCCATCGCCCCGTGGTAGTCGCCCGAGTCGTACTCGAACCCGGTCACGCTCGTGTAGGGGAACTGGTCCTTGCGGATGAAGTTCTTCCGCCGGAGCTCGGCGGGGTCCATCCCGATCTCGTACGCCGCGTTCTGGACGAGGCGCTCGATCATGTAGGAGGCCTCGGTCACGCGGAACGAGCACCGGTATGCGACGCCGCCGGGCGCCTTGTTCGTGTACGCCCCCGTGGCGGAGATGTGGGCCGCCGGCAGGTCGTAGGAACCCGACACGATATGGAACAGCCCGACCTTGAACTTCGTGGGCTGTGCGTCGGCGTGGAACGCGCCCTCGTCGGCAAGGAGCGAGACCCGGAGGCCCTTCATCGTCCCGTCGCTCGCGAGCGCCATCTCGCCGTGCATGTGGAAGTCCCGCGCGAAGCCGGTCGAGATGAGGTTCTCGCTCCTTTCCTCGATCCATTTCACGGGGTGCCCGAGCAGCAACGACGCGGCCGTAGCGACCACGTAGCCGGGGTAGACGGGCACCTTGTTGCCGAACCCGCCGCCGAGGTCGGGCGAGATGATCCGGATGTTCTCTTCCGGCAGGCCCGCGACGAGTGCGAACACCGTTCTGATCGCGTGGGGCGCCTGCGAGGTCATGTAGATGGTCGCCTGGCCCGTGGCCGGGTTGATGTCCGCGATGCACCCACACGTCTCGATCGGCGCCGGGTGCGAGCGCGGGTAGAACGTGTCCAGGCTCACGACGACGTCGGCCGCGGCGAACGCCGCGTCCGTCGCCTCTTTGTCGCCGCTCTCCCAGTCGTAGATATGGTTGGAGGTGACGCCCTCTTTGTCGGTGCGGATCACCGGCGCGTCGCTCTCGAGCGCGCGCTGGGGCGTGACCACCGCTTCGAGCGCGTCGTAGTCGACCTCGATCAGCTCGAGCGCGTCCTTGGCGATATACGGGTCCTCGGCGATCACTGCCGCGACCTCTTGACCCTGGAACCGGACCTTGTCCGTGGCGAGCACCGCCTGGGTGTCGTAGGACATCGTCGGCATCCAGGCGAGGTTGTGTTGCGCCATCAGCTCGCCGGTCACCACCGCGATGACCCCGGGCAGCGCGGAGGCTTTCGAGGTGTCGATCCCGTTGATCTTCGCGTGCGCGAACGGACTCCGGAGGATCGCCATGTGCAGCATCCCTGGCAACTTCACGTCGTCGATGAACGTTCCCTTGCCGCGGATCAGCCGGTCGTCCTCCTTGCGCCTGACGCGATGGCCGATACCCCGGATCTCTTCTGCTTCCGTCGCCATGTCGGTCTCCTTCGCCTTGCTCAGCCTGCGACCGGCGTCTGCGCGCCGGCGTTCTCGGATGCCATCGTCCGGCCCGCCGCCTGGATGGCCTTCACGATGTTCATATAGCCGGTGCAGCGGCAGAGGTTGCCGGAGATCGCCCAGCGGACCTCGTCGTCGCTCGGCAGCGGGTTGCGCTCGAGCAGAGCTTTCGCCGTCAGCATCATGCCCGGCGTACAGAAGCCGCACTGCAGGCCGTGCTCCTCCTTGAAGGCGGCCTGGATCGGGTGCAGCTGGCCGTTCACCATCATGCCCTCGACGGTGGTGACCTCCCGGCCGTCGGCCTGGACCGCGAAGAGCGTGCAGGACTTCACCGGCGTGCCGTCGAGCAGGACGGTGCAGGCGCCGCAGCTCGTGGTGTCGCATCCGAGGTGGGTTCCGGTCTCACCGGCGACCTCCCGGATGAAGTGGGCGAGCAGCAGCCGAGGTTCGACGTCGGCGCTGCGCTCGGTGCCGTTCAGCGTGACCGTGATCTGCATCGGTCGCTCTCCTCGGGTATCAGGTCGCTCGGGCGGATTCCACGGCGCGGGCGAGCCCGCGTTTCACGTACACCTCGACCATGTGTCGCTTGTACTCGGCCGAACCGCGCACGTCGTTCACCGGGTTGCAGGCCGCCGCGGCGAGGCGTCCCGCCTCGGCGAACGCGTCGTCGGTCGGCTCCGCCCCCGCGAGCGCTTCCTCGGCGCCACTCGCCTGGATGTTCTTCGAGCCGACTCCGGTGAGCGCGATGCCGGAGCGGCCGATCGTGCCGTTGGCCATCTCGACCTGGACGGCGACGCCGACCGTTGCGAAGTCGCCGACCTTGCGCTCGAGCTTGAGGTACGCGCCGCCCATCTTCGCGCTGGGGAGCGGCACCCGGACCTCCGTGAGGAGCTCGTCGGGCTCGAGCGTCGTCGTGAAGATGTCGACGAGGAACTCGGAGATCGGAACCTCGCGTTCGCCGCGGGCGCTCTTGAGCACCACGCTCGCGCCGGCCGCCAGCATCGCCGAGCCCCAGTCGCCGGCCGGATCGGCGTGCGCGAGCGACCCTCCGACCGTCCCGAGGTTGCG
Source organism: uncultured Actinomycetes bacterium (assembly GCA_964567675.1). Taxonomy (GTDB): domain Bacteria; phylum Actinomycetota; class UBA4738; order UBA4738; family HRBIN12; genus CALGFI01. The sequence continues at coordinate 2,682 of CAZMNP010000251.1, forward strand.
CACGAGCGGGTCGGCGATCTGCGGCGCCGTCGAGGCGAGCAGCGGATGGCGAGCGCTCACGGTGTCGGAG
>CAZMNP010000252.1:0-2512 GCA_964567675.1 uncultured Actinomycetes bacterium
GCGCGGCACGGTGACGTAGACGATGCGCCACGCGATGCCCGACACGACGAGGACGACCAGGATCGCGAGCGTGATCTTGCCCGTCGTGATCCGGGAGTTGATCGGGTACAGCCACCAGTGCACGACGATCGCGAAGGTCGCCACGAGGCCGAGCCAGACGTGCGCCTTGAGCCAGGTCATCATCGTGCCGGGCAGGTGCTCCTGCAGCACGCGCCGGCGTTTCCGCGCCGAGTAGAACGCGGTGAGGAGCATCAGCACGACGGCGACGAGCCCGGTCCCGGCGAGGAGCAGGAACGCGGCGCCCGCGTCTCCGCCGTCGTCCTGCGCCGTCTTCAGCATCGACAGGGCGAGCGCGACGATCGCTCCGCCGATCAGGCCGGCGAGGATCATCCACGGCCAGGGGCGCTCGAGCAGCTTCCTCGGCCGCTCGGGCTGCACGCCCGGCCTGGCGCGAGGACCCGTGGGCTTCGTCGCCCGGCTCACGCTCCGCTCTTCTTCATCTCGAGCCCGATGAGGACGTCGTTGCGACCGAACACCTCGACGGGGTCGACGCGCATGGCCGCGCCGACCGGGCAGGCGTGCACGCAGGCGTAGTAGTCATAGCCCGCGCACAGGTCGCACTTCACGGCGAGCTTCTGCTTGATGCCCTCCGTCGGATCGGCTTTCGCGTCGCGATGGCGCGGGATGATCTTGGAGAGGATCCCCTTCGCGCGCTCGTCCTCGATGTCGTGCATCTGGATGTTGTCGTAGGGACAGCGCTCGGCGCACGCGCCGCAGCCGATGCAGTTGTCCGGGACGATGCGGATCTCGCCGTCTGGCTCGCGGACGATGCCGTTCACCGAGCAGAGCAGGCAGACCGGGTCCTCACAGTGACGGCACGCCGAGGGGAACAGCAGGTTGCCGAGCTGCAGCCCGCTGCGCTCGAGGCGCGAGTAGCCGTGACGGCGCCCGCACGCGTCGACGCAGTTGTCGCAGTCGATGCAGATCGAGGTGTCGATCAGCAGGACCTCGTGACCCTGCATCACGCCGCGGTCCAACAGGCCCTCGAGCGACATCATCTGCGAGCTGGCGCGATCTTTCGGGGGCGGCCGGAGCGCCGAGCCGCCCATCTGCAACAGGCCCTCCTCGGCGCGCGTGGCCTCGTCGATCAGCGTGCGCCGCAGCTCCGGGCTCTTCTCGAGGAGCGCGACCACGACCGCCCCGGGGATCGTCACGACCTCCGACCGCGTGTTCGCGCTCACGGTGGCCGACTGGAGCTGGTTGAACAGCAGCGCCACGCCCCCGAAGGCGTCGCCCGAGCGGAAATACTGCAGGACGCGCTCGTCGGCGCCGAACGTGCGGGAGACGCGCAGGAAGCCCGAGCGGACCAGGTGCAGGTCGCCCGGCTGGTCGCCCTCGCGGAACACGACCTCGCCGGGCATGAGCACTCGGAACTGCGCGCGGTCGAGCAGCTCTCCGACGGAGTCGTCCGGGAGTCCCGCCAGCAGCGGCGCGGTGCGCGCGTGGGTCCAAACGGCCTTGCGACGGTACAGCTCGTCCATCGTGCGCTTGAACGTGGCCGCCTCGCGCATCAGGCGGAACACCGTGGCTTTGGGGAACTCCAGGACCGTGGCGGAGTGCACCGCGGTGATCGTGAACGGTTCCTCCTGGTTCCCCATCACGGCCATCTCGCCGTGGAACGACCCCGGGCCGAGCAGCAGGATCCGCGCCGCCTCGCCGAGTCCCAACGACGCGACCTGCTCGACGTTGCCGTCGACGATGACGAACAGGCGCTCGTGGAACTCGCCCTCGCGGACCAGGACCTCGCCCGGGTCAAGGCGGCGCATCGTCGTCGACAGGAGCGCGCGCCGGATCGCCGGCTCCTCCACGCCCTCGAACAGCGGCAACGTGGTCAGGTGACTGGCGAGCGCGTGAAGCGTCCACCCGGATCCCGAGATGTTCGGCCCGACCTGCAGCGGCATCTCGCGGTCGGGCGCGACCTCCTCGACCTTCATCTTGTTGTAGAGCACGATGTCCGCGCGGTGCAGGTCGGCCGGACAGACCGGCACGCACTGCTGGCACTGGGTGCACGCCTGCACGAACTCGATCACGCTCGCCGAGACGATCCGCTCGTCGAGCACCGCGTGGTTCAGCTCGGCGATCGTCACGTGCCGCGCTTCGGGGAGCGGGCACGCGAGAAGGCAGTCGTTGCAGCCGATGCACGCCATGATCTCGCGCTCGGCCTCGTTGCGGAGTGAGTCGAGGAAGTCGACCTGCATCAGGGCGCCTGCTCGAACCGCATCGTGACCTCGCCGACGCGGACCTCGGCGCCGGGCTCGAGGGGCTGCTCGCGGTTGGCCTCGAGCACCCGGCCGTTCACCGAGGTGCCGTTCGTGCTGCCGAGGTCGGTCACGCTCCACCCGGTGCCACGCGGCTCGAGCTTCGCGTGACGCCAGCTCACGGTGCCCTCGGAGATCGAGATGGTCGCGTCCGGGTCGCGTCCGATGACGACCTCGGGCGCCGCGAGCGGGAA